>DASTQX010000379.1:0-12224 GCA_035761505.1 Pyrinomonadaceae bacterium
CCCCCCCCCGGCGCTTCTCGGCCCCGCCGAAACGAGACCGAAACCCAAACCATTTTGGATTTTAGATTTTAGATTTGCGATTCAAAGAGAGTCCGTCTCTCTTCAATCCAAAATCTAAAATCCGAAATCTAAAATCCTACGACGCCACCTCGCGCAGCTTCGGCACCGTGAAGCCGAGGTGCTTGTACGCGGCGGGGGTGCAGACGCGCCCGCGCGGCGTGCGGTTGAGGAAGCCGATTTGAATCAGGTAGGGCTCGATAATCTCCTCGATGGATTCGCGCTCCTCGCTGATTGAGGCCGAGATGGTGCCGACGCCGACGGGGCCGCCGTCGAACTTCTCGATGATGGTCGTCAAGACCTTCCGGTCAATCTCGTCGAGGCCGAAGCGGTCAACCTCCATCTCGTCGAGCGCGCGCCGCGCGACCTCGCGCGTGATGCGCCCGTCGTTCAAGACTTCGGCGTAGTCGCGCACGCGCCGGAGCAGCCGGTTGGCGATGCGCGGGGTGCCGCGCGCGCGGCGCGCCAACTCGGTCGCGCCCGACGCCTCAATCTCCACGCCGAGGATTTCCGCCGAACGGTGGATGATGATTTCCAAGTCCTTCCGCGAATAAAAATCGAGATGGAAGACGATGCCGAAGCGACCGCGCAAGGGCGCGGTGATGAGCCCGGCCCGCGTCGTCGCACCGACCAAGGTGAACTTCGGCAAATCGAGTTTGATGGAGCGCGCCGCCGTGCCCTGCCCGATCATGATGTCGAGCTGGTAGTCCTCCATCGCCGGGTAGAGCACTTCTTCAATCTGCGGCTTCAGCCGGTGAATCTCGTCAATGAAGAGGACTTCGCCCTCTTGGAGGTTCGTCAAAACCGCCGCGAGGTCGCCGCCGCGCTCGATGGAGGGCGCGCTCACGGACTTCAAAGGCGCGTCCATCTCCTGCGCGATGATTTGCGAGAGCGTCGTCTTGCCGAGCCCCGGCGGGCCGAAGAACAGCACGTGGTCGAGCGACTCGCGCCGGGCCTTCGCCGCGCGCAAAAAGATTTTGAGGTTGGTCGTGATCTTCGGCTGGCCGATGTATTCGTCGAGCCTGCGCGGGCGCAAACTGGGCTCGGCGATTTGATCCTCCGGCGTCGCCGCGCCCGAAATCTCGCGCGGCACTTCGACCGGGTTGAGCGCCGCCTCCGGCATCGTCTGTGACATCAAGGAAACTCCCTCTTCCAGTGCCGCCGCAACGGCCTTCATCCGAGGCGCTTATTATGCCACGCGCGGGCATTTGTTTCAAGCATGAAACGGAAATGTGACAGGAAAATTTTCGTGCGAGTTGAGAAAATCGTCGGGCAAGGGACGAAGAGGTGGAAGTCCTTTATCCAGCCGCCGCTCGCGGCGACGGCGTTGCGGAGGGAATCGTCTGATGCCTGTCGGCCCGCGTCGCGGCGTTGATTCTGAGGAACCGCGCGGTCAACAAGAGACTTCCTCAGTTGGGACGCCTTTAGCGCGAGCCTTCGGCGGCGGCGAGTTGGAGGCGCGCGTTGGCGCGGTCGAGTTGCGTGCGTAGCGGCGTCAACTCTTCGGGCGTGCCGGTGAAGGCACCGAGCTTGCGCTCGGCGTCGTCGCGCTCGGTGCGCGCGCGCGCGGCGTCAATCTCGTCGGGCTGCTCGGCCAAGTCGGCGAGCACCGAGACGCGGTCGGCGTTGACTTCGACGAAGCCGCCGGAGACGAGGAGGCGGCGCACCGTCCCGCCCTGCGTGTAAGAGAGCACGCCCGTCTGAAGCTGCGAGATGAGCGGCGTGTGGCCCGGCAGGATGCCCAGCTCGCCGCCCGCGCCCGGCACCGTCACGGCGTCCACCTGCTCCGACAGGAGCCGCCGCTCCGGCGTAATGACATCGAGTTGAAGACGTTCAGCCATGATGTAAACGACGAACGCGGAACGCGGAACGATGAATGAAAAGGCTTCTGTCTTTTAGTTCATCGTTCCGCGTTCCGCGTTCATCCTTCCTTTTTAGGTTCCCGCGGCCATCTGCTCGGCCTTCTCGCGGGCCTGTTCGATGGTGCCGACCATGTAGAAGGCTTGTTCGGGGAGGTCGTCGTGTTTGCCGGCCACGATCTCCTGGAAGCCGCGGACGGTGTCGGCGACGGCGACGTACTGGCCCGAATAGCCGGTGAACTGCTGCGCGACGAAGAAGGGCTGCGAGAAGAAGCGCTGCACCTTGCGCGCGCGCGCCACGACCAGCTTGTCCTCTTCGGAGAGTTCGTCGAGGCCGAGGATGGCGATGATGTCTTGCAGGTCTTTGTAGCGCTGAAGAATCTGCTTGACCGACTGTGCCGTGCGGTAGTGCTCCTCGCCGATGATGCGCGGGTCTAAGAGGCGCGACGAAGAGGCGAGCGGGTCAACCGCCGGGTAGATGCCGAGTTCGACGATCTGGCGCGAGAGCGCCGTCACGGCGTCGAGGTGGGCAAAGGTCGTCGCCGGGGCCGGGTCTGTGTAGTCGTCCGCCGGGACATAGACGGCCTGAATCGAGGTGATCGAGCCGGTCTTGGTCGAGGTGATGCGCTCCTGCAACTCGCCCATCTCGGTGGCGAGGTTCGGCTGGTAGCCGACCGCCGAGGGCATGCGGCCCAGAAGCGCCGAGACTTCCGAGCCCGCCTGCGTGAAGCGGAAGATGTTATCTACGAAGAGGAGCACGTCCAAGCCCTGATCGCGGAAGTACTCGGCGACCGTGAGGCCCGAAAGCGCGACGCGCAGGCGCGCGCCCGGCGGCTCGGTCATCTGCCCGTAGACGAGCGAGACTTTCGACTGGCCGATGGTGCTCATGTCCACCTTCGTCATGTCGAACTCACCCGTCTCCTCGAAATGCTTGTTGAACTGCTCGCCGAACTGGATGACCTGCGACTCGACCATCTCGCGCAGCAGGTCGTTGCCCTCGCGCGTGCGCTCGCCGACCCCGGCGAAGACCGAGAAGCCGGAGTGCTTCATGGCGACGTTGTTAATCAGCTCCATGATGAGCACGGTCTTGCCGACGCCCGCGCCGCCGAAGAGGCCGATCTTGCCGCCGCGCAGGAAGGGCTGGATGAGGTCAATGACCTTGATGCCCGTCTCGAACATCTCAAGCTCGGTGGACTGTTCGTCCAGAGTCGGCGCGTGGCGGTGGATGGGGTAGCGCTGCTCGGATTGGACGGGGCCGAGGTTGTCCACGGGCTCGCCGATGACGTTTAAGACGCGGCCCAGAGTCGTCTCGCCGACGGGGACGGTGATGGGGCCGCCGGTGTCTATGACCTTCATCCCGCGCACGACGCCGTCGGTCGGCTTCATCGAGACGGTGCGGACTCGGCCTTCGCCGAGGTGCTGCTCGACTTCGCAGACGATGTCAATGGGGTCGGGCACGTCGAAGCCCTCGGAGACGACGCGCAGGGCGGTGTAGATCGGCGGCAGGTAGCCGGTCTCGAATTCGATATCAAGGACGGGGCCGATGACCTGCACGACGCGCCCCTGCGGGCGTCCGTTGGTCGCGGCGTTCGCGTTTCCGTTAGGCGTGGACATACTCTTCCGAAATGCTCCTCTGAAATAGATAAAGCCGACAGGCGAGGGAAATCACTGTGTTGTAAGCCCGACAGATTAACACACGCCCGCGCGCGCGTCCAAACGCGCCCGCCGACAAGTTTTGCGCGGTCTGTTGAGACGAATTTGAGCGGAACGGGCGGGGCGGGACGACGCTTCTTTAGTCGGCGTCGTCGAAGCGAATCTTCATGCTGCGGAGCGTGCGCCGGTCTTCGTCCGTCAACTCTAAAGTCGCGCCGTCGCCGTCGCCGTCCGGCGCGTCGAGTTCGCGGAGGCCGATTTCGAGACGGAGCGTCAACTCCATCTCGTAGCCCGCCTCGCGCAGCCGCTCGATGGCCTCGGCCACCTGCGGCGAGCCCTCAACCGCCGCGTTGATGGCCGCGCCGAGTTCCTGCACGATCTCTTTGGCGTCGTCGTTGAAGTCCAAAATTTCCCCCGCGCACCGAGGCCGACCCGAACCGAGCATGTTTAAGCCTTCGCTAAAACGAAATGCTACGTGAGCGGCGCGCGGCGGTCAACCGGAAGCCAAGTTTAGAGGCGGGCCGAGGCCGACAGCTCAGCTTCGACCGGCTTCGCCGGAGCCGTGAAAGGCGAAAGATAAGAGCCGGAAGCGGAGCAAACTTCGGCTGCTCCGCCCCCGGCTCCGGTCTGCGTCCCCTGCGGGACAAAACAACGCATCCCGACTGTTCAGTCACGCCCCCTTTACGAAGCGCGGTTCTCGAAATCCACGAGGCTCTCGATGGAGGCGTAGATGCGCAGGTACATCTTCGTCTCTTCGGGGATGAGCGCGCGCCAGCCTTCGCCGCCGCGTTCGAGGTAGCGGGGGAGGCGCACCGGGTTCGAGTTGTAACCGGCGGCCAGAAGCTCGGCCTGCGTGGCGGTCTTCTCGGCGAGAGCCTTCGTGACCTCTTCGCTCTCGACGAGTTTGTCCCAAGTGCCCTGCATGTAGAGAAGCATCGCTTCGAGGGCGTTCGAGTGGTCGCGCATCCCTTCGACGAAATCTTCCTTGAGGCCGACCGAGGGGTACAGACGCCGCATCGCCTCGTAAGTCGGCGGAATCATCTGCACCATGCCGCCCGCGCCCGCCGAGCTGACGGAAAAACGGTAGGTGTCGCCGGAGTTCAAGGCGTAGAGCGTGTAAATCTCTTCGTAGAGCGAGGCGCGGTCTTCGGTCTTAAAGCGCTTGTGGTCGGTGTGCTCGACGATGCAGAGGCGCTCGGCCACATCTACGATGTCGGGCGAGATTACTTTGCCTTTGGCGGCAAGGCGCGCGGCGGCCTCGTCGAGCGAGCGGCGGACGTACTCGCCGCCGGAGCGGACGAGCGCGGGCGATTGGAGCGCCGGGTGCGCCGAAGAGTAGTAGGCGACCTCCTTGAGCTTGCCGCCCTTCTCCACCGGGTACTGGACGAGCAGAGGTTGAAGCTCGCGCCCCTTCGCGTCCTTGACGCGCACCGCCGTGTTGACGTAGTTGGGCCGCACGGCGCGGAGCCGGAGCGTCTCGCCCTTGTCGGAGACGGCGACGGCCTCGGCGTCCTTGTTCAAGAAGGCGTCTTTGGCGAGCCTCACGAGATGCATCCGCGAGTTGGCCGAGTCCTCGACGGCGAGCGTCACGAAGTCCGTGGACTCCGGCGCTTCGCGTTCGAGCAGGCGGCGAGCCGCCCGCAGGCGCGCGCGCATCGTGCCTGAGGCGTCCGTCTCCCGGCTCACTTCCGCGCGCGGCGCATTGACCGGCGCGAAGACCGAGCCGCCGAAGAAAGGCAACTGCGGCAGGGCCGGCGCGAGAAACACTACGAGCGGGAGAACAGAAAAAAAGGACTTTCTTCTCATCGTTATCGAACTTTCGTCTTGTGGTTGATTGCTGTAACAGTGGTGTCGCAGAGACGTAACTGAGACGCGCAATATTGCGGCCCGGTTGCATTATCAATGCCGTTCAAAATGCCCTCCGCGAGCGCACAAAAACCGTGCATTGCGACGCGCGCGCGCCGTGTGTTAGGCTCGGACACAAGACACCACCGCCGACAATTTCAGCACTTCTCGGAAGGCGGAAGAGGGCCTTTATGACGACGAAGACCGACGCCAAACCGGCGGCGCGGGGCGAGCGTCGGGAGCGCTTCGAGACCTCGTCCGGCATCGTGCTCCCGAACGACTTCAACCCGTCGAACACCGAAAGTCCCGACTACGAGCGAGACCTCGGCTCGCCCGGCGAGTTCCCCTACACGCGCGGCGTGCGCCGCAACATGTATCGCGGGCGCTTCTGGACGATGCGCCAGTACGCGGGCTACGCCACCGCCGAGGAGTCGAACGCGCGTTATAAATACCTGCTCGGCGAAGGAACGACCGGCCTCTCCGTGGCCTTCGATTTGCCGACGCAGATCGGGCTCGACTCCGACGACCCGCTCGCCGCCGGGGAGGTCGGCAAAGTCGGCGTCGCCATAGATTCGCTCGAAGACATGGAGCGACTCTTCGACGGCATCCCGCTCGACCAAGTCTCGACCTCGATGACCATCAACGCGACGGCCTCGACGCTCCTGTGCCTCTACGTCGCCGTCGCCAAAAGGCAGCACGTCGCGCCCGACAAGCTGCAAGGCACGATTCAGAACGACATCCTCAAGGAGTACATCGCGCGCGGGACTTACATCTACCCGCCCGCGCCTTCCTTGAGGCTCGTCACCGACACCTTCGCCTACTGCGCCTCGCAGGTGCCGAACTGGAACACGATCTCCATCAGCGGCTATCACATCCGCGAGGCGGGCTCGACCGCCGTGCAGGAGGTCGCCTTCACGCTCGCCGACGCCGCCGCCTACGTCGAAGCGGCGCTTCGGGCCGGGCTCAAAGTTGACGAGTTCGCGCCGCGCCTCTCCTTCTTCTTCAACGCGCACAACAACCTGCTCGAAGAGGTCGCCAAGTTCCGCGCCGCGCGCCGACTGTGGGCTCGCCTGATGCGCGAGCGCTTCCACGCCCGCGACCCGCGCTCTCTGATGCTCCGCTTTCACACGCAGACGGCGGGCTCGACGCTCCAAGCCCAGCAGCCCGAAGTCAACGTCGTCCGCACCACGATTCAGGCGCTCGCCGCCGTCCTCGGCGGGACGCAATCGCTGCACACGAACTCGATGGACGAAGCGCTCGCCCTCCCGACCGAACAGTCCGCGCGCCTCGCCCTGCGCACGCAGCAAGTCATCGCCCATGAATCCGGCGTCGCCGACACCGTCGACCCGCTCGCGGGCTCCTACGCCGTCGAACATCTGACGGACGAGATCGAGCGCCGCGCCCTCGACTACATCGAGAAGATTGACGTGATGGGCGGGATGCTCCGCGCGATTGAAACCGGCTACGTCCAACGCGAGATACAGGAGGCCGCCTACGACTACCAGCGCGCCGTCGAGACGAACGATGCCGTCGTCGTCGGCGTCAACCGCTTCCGCGCCGAAGGCGACACGGGCGTCCCCCTCCACCGCGTTGACCCCTCGATTGAACAGGCGCAAGTCGAGCGCCTCCGAGCCCTCCGCGCGCGCCGCGACGCCGAGCGCGTCGAAGTCGCCCTCACCCTCCTCGAAGACGCCGCCCACGGCACGGAGAATCTTCTGCCCCGCATCCTCGAATGTGTCGAATCCTTCGCCACCGTCGGCGAAATCAGCCACCGCCTCCGCCGCGTCTGGGGCGAGTACCGCGAGGCCGTGACGGTGTAGAATGGGCCGAAGGAAGGTTAGTGAAGAAACAAAAGCTATTGCGGAAGGCTTTGACCGGATCGAAGAACTTTCGATTCAGTGATATGGTGACGCTGGTCGAAGCCTTCGGATTCCGGCTCTCGCGCACAAGTGGAAGCCACCATCTATTTGTTCACCCGGATGTGGATGAACTGGTCAATCTGCAAGAAGTGAACGGCACGGCGAAACCGTATCAAATCAACCAATTTCTCCGCTTGGTCGAAAGGCATAATCTTGAGTTAGGAGAGGACTGATGAAGGATTATCATATCAATATCTTTTACAGCGATGAGGACGAGGGCTATATCGCGGACATCCCAGACCTTGTGATTTGCTCCGCCTTCGGTCGCTCGCCCGCCGAAGCCCTTGCCGAAGTCGAGAAAGCTAAACGACTCTGGCTAGAGGCCGCGCGGGCGGAAGGGAAAAAGATTCCGCGTCCGCGTTATCGCCCGGTGATTTATAAAATCGCTTCATAAGAGATTTGCTTCGGCGTCGGATTGCGCCACTTCCTAAACGTCAATGTCTCATTTGCTCGAAGTCAAAAATCTCCAGACGCATTTTCCGACGCGGGCCGGGTTGGTGAAGGCCGTGGACGGGGTGAGTTTTAGTGTGGGCGAGGGGGAGTTGTTGGGGCTCGTCGGCGAGTCGGGGTGCGGGAAGTCAATCACGGCTTTGTCAGTGATGCGGCTCATCGGCGCGCCGGGGAAGATTGTGGGCGGGGAGGTTTGGTTCGGAGAAGAGAACCTGTTAGCGGCTTCGGAACAGCGGATGCGGGAGATTCGGGGCGACGACATCGCGATGATTTTTCAAGACCCGATGACCTCTCTGAATCCGGTCTTCAAAGTGGGCGAACAAATCGCGGAGGCGTTGAGGCTCCACCGAGGGCTTTCGCGGAAGCAGGCGCGGGAAGCGGCGGTCGAGGCGATGCGCGAGGTTTCAATACCCGACCCGGCGCGGCGCGTGGACGATTACCCGCACCAGTTGTCGGGCGGGATGCGGCAGAGGGTGATGATTGCGATGGCGCTGGCGTGCGACCCGAAGCTTCTCATCGCGGACGAGCCGACCACGGCGCTCGACGTGACGATTCAGGCGCAGATTCTTGAGCTGATTGACGGGCTCAGGCGTTCGAGGAATCTGGCGGTGCTTCTGATTACGCACGACCTCGGCGTGGTGGCGGAGGTGGCCGACCGCGTGGCGGTGATGTACACGGGCCGCATCGTGGAGGAGTCGCCCGTCGGCGAGTTGTTCGCGCGCCCGAAGCATCCTTACACGGAAGGGCTCTTGCGCTCGGTGCCGAAGTTGACCGAGGCCGAGGTGAAGAAGGTCGAAAGGCTCTCGACCATCGAGGGCTTCGTGCCGAAGCCGACGAACCTCCCGCCCGGCTGCCACTTCGCGCCGCGCTGCCAGCACCGCATGCCGCGCTGCACCGAAGGCGACATCCCGCTCTACCCTTTGGAGAACGCCGTGCAGGTGCGCTGCGTTTTGTACGACCTCGCGGCGGCGGTGACGGCTGACCATCAACTCGAACAGGAGAGAGAGGGGCGCGCGACCGAGTGAGCACCAACGAGCGAAGGCAGACTGTGCCCGGCGCGGAAGTGCGGGCCGCGCGCGCGGCGGACGCGCACGACGCGGCGGGCGAACTCGTCCGCGTGCGCGGTCTGTTCAAGCACTTCCCGGTGGCGAACAGCGACGACGTGGTGCGGGCCGTGGACGGCGTGACGTTCGAGATTCTGCGGGGCGAGACGCTGGGGCTCGTCGGCGAGTCGGGCTGCGGCAAGTCCACGGTCGGGCGCTGCCTGCTGCGGCTGATCGAGCCGACGCGCGGCGAGATTTACTTCGACGGCCAAGACGTGCGCGCGCTCGGCGGCGGCGACCTCCGGCGGCTGCGGCGTGAGATGCAGATCATCTTCCAAGACCCTTACGCCAGCCTCAACCCGCGTCTGAAGGTGCGAGACATCGTGGGCGAGCCCTTCATCATCCACGGCATCGGGACGAAGGGCGAGCGGCGCGAGCGCGTCGCGGATTTGCTGCGTAAGGTCGGGCTCGACCCCGATTACATGAACCGCTACCCGCACGAATTTTCGGGCGGGCAACGCCAGCGCATCGGCATCGCGCGGGCGCTCGCCTTGAACCCGAAACTCATCGTCGCGGACGAGCCGGTCTCGGCGCTCGACGTGTCGGTGCAGGCGCAGGTCATCAACCTGCTCGAAGACTTGCAGACGGAGTTCGACCTCACCTTCCTCTTCATCTCGCACGGGCTGGCCGTCGTCGAGCACATCTCCGACCGCGTGGCCGTCATGTATCTGGGGCGCATCGTCGAGGTGGCGTCAGCCGAGGAGCTTTACGCGAACCCCTTGCACCCTTACACGCGCGCGCTGCTCTCGGCCATCCCCGTCCCAGACCCGACGCGCAAGCGCGAGCGCATCGTCCTGAAGGGCGACGTGCCGACGCCGATCAATCCGCCCTCCGGTTGCCGTTTCCACACGCGCTGCCCCGAAGCGATACCCGAATGCTCGAAGATTGACCCGGACTTGCGCGAAGTCGCGCCCGGCCACACCGTCGCCTGCATCCGCGTCCCCGGCTGGACGGAAGCGCCGACCTCGGCTTAGGCGTCGTTGAAACCGTAGCCCCTCGCGGTGCGTATCAAGCGGTTGAAATGTAGCCTCTGCTTCCGGAGGGCTTGAAGCCCTCTTTCACACACACGTTCAGACTGTTTCTTCCAACTTCCCAGAAGGACAAAAAAATAAATGAGCGATGCAAACCTGACTCCGCCTCCGCCGCCCGCGCCGGACTTGAACGCGCCCGTGATGACGACGCCAGAGACGCTGGCGAACATCTTCTTTGAGCCGGGCGCGACCTTCGAGGCGTTGCGCGCGCGCCCGCGCTTCCTCGCCGTCGCGCTCATCCTGCTGGCGCTCACGGCGCTGGTGACGGTGCTCATCTTCCAGAAGGTGCCTTACGAGCAGGTGGTGCGCGACGCCATCGAGCGGAGCCCGCGGACGGCGGAGATGCCCCCGGAACAGAAAGAGCAGGTCATCGCCATGCAGACGGGCCCGGTCGGCAAGGCCATCGCCTACTGCGCGGTGCCCCTCGCCACGCTCATCATCCTGGCGGCGGGCGCGGCCATCTACATGCTCGCGGCGATGATGATGGGCGGCAAGCTGAGCTACAAGCAGGCACTCTCGGTATGGGCCTATTCGAGTTTCCCGCCCGGCGTGCTGGGGACGGCGCTGGCGCTCGTGATGCTGTTTCTGAAAGCGCCGGAAGACCTCGACTTCAATCGCTCCGGCGCGGGGCTGCTCGTCACCAACCTCGGCGTGCTCATCGGCCCCGAAGGCTCGAAGCTCTTGCGCGCCGCGCTCAGTTGGTTCGACCTCTTCACCTTCTACGGCATGTTCCTCGCCGCCCTCGGCCTGCGCAAAGTCGGCAAGCTCTCCTCCGGCGGCGCATGGACAATCGTCATCGTGCTCTGGCTCATCGGCATGATCCTGAGCGTCCTGCGGACGGCGCTCTTCGGAGGATAGTCAGGGTTAAGAAGGGGTAAAAGGGTAAAAGGGGAAGAGGGGAAAAGGGACGAGGGGACGGCTCCCCTAAATCCCTTTTCCCCTTTTCCCCTTTTACCCCTTCTTCTTATTCGTATCTGAGCGATTCGATGGGGTCGAGGCGGGCGGCCTTCCACGCGGGCCAGAGGCCGAAGACGAGGCCGATGCCGACGCTGGCGACGAAGCCCATGACGGGAGCCCAGAGCGGGACGTAGGAGGGCAAAAGCAGCCGCACGAGCAGCGTGAGCAGCCAGCCGATGAAGAGGCCGACCAGACCACCCAAGCCCGTGAGCGTCGCGGCCTCGATGAGGAACTGCCAGAGGATGTCGCGGCGGCGCGCGCCGATGGCCTTGCGCACCCCGATCTCGCGCGTCCGCTCGGTGACGGAGACGAGCATGATGTTCATCACGCCGATGCCGCCGACCATCAGGCCGACCGACGAGATGGCGACCATCGCGATGGCGACGCCGCCCGTGATCGAGCGGAAGTTATCAATGATGGAGTCGGCGGTCGCCATCCCGAAGTTGTTCGGCGCGCCGTAGGGAACCTGACGGCGCACGCGGAGCAAGTCCGTTATCTGGTCGCGGGCGTCGGCGATGAGACCGGGGCGCGCGACGGCCATGATGGTGATGTCGTCGGCGTTCGGCTTGAGCTTGCGCGCGACGTTGAAGGGGACGAAGATCGAGTTGTTGATGTCGTCACTGCCGGAGCCGCCGAAGAGCTGTTCGCGTTTTTCGATGACGCCGATGACGCGGAACTCCTGCCCGCCGATGTCCACGACCTGCCCGACGGGCGACTGGCCGCCGAAGAAGTCCTCCACGATGCGGCTGCGCACGACGGCCACGCGCTGGTTCGTGTCGTTCTCGTACTGCGTGAAGAAGCGCCCCTCGGAGAGCACCTCCGTCCCGGCGCGCATGTAGTCGGGGAGCGTGCCTTCGAGGCGCACCGCCTCCGAGGTCTTGCCGCTCGTCGAGACTTTGAGCTTCTGCCCGAAGAAGTTGTTGGTGATGTCGAGGAAGGGGACGGCCAGCTCGACCGCCGGGAGCTGCGCAATCGCCATCGCGTCGTCGTAGGTCAGCTCCTTGCGCATCCGCTCCTCGCGCGTGCGCCGCCCGACGTGGATGCCCGGCTCGTACTTCAAGATAAAAATGGAGCGCGTGCCGAAAGACTCGATCTCCTTCTTCACCTGCTCGTCAATGCCGCTGATGATGGAGGCGATGAGCATCACCGTGATGACGCCGATCATCACGCCGATGACCGTCAGGAACGAGCGCAGCTTGTTGGCGCGCAACGTCTGAATCGCCATCTTGAAGTTCTCGTAAATGTCGCTGCGGATGAACATAAGTAAGCAGTAAGCGGTGAGCAGTAAGCAGTGGAACCGTCTAATGCTCGTTCGCTACTTTCTTTCTGAGTCCGTATGTTAGCGCGAGG
>DASTQX010000380.1:0-7038 GCA_035761505.1 Pyrinomonadaceae bacterium
GAGGGAGGGGCGAGCGACTACGAAGTTTTAGATAAGCGCGGCACGCTCCACGTCCTGCGCCAGCCGAGCCCGTGGTCTTTGACGGCCTCCTTCGCCGAGAGGCTGAAGGACGCGCTGACGAGTCTGCTGCCGGGGCGTTAAGTCCGACGCGGCGGGGAAGAGGCAGCCTTACGGCCAGCGCGTCAGGAACTCGCGCAGGGTTTCGTACATGGCCTCGAACGAGTCGGCGCAGAAGAGCACGGGCTGAAAGGCTGTCGGGTCGTACTCTTGCCACGAGGCCGCCTCCAAGTCGAGCGGTCTTAACTCGGCGCGGCCCATCGCCTCAAGCTCTCCGGCTGAAGACATCAGCCCCGCGCCGTATGCCTTCACCGCGCCGCCCTCGCGCAGCACCCCGAACTCAATCGTGTGCCAATAGACCCTCGACAGCCGCCCCAGAGCCTCGTCCGAGGTGGTGCGCGCGACGGCCCTGCCGACCAGCCGGTTGAGTTCGGCGAAGCGCACTCCGGCGAGCGTTACGGCATGGCCCATCAGCTCGTGCACCACGTCCGGCTCCGGCGTGTAGAGCGGCGTCGAGTGGTGGCGGATGTACTGCGTGCAGAGGAAGACGCCGCCCGCCAGCGCTTCGAGGAAGACGCGCGGCGCGACCAGCCCGGCGACCGGCTCAAGCCGGAAACCGCTGAGCGTTTGTATCTTCGCCGAGACTTCGCCGAGCTGCGGGATGCGTTCGCGCGGCAGGTCGAGCCGCCCCAGAGAATTCAGATACTCGGCGCAGGCGTATTGCCGGTGGCGCGGTTCCAGGGCTTCGCGGATGGAACGCCAGACGGCGTGCTCGGCGGGCGTGTAGGGCGCTTCCGGGAGCGGGTCGCCGGGCCGGTACGCGAGCGCGAGGCGCGCGATGCGGTTGCGGCGCGAGCGGTACTCGCCGTCGCGGAAGCCGGGGTGGTCTGGGTTGAGCCGGACGACGGCGCGGCGATCCTTCAACGCGCGGGGCGGTTCGGCGCTGACCATGCGCGCGTCGGCATGGTCGCCGAGCGGCAGCACTCTCTCCTGTTTCTTCATGGCGTCTGTCCTCAAGGTCGTGTGTGCAAAAAAAGAACCGGCCAACGCCCTTCCCGTGTCGGAAGGGCGTTGGCCGGTCTGAGGAAAACTGTCCGCGGGCTCTACCCGCTGGCGCGCGCGCGCCGACAGCCTCGCCGTGCCGCCGCACTCTTCCGAGCGGCGACGGGGCGATAATAATAAGCGGCGCTGTACGTGAGACTACTCATCTGGTCGGCCCGCCGGTGTCCACGGCGGGATGGCGTCAATCTAAACTCCGGCGCGGGCGCTGTCAAATCATTATGGAGACTCGCCATTCGTTTTCACCTCCCGCGCGATTCTCAGAAGTCGAGCCGCAGGCCGAACTGTATCTGGCGCGGGTCGGCGGCGGCAGTCGCGCGCCCGAAGGCGGGCAGCGGCGCGTCGCCGGGGCCGTGGACGTTGTTGGGCAGTTGCAGGTTCGCGCGGTTGAGGACGTTGAAGCCCTCGACGATGAACTCGAAGGCGGTGCGCTCCGTGAGCGCGAAGCGGCGGCTCAGGCGGAGGTCGAGCGAGGCGGAGTCGAAGCCTCGGCCCGTGTTGCGGCCCACTCCGGCGGGCCGGTCGTTGAAGTTGGTGTCGCCGTTGCGGTCGGTGCCGGTCAGGACGTTGAAGGGCAGGCGCGAGCCGTAAGTAAAGATGTAACTGAGCCGGAAGCCTTCGAGCGCGCGCCGCGTCGCGGAAGCGCCGACGCTCGCGCGCGGAGCTTCGAGCGTGCCGCTCAAAGAGAGTCTGTGGCGCTGGTCGTTATCCGAAGGCCCGCGCTCGCCGCGCAGGTCGGAGTTGTTCTGCGGCGTCGAGAAGAAGAAGTTGCCGGTGTTGTCCGTCGCCTTCGAGAAGGTGTAGGAGGCGCGCACGGTGGCCCAACTCCCTGTGCGCTGGTTGAAGGAGACGAGCAGGCCATCGAAGTCGGAGACGCCCGAAGACTCGTAGCGGCTGACGTTGCCCCAGAGGGGATCGGGCCGCCCAAGATTTACGACGCCGAGCCGCGTCGCCTCGGACGCCGTGAGCGTCGGCGCGTTCAGGTTGCGCGAGAGGATGAGGTGCCGACCGCGCAAGCCCGTGTAGCCGACCGCGAGCGTCGCGCCGCCCGGCAACTCGCGCTCGACCTGAAGACTCGTTTGCAGGCTGTAGCTGCTCTCGATCTCCGGGTCAATGCGCGTGACGTTCGGCCTCGTCTTCAGGCCCGGAGGGAGCGAGCGGAGGACGTTCGGGAACGTGGGCGCGGACGCTTCGCCGGGGCCGAGCTGCACGACGACGTACTTCGAGCCGTCGCGCTGCAAGGCGTTCGACGCGGCGCGCAAAGGCACACGGTCAAAGTAGAGGCCGAAGCCCGCGCGCACGACCGTCCGCCGGTCGCCGGGCGCGAAGGCGAGGCCGAAGCGCGGCGAGAAGTTGTTCGCGTCGGTCGCAATCGGGGCGGGGAGGCGCTGCACGTCATAACGCAGCCCCGCGTTGATGGTGAGGTCGGCGCGCGGCCTCCACTCGTCTTGGACGAACAAGCCGAGGTTCGGGTTCGACTGGAACTGCGAGGGCTCGCCGAATGCCTGCTGAAAGCTCGCGTAGCTGCCGGAGAGGAAGGCCGCGCGCGAGGTGAAGGTGTAGACGCCTTGCACCGCGCCGGGGAAGTTGATGCGGGCGCGGTTGAGGAGGAAGTCCGCGCCCGCCTTCAACGAGTGCGCGCCGCGCTGGTAAGAGAAGTTGTCCACGAACTCGAAGAGGTCGAGCGCGCGCGCGGTCGGCGAGAAGGTGGCCGTGCCGAAGCTCGCCACGCCGCTGATGTTGACCGCCGGGCCGCGCGCGTCGTTGACCGGGGCTGAGAGACGGCTGCGCGTGAGTTGGAGGCGCGCTTCGTTGAGGGCGCGCGCGCCGAAGGTCTTCACGGCGCTCGCGGCGAAAGTCTGGTCGCGGCTCGTGAGCCCCGTGCCTCGACTCGTTGCATTGAGGCCGCCGACCGTGCGCGAGTTCAGGGCCGCGAGTTCGTAGAGGCTATATCGCGCGCTCAGGCTCGTCGCCTCGCTCCGCCGGTGGTCGAGGCGCGCGAAAAAGTTGGTCACGTCGGAGCCCGAAGGAACGACGCCCGTCTCGATGCGAGGCCCGCCGTAAGCGACCTCATCAAGACGGCGGTTGATGAGCGCTACATCCTCCGGCCTGATGGTGACGACCGCCGCGTCGTTGCGTCGCGTCTGCTCGAAGTTCGAGAAGAAGAAGGTGCGGTCGCGCTTGAGCGGGCCGCCGAGGTTCGCGCCATACTGTCCCTGTGTGAGCGGGTCTTTGCGCGGGGCGAGCGGGTTGCGCGCGTCGAAGCGCTGGTTGCGTAAGAAACCGTAGAGGCGGCCCCGCAGCTCGTTCGTGCCCGACTTGGTGAGGACGTTGACGACGCCCGCCGACGCGCGACCGAACTCGGCGATGCCGCCGGAAGTGACCACCTGAAACTCGCGCACGACCTCCTGACTGTAAGCCGCGCCCGCGAGGTTGGCCGCGTCGTCGTTTGCGGAGAAGCCGTCCACGAGAAACGAGTTGTTGAGGTTGCGCTGGCCGGAGAAGGAGATGCCCGTCCCGGCCACCGCCGAAGTCTCGGCGAAGCGCTGGACGGAGCCCGTGTTGGTGCGCGAGACGCCCGGCACGAGCAGCGCGAGGTCGAGGTAGTTGCGCCCGTTCAAGGGCAGCGCGTCAACTTCGCGCGGCGTCACCGTCTCGGAGACCTGCGTCCGCGCCGCCTCGATGAGTTGCGCGGACGCCATCACCTCCACGCTCTCGGCGAGGCCACCGGCGGAGAGCTTGACGCGCACGTCCGCGGCCTCGCCGACCGAGAGCGTGAGCCGCGTCGCCGAAGGCGAGAAGCCCCCGCACTCGACGAGCAGGCGGTAGTCGCCGACCGGCACGTAAGAGAAGCGGAAGCGCCCTTCGTCGTCGGTGGTGGCGCTCAAGTGTTGATTCGTGCCGAGGTTCGTGGCGACGACGAACGCGCCGCCGACCGAAGCCCCGTCCGCGTCTTCCACGCGCCCGCCGAGCGTCGCCGAAGAGACGGCCTGCTGCGCCGCCGCGAACCCCGCGCCGCCGCCGACTAACGCGAAGGTCAGCAAGGCGGCGACGGCCACGCGCAGGCGGAGAGCGCGCCCGTGCGCGCTTCGAGTTGCTCGGCTTCTTCCGTGGTGTGGCATGGCTAACCCTCGCGCAGTTGATTTAAGCGTCCGCACGCGGTCGGTGACTGGCGCGGGCCTCTAATCGAGTTGACGATTCGGCGTCTCGCCGAGGCTCGCGGCCTCTTCGATTCCGCTCGCGCCGTGTTTAAATTCGCGGATGCTCTGGCCGAGTCCCTTCGCCAGTTGCGGCAGCCGCGAGCCGCCGAAGATAAATAACAAGATGACGAGGATGACGACCAACTCCTGCGTCCCGATCATCCCGAATACCAGTGCGTGGCTCATCGCTTCTCCTTCAACTGCCGCCTGACGCGGAGGCTCCGGCGTCGCGCGTGTTGACGTTCGAGTCGTCCGCCTTCACGCCGCGCGGCTCGGCCACCAAGTCCATGAGGCATTTCGGACAAGTCCCGCGCGCGCGCTCGCGGATGTCTGAATGCATCGGGCAGCCGTATGCGACCACGCGCCGTTTGTTGTCGCGCTTCCGTGCCCGCGCACGCTGCCGCGCGACGCGCGCCCTCTGGCGTGTCCGTTTGGAGGCGTGTTGATGAGAGTGATGCTGACCGTCGCACCGCACCGCCGCTTCTACCGGCTCGGCGTATGAGAGGGCGGCGGCGAAAGCGGCGACGAGCGAGACGAGCGCCGCGTAGAACTTCTTCATCATGGCTGAAACTCCTTCCCGGCTCCTGGAGCCGACGGGGCGCGGGGGCGACTCGTGAGGAATCAGCCCCCGGCACCCCGACGATACCCGCGAACAGGCAACGCGGGAGTCCTTGCATCTAACGCTTCGTGACGGTGTTGCTGCCGGAGTTCGTCACCCAGATGGTCGAGCCTGAGGCGGCGACGCCGATAGGGCTCCGGCCCACGGCCAGCGAGCCGAGGCTCGCGCCGTCCGTGGCGCTCAGCTTTGACACGCTGTCGCCGCCGTTGTTGACGACGTAGATGACGCCGCCGTGATGGATGGCCGAGACGGGGCCGTCGCCGACCTTGAAGGTGCCCTGCAACATCCCGTCGGTGCCGAGCTTCATCACGTTGGAGCTGCCGAAGTTGGCGACCCACAGGCTCGTGCCGTCGAAGGCGATGCCGAACGGGCCGTCGCCGACTGTGAACGTGCCGACCGTGACGCCGTTCGAGGCGCGGAGCTTCGTCACCGTGTCGCTGTTGTTGTTCGTGACGTAGATGTAGGCTCCGTCGGTCGCCATCCCGACGGGGCGCGTGCCCACTTCGTAAGTGCCGAGCGTCACGCCGTCCGAGGCGCGGAGCTTCGTCAAGGTGTCGGAGTTGCGGTTGGCGACCCAGACGTTGCCGCCCGCCACGAGCAGCCCGCCCGGCCCTTCGCCGACGGCGTAGGTGCCGACGACCGCGCCGGAAGAGGGGTCGAGCCTCATCACGTTGTCACTCAGGTAGTTCGCCACCCAGAGGTGCGCGCCGTCATAAGCGAGCGCGACGGGGCGGCGTCCGACCTGATAAGTACCGGCGACGGCTCCGTCCGCCGAAAGGCGCGTCACGGTGTCGCCGAACTGGTTCGCCACGAAGACGTTCGTCCCGTCGGTGGCGACGCCCTCCGGCCCCTGCCCGACGGCGAACGCGGTCGGCGCGGCCTTCTGCACCGTCGTCTGCTCCTGCGTCGTCAACGTCGTCTGCGCGCTGGCGCTCACAGCCGAGCCGACCGCCGCCAGCACGGCGGCGAGCAGCCCTCTCGTAATCAAACGTTGGTTCCTCATCTGTCTCCTCCTCTCCCGGCCTCGCGGGCCGTCGGCCAGTCAACGAGGCCGATCTCCTTGACGATTTTGTCGGGCGCGAGCGAGCCGGGGCAGCCCGCCCACAGCGTCAGAGGCTCGTTGCCCCAACGCAGCATCCCGATGTGGTTCGACTTGTCGGCGTCGCGCGCCGGGTCGCGGTCAATGAAGCCGAGCTTGCGGCGCAAGAGTTCCACGTCCTTCGGGTCGCCGGTCAGGAACTGCCAGCCCGGCCCGACCTTGTACGCCTTCGCGTAGCGCTTGAGCGCCGCGGGCGTGTCCTCCTCCGGCTTGAGCGTGATCGAGTACATGAAGATGTCTTTGCCCAGCCGGTCGCCGAGCAGTTTTTGCACCTTCACCAGATTCGCCGTCGTCCCCGGACAGATGCCCTCGCACTTCACGTACATGAAGTTGATGAGGACGATCTTGTCCTTCAAGAGGTCGTCATAGAACCTGACGCGCTTGCCCTCGTGCGTGGTGAGGACGACGTTCGGGAAGCTGCGCTCGGCCAGCTTCTCGCGCGGCGTCCTCGTCCGCCACTTCCGCTCGCCGCTCTGCGCGGCGTGCTCGGCGGGGAAGAGGGCGAGCCCTAAGAGGAGGGTCATCGCGGCCACCCCGGCGAGCGTTCTCCTAAACATGCTTCTCATGTTGCGACATTCCTTTCTCGCCTCGCGGGCGCGGCCTTTACGGGTTCGTCTTGTTGTCGCCGGGGCCGTCCACGATCTCCCAGATGAGCATCATCGCGTGATCCTCGTGGACGACGTTGTGGCAGTGGAACGGGTAGCGGCCCGTGAAGTCGCGGAAGCGGAAGAACGTCTTGGTCTGCATGTTGTGTTCGAGCCGGATGACGTCCTTGCGCCCGTTCTGAATGAGCCCCGTGGAGGCCGGGGGCCGACCGTTGATGGAGAGGAATTGGAACTCCTCGAAGTGGATGTGCGCCGGGTGCTGCCAGCCGCCGGAGCTGTTGTTGACGACCCAGTGCTCGACCGAGTTCTTCTGCACGCGCAGCCGAACCTCCTGACACTCCGGGTCCATCGAGCGACCGTTGATCGTCCAGTTGCCGTTCGAGCGGTCGAAGTTGAAGG
>DASTQX010000381.1:0-16218 GCA_035761505.1 Pyrinomonadaceae bacterium
AGCAGGAGCAGGAGTGTCGAAATTCGCTTTCTCATAAGTCGCTTGCCATCCGCCGCGCGCGTCACCTTACTCGCCCGCCGCGCGCTCGTTGAAGTTGCCGATCGAGAGCACCCGCTCGCGCACCTCGACGATGCTCGCGCGCGAGCGTTCGAGGAACGGTCGCGGGTACGCGCCCATGTAGAGCATCAGCGCGAGCAGGGGGAGCATCAGCGCCACCTCGCGCGGCGAGAGGTCGCGGAGCCCACGGTTCTTCTCGTTCGTCACGCGCCCGAAGAGGACGCGCTGCAACATCCAGAACATATAGACTACCGCCCAGATAACGCCCGTCGCCGCCAGCATCGTCGCAATCCGTGGGCTCAGGTTGTACTGCGACCCGAAGAGCCAGAGCGGGTAGTCGAAGGCCGAAGTCCACATGCCGAGCATGATAAGGAACTCGCCGACGAAGCCGTTCAGCAGCGGCAGGCCGACGGAAGATAAAGAAGTGATGATGAAAAACGTTGCGAACCACGGCATCGGCTTCGACAGCCCGCCGAAATCCGAAATCATACGCGTGTGCCGTCGCTCGTAAATCATCCCGACCAGCAGGAAGAGCGCGCCGGTCGAAACCCCGTGATTCAACATCTGGTAGAGCGCGCCCTGCATCCCCTGCTCGGTGAAAGAGAACATCCCCAGCAGCACGAACCCCATGTGGCTCACCGAAGAGTACGCGACCAATCGCTTCACATCCGGCTGCACCATCGCCACCAGCGCGCCGTAGATGATGCCGATCACCGCGATGACGATGAAGAGCCACGCGAACCGCCGAGTCATGTCGGGGAAGAGCCCGAAGTTGAAGCGCAGAAGTCCGTATGTTCCCATCTTCAGGAGCACGCCCGCGAGAATCACGGAGCCCGCCGTCGGCGCTTCGGTGTGCGCGTCCGGCAGCCAAGTGTGGAAGGGGAAGACCGGAACCTTGATGCAGAAGGCGAAGGCGAAGGCGAGGAAGAGCCAGAACTCCCATTCGGGCGGGAGCGTGCGTGAGCCCTCGCTCAACGCGGCGAGGATGAGTGTGTAGTCGAACGTCTTGAAGGTGAACCAGAGCGCGATGATGCCCGCCAGCATCAGGAGACTTCCGAGCGCCGTGTAGATGAAGAACTTCCCGGCGGCGTAAATCCTCCGCTCGCCGCCCCACACGCCGATGAGGAAGAACATCGGGACGAGCGACGCCTCGAAGAAGAGGTAGAAGAGCAGCAGGTCGAGCGAGACGAAGACGCCGATCATCGCCGACTCAAGGAGCAGGATGAAGGCGTAGAAGCCGATCTCTCTCTTCTCGACCGAGTGCCAGCTCGACAGAATCGAGATGGGGACGAGCAGCGTCGTCAGAATCACGAGCCAGAGGCTCATCCCGTCCACGCCGACGTGGTAGTTCGCGTTGATGGCCGCGATCCAGACGTTGTTCTGCTCGAAGCGGAACGCGTTGGTCGTCCCCGCGCCCACGTCGCCCGTCAGGAGCAGGAGCGAGAGCGCGAAGGTGGCGACCGAAAAGCCGAACGCGACCCAGCGATAGTGCGCGGGCCGGGCGTACTTCGCCAGCCCGTGCGCGGCGACGGCGATTGCGCCGACCAGCGGCAGCAGTATCAGGGCGGTGAGCAGGTATTGCTGCATGTGAAGTCCTAACTGACCCGCAGGTAGTTGTAGATGAAGAAGCTCACGACGGCGATTGCGCCGAGCAGGATGATGGCCGCGTAGCTGCGCACGAAGCCCGGCTGCACGTGGCGCGCGACCTGCCCGGCTTGCGTCAGCGCGCGCCCGATGCCGTGCACGATGCCGTCAATCACGCCGATGTCGAAGACCTTCCACAGACCTTCGCGCGAGCCCGTCTTAATCGGGTTGATAACGGCAGCGTCGTAAATCTCGTCCACGTAGTATTTGTTCTCAAGAACCTTCGGCATCTCGGCGAGCGGCTTGCGGCGGAAGAAAGTCCAACCCAGACCGATGCCGACGAGCGCGATGGCGAGTGAAATGCCGGTGAAGATGCGCTCCCACAAGACCTCGGTGGGGTCGTGCGCGTGCTCGGCGGCGGGCACTCCGCCCGACGCGCCCTCGCCGACCGATTGCGGAAGGCTCCCGCCGTGTCCCGTCGCCGCCGCCGGTTGCGCCGTCGAAGGCGCGTGCGAATCGCCCGTCGCTTCCGCCCTCGCCGGAGCGCCGTGGCCCGCGCCGCCGTGGTGTTCGGGGACTCGTTTGACGACGGGTTCGAGCGCGTGCTCGAACCAATTCGGAATCGCGCCGCCGCTCAGAGCGTAAGGCACGCCGACGAGCCCGCCGAAGGTCGAGAGCACGGCCAGGACGACGAGCGGCACGGTCATCGTCCAAGGCGACTCGCGCGGCTCGACCGGGCCGTGATGATGAGCGTGCTCGTCCTCTTCGTCTTCGTCGTGCGCGGAAGTGTGCGCCGCGTGCGCGTCTTGGACGTGCGCGCCGGGTTCGTGGCGCGGGCGGTCTCCGGCGGAAGCGGCTTGCGCGTCGTGCGGCTTCGAGCCTTCGTCGTGCGCGTGTGCGTGCGCCTCGTCGGCTTGGCCCCCGGCGTGCGCCTCGCGGAAGCGCTCCGCGCCCCAGAAGGTCATCACCATCAGGCGCGTCATATAGACGGCGGTCAGCAGCGCCGTCACCGCGCCGACGACCCACAAGACTTTACCCGCGCCCGGAGGGATGCCGAGCGCGTCCGTGCTCCAGGTCTTCCAGAGAATCTCGTCCTTCGAGAAGAAGCCCGCGAAGGGGATGATGCCGCAGATGGCGAGCCAGCCCGTGAGCATCGTGGCGAAGGTAATCGGCATGTACTTCTTCAAGCCGCCCATCCTTCGCATATCCTGCTCATGGTGCATCCCGTGGATGACCGAGCCGGAGCCGAGGAAGAGCAGCGCCTTGAAGAAGGCGTGCGTCATGACGTGGAAGATGGCGGCGATGAACGCGCCGACGCCGCACGCGAGGAACATGTAGCCGAGTTGCGAGACGGTCGAGTAGGCCAGCACCTTCTTGATGTCGTTCTGCGCGAGGCCGATGGTCGCGGCGAAAATCGCGGTCGCCGCGCCGACGATGGCGACGATGAAGAGCGCGGTCGGCGCGTGCGTGTAAATCGCCGAGCATCGGACGACCATGTACACGCCCGCCGTGACCATCGTCGCCGCGTGAATCAAAGCCGAAACCGGAGTCGGCCCCGCCATCGCGTCCGGCAGCCAGACGAAGAGCGGTATCTGCGCGCTCTTGCCCGTCGCGCCGATGAACAAAAGCACCGCCGCCGAAGTTATCCCGCCCGCGATGATCGCGCCCCAACCGAACGCCTCGACGGGCATCGCGTTGATGGTCTCTAAGGCGCTGCGGACGCCCTCGGCGGGCTTGTCGAAGAAGCTGATGGAAGGATTCCCCGCCTGCGAGGTCAGGAAGAAGACGAGCAGGATGCCGAGCACCACGCCCCAGTCGCCGATGCGGTTGGCGACGAAAGCCTTCTTCGCCGCGTCGCCCGCCTCCTTGCGGTCGAAGTAGTAGCCGATGAGCAGGTAAGAGCAGAGCCCCACGCCCTCCCAACCGACGAACATCAAGAGCAGATTGTCCGCCAGCACCAGCGTCAGCATCATGAACATGAAGAGGTTCAGGTAGGCGAAGAACCTGTAGAACCCCTTGTCGCCGTGCATGTAGCCGGTGGCGAAGACGTGTATGAGTAAGCCGACGAAGGTGATGAAGCAGGCGTAGATGCCGGAGAGCCTGTCCATCGCGAAGCCGAAGTCCGCGCGGAACGCGCCGACCTCGATCCACGTCCAGAGATGACTCAAGACCGGCGTCGCCGCCTCGTTCGTCAAAGCCCCGCCGCCCGCGTCCGTGAACGCGATGAAGAAGCTCAGAAGCGCCGACAACCCGACCGACGCGCACGCCACCACGCCGATGAACGTCTCGCTCCGGACGCGGCGACCGACGAGCCAGTTGACGACCGCGC
Source organism: Pyrinomonadaceae bacterium (assembly GCA_035761505.1). Classification (GTDB taxonomy): domain Bacteria; phylum Acidobacteriota; class Blastocatellia; order Pyrinomonadales; family Pyrinomonadaceae; genus JAIVJM01. The sequence continues at coordinate 3,971 of DASTQX010000381.1, forward strand.
CCGCCAGCGGCGCGAAGACGATGACGGAGAGCCAGTGGTTAGACATAAGAATCAAGTGATGAGTGATAAGTGATGAGTGAGAAGAGAAAGACAGGTTTTAGTCTTATCACTCATCACTTGTCACTCATCACTGCTTTTACAGTTTCAAAACGTTCGCTTCATCTACGTTGAGCGACTCGCGGTTGCGGAAGAGGGCGATGATAATGCCTAAGCCGACGGCGGCCTCGGCGGCGGCGACCGTCATGACGATGAAGACGAAGAGCTGGCCGGTCACGTCGCCGAAGTAGCTGGAAAAGGCGACGAAGGTCAGGTTGACGGCGTTGAGCATCAGCTCGATGCACATAAACATCGCGATGACGTTGCGCTTGATGATGACCCCGACCACGCCGATGGTGAAGAGCACCGCCGAGAGCGCCAGATACCAGTTCAAAGGAGCCATCACTCGCCCTCCTTCTCTTCTTCGCCGTGGCGCGCGGGCGCGGCTGCTTCGCCCCGCGCAATCTGCTCGCGCGCCATCGCCTGCCCCGTCGCCTCCGTGTCTCCGGGCGTGATGATTCGGTCGCCGCTGCTCGCCGCCTCAAGCGACGGGGCCGCGCCGCCCGCGACCGCCAAGTCCTCTTCGGCCACGCCGATGACTTGCGTCCTCCGCGCGAGCGTGATTGCGCCGACGAGCGCCATCAGAATCAGCACCGACGTGACCTCGAACGGCAGCAGGTACTCGGTGAAGAGCCCCGTCCCGACGGACGCCGTGAGGCCGACTTCGGCGACTTTCGGCGGCACGGGGTCGGGCCTCGCAGCGCCGCCTACGGTCAGCATGAAGGCCGCCTCGGCGATGAGCACGGTCGCCAGCCCGACGGCCACGGGAATCAAAAATTTCAGCCGGTAGGGACGGCGGGCCTCCTCCTCGGCGTTCAGAAGCATGATGACGAAGACGACGAGCACCATAATCGCGCCCGCGTACACGATGATCTGCACCGCCGCGATGAACGGCGCGGCGAGCGTCAGGTAGAGGCACGCGAGCGCGACGAAGACGCCGATCAGCGAGACGGCGCTGTAGAGCGGGTTGCGCTGCGCCACCATCGAGAGCGCGCAGCCGACCGCCATCCCGCCGAAAATGATGAAGAAGAGAATCGTCCAGGGCATAAGCTACACGGTCGCGCCCGCCTTCAGTCGCGGAGCATGAAGAACATCATCGTCGCCGTCAGAATCACGTTGAGGAGGGCGACGGGCAGAAGGAACTTCCAGCCGAAGTTCATCAACTGGTCAAAGCGGAAGCGCGGCAGAGTGCCCCGCAGCCAGATGTAGAGGAAGAGGAAGAAAATCACCTTCCCCAAGAAATAGAAGATGCCGAGCAAGGGAACCTGCTCGACGAAAGGCCCCTGCCAGCCGCCGAGGAAAAGCGTCGTCGCCAGCATCGAGACCGTGAACATGTTGACGTACTCGGCCATGAAGAAGAGCGCGAACTTGAGCGCCGAGTACTCCGTGTGGAAACCCGCGACGAGTTCCGTCTCGGCCTCCGGCAAGTCGAACGGCACGCGGTTCGTCTCGGCGATGGCCGAAATCAGATAGACGATGAAGCCGAGGAGTTGCGGCAACCCGTCGGGCCGGATGATGTTCCAGCGCATCCCGTACCAGCCGCCCTGCTGCTCGACGATTGCGTAGAGGTCGAGCGTCCCCGACATCAAAACCACGCCGACGAGCGAGAGTCCGAGGCTCAGCTCGTAGGAGATCATCTGTGCCGACGCGCGCAGGCCGCCCATCAAACTGTACTTGCTGTTCGACGCCCAACCGGCGAGCGCGATTCCATAGACGCCGACCGAGGTGATGCCGAGCACGTAGAGCAAGGCGATGTCGAAACGCGCGATGACGAGCGAGACCTGACCGACGAAAGGCAGGTTGATGGTCGGCCCGAACGGATAGACGATGATCGGCATCAACGCCGCCGTGATGGCGATGATGGGCGCGAGAAAGTAAACGAACTTCGTCGCCTTGTCCGGCGTGATCTCCTCTTTGAAGATGAACTTCAGGAGGTCTGCGAACGGTTGGAGGATGCCGCCGTACCCGACGCGGTTCGGCCCCAAGCGTCCCTGTATGAGCGCCAGAACCCGCCGCTCCGCCAGCACCGTGTAGGCGACGATCATCAGCACTACGACGAACGCCAAGTTGATGCCGACGAACTGCCCCAAGCCCCGGACGCCCTCCGCGCCGATACGTTCAGTTAACCATTCCATAAGCGATTTTGAATTTTAGATTTTGGATTTTAGATTCGGAGTGCTTCTTCATCTTGAAGCCGGATTCGGAACTGCTCAGCCTTCGTCGCCGACCCAATCCGAAATCCGAAATCCGAAATCCAAAAATCGTCCTCAGTCTCCCGCGACCGACGCCTCGCGGCGCAGGGTCGGGTCAATCGTGATCTGGTAGAGGGGCGAAATCAAAACGCTTTCGGGTTCGGGGTTCCCGGCGGCGAGGAGGTGGAACTGCGGGACTTTGCCGGTGAGCGTGCCGAGCTTGAAAAGCTCGTGGCCCACGGGCGGAGTCTCGCTCATCTTCTCGCCGTCCTCGCCGAGTTCCTCGACGTTCCGCCGCAGGGCTTCGAGCGCGCCCGCCGCGTCGCCGCCCTCGGAGCGCGCGTGCTTCGCCTGCACGGGGTTGGTCTCGTCTTTCAGGAGCGGATAGCGCAAGCCCTCGTAAGCCGGGACGTTGCGCGCCATCTCGTTGAAGACCGCGCTCGAAGACATCTGGAAGCCGAAGTCCGCGCCCAGAGCCGAGGCGACCAGAGACGTAATCATCCAGTCGGGCTTCGACTGGTGGACGGGCGGGATGGTCTGCCGCACGCGCTGCACGAGCCCGTCGTTGTTCGTGTACGTTCCGTCCGTCTCGGCAAACGAGGCGGCGGGGAAAATCACGTCCGCGTGGCGCGTCGTCTCGGTCATGAAAAGCTCCTGCACCGCGAGGAAGTCGAGGCGCGCGAGAGCGTCCTCGCGTCCTTCGAGATGCGCCGGGAGGAAGCTGCCCGCGACGTACATCGCGCGAACTTCGCCGCCCGCCGCGTCCAGCATTTCGAGCGGGTTGAGCGCGCCGTTCATCAGCCCCACGTCATGCACGCCGATGCTGTTATTGAAGAGCGGCAGTGGGTGGAAAAGAAAGCGGCGGCCCTCACGCTCGCCGAAGGCGGCGGGGAGTCCGGCGAGCGCTGTCTGAGCCTCGGCGCTCAACTCGCCGCCGAACATCAGAATCACGTCGCCCTCGGACTCGCTGACGGTCTGACTCGCGCGCGCCAACTCGTCCGCCTCGACGCCGAGCTTGCGCGCCGCCGTCTCCGCGTCGCCCGGCGAAAGGAGCGCGAGCACCGCCGCGTCCTCCGCGCCCGGTCGGATGTGGACGAACTGCGCGGCCTGTTGCTTCAAGCGAATCGGGACGCTGTTGACGATGACGAGCTTCGCGCCGCCGTTGCGCACGGCCTGCCGAATCTGCCGGCCCGTCAAGGGCTGCAACTCTTCGGGCTCGCCGCCGACGAGCAGGATGGTCTTGGCGTGACGGATGTCCTTGTGCGTGGCGAGCGGCGCGCCCAAGTTCTGGAAGAAGTTGACGAGCGAGAAGGCGTCGGTCGCCGTGTGCTTGTCCGTCCCGGCGACTTCGCGCGCGAACTTGAGCAGCGCGAAGTTCGCCTCGTTCGTCAGTCGCGGGCTCCCGACGACGCCGATTGAGTTGCCGCCGTGCGCGTCTTTCACTTCCTGCAACTTCGCGGCGGCGAAGCGGACGGCCTCGTCCCACGTCGCGGGGACGAGACGCCCGCCCTTCTTGTAGCGGACGAGCGGCGTGCGCAGGCGCTCTTCGTGGTTGACGAAGGGATGCGCGAAGCGGCCTTTGATGCAGAGGAATTCGCCGTTGTGGCCGTTGACGTAGCGGTCGCGCGCGACGACGCGCATCACCTCGCCGCCACGCGAGCCGACCGAGAACTGGCAGCCGTCCGAGCAGAAAGAGCAGGTCGAGGTCGTGCGGTTCAACTCCCACGGGCGCGTCTGATGCCTGTAGGTCGCGTCGAGGAGCGTGCCCGTCGGGCAGACTTCGATGCAGTTGCCGCACTGCGAGCAGTTGAGCCAGCCGCCGTAAGTGCCGATGACGGTGTGCGCGCCCCGGCCCCCCGCTTCGATGGCGTCCTCGCCCATCCACTCGTCGCAGACGCGCGTGCAGCGCTTGCAGAGGATGCAGCGCTGCGGGTCGTTGGCGACGATGGGCGAGAGGAACTTCTCCGGCGCGTAGTTCTTCCGCTCGGTGAAGCGCTCTTCCAAGCCCCCCCAGTCGAAGACCATCTCCTGCAACTCGCACTCGCCGCCGCGGTCGCACACCGGACAGTCGAGCGGGTGATTCGCCAGCAGGAACTCGACCATCCCACGCTGCGCCTTCTCGATCTCCTCGCTCTCGGTCGTGACGACCATCCCGTCCGTGCAGGTGATCGTGCAGGAGGTCTGAAGCTTCGGCATCTTCTCGATACGCACCAGACACATCCGGCACGAAGCCTGAAGCGCGAGGTCTGCGTAGTAGCAGAAGGAGGGAATCGCAAACCCCTTCTCCCGGCACACGTCAATCAGCCGCGCGCCCTTCTCGACCTCGAATTCCTGCCCGTTGATGGTGACTTTGACTTGCTCTGCTGGCATTCTCGTTAAACCTTTGACAATTTCAGATTGCGGCGACGAACTCGTCCACGGTCAGGTTGGCGGCGCGAATGAGAATCCGTAGTGTGCCCCTCGCAACCTCTTTGTGCTTCGGAATGGAGAGCGTAATCGTCGCGCCTTCCCTCGTCATAATCATGTGGCTGCCACTTTGACGGCTCATCTGCCACCCGAACGACTCGAAAATCCGAACCACTTCAAGGCCGCTCAGAACCGGCAATGAGGCCATTACGCCGCCACCTCGACCTGCCGTGTCTCGATAGTCAACGGGTAACCCTTTTCCGCCCTCACCTCAAGGCAGAGGCGAATCGCATCCTTGATGTTTTCGAGCGCCTCTTCCTTCGTTTGCCCCTGACTGACGCAGCCGGGAATCGAGGGACATTCGACGATCCACACGCCGTCTTCGTCGCGGTCGAGCGTGACGTTGAAAATCATCTCGGAAACCTCCGCCTACTTGACCGACACTTCGAGCGTGTAGCGCGCCGTCGCGTCCGTGCCGATGCTGATTTGGTACTCGCCCGTCTCTTCCAGTTCGCCCGTCCAGTTCTTGACGCCGTCGGAGAGGCGCATGTTGGTCGTGTAGATGGTGAAAGAAGTCTTCCTGCCGGTGACGAGGCGGACGGTCATCCGTTGCCCGGCGCGCGCCCTGAGGAAAAACTCGTGGCTCGTGCAGAGGCGGATGGTGTCGCGGACGGTCGTGCTCGTCCTCCCCGGCGCGAAGCGGATGCGCTTGTTGATGGGCTTATCCATCGTCGGGCACTGCGCCGCGACCGTCCGCTGCGTCGAGACGAAGGCGCAGGCCGTGAAGAACGCGACCGCCGCGAGACGCAGAAGCCGCGCGCCGTTCCGCTTCACGTTTGCTCGTCGCCCGCTCATGTCGTCGGCAGCCCTTCCTTCGGCCCGCCGCCGTTGCCCGCCAGTGGCGAGAGGTGTCGGCGGAAGTCTTCGGGGAATTTCTTGACCGCCGACTGGATGGGCCACGCGGCGGCGTCGCCGAGCGGACAGAAAGATTTCCCCTCGATGTTGTCGCAGAGGTCGAGCAGCAGTTGCGCGTCTTCGGGGCGGCCCTCGCCCGCCGCGATGCGCTTGAAGACTTTGACCAGCCAGTCCGTGCCTTCACGGCAGGGCGTGCACCAGCCGCAGGACTCGTGCTTGTAAAATTCGATGAGGTTCTTCGTAGATTCAAACACGTCCACCGTGTCGTCCATCACGATGAAACCGCCGGAGCCGACCATCGAACCGGCGGCGACCAACCCTTCGTAGTCCATCAAGACCTTCTTCCCCAAGATGTCCGAGGCGGGCATGATATAGACGCTCGAACCGCCGGGGATGACGGCCTTGAGTCGCCGCCCGCCGGTGATGCCCTGACAGTCTTCGAGGATAAACTTCTCCATGTCGTCGTAGCCCATCGGCAGCTCATAGACGCCGGGGCGTTTGACGTGGCCCGACACCGACCAGACCTTCGTCCCGCCGCTCTTCTCCGTGCCGAGCTTCTGCCAAGCCTCGCCGCCCATCTTGATGATGTCGGGGACGGCGGTCAGCGTCTCTACGTTGTTGACGACCGTCGGGCAGCCGTAGAGACCGGCGACCGCCGGGAAGGGAGGCTTCATCCGAGGGTGGCCGCGCAAGCCTTCGAGCGAGTTCAGGAGCGCCGTCTCCTCGCCGCAGATGTACGCGCCCGCGCCCGTGTGCGTGAAGACCTCGCAGGAGAAGTCGGTGCCGAGAATCTTTTCGCCGACGAGTCCGGCGGCGCGCGCCTCCTCGATGGCTTCATCCATCAACTCGATGAGGTAACGATATTCGCCGCGCGTGTAGATGTAGGCCGCTTTGGAGCCGAGCGCGTAGGCGGCAATGAGCATGCCCTCGATGAGCATGTGCGGGTCGCGCTCCATCAGGTAACGGTCTTTGAACGTGCCCGGCTCGGACTCGTCCGCGTTGCAGACGACGTACTTCGGCTTCGGCGAGTCCTTCGGGACGAAGCTCCACTTCATCCCCGTCGGGAAGCCCGCGCCGCCGCGCCCGCGCAGGGCAGACTTCTTGACCTCGCCGATCACGTCGTCCGCCGACATCCCGTCGAGCACTTTCTTTAACGCCTCGTACCCGCCATTCTTCCGATACACGTCGAGCGCGCGCGAGTTCTCCAACTGCACGCGCCGAAGCTGTAAGGGTTCGCAACCTATCGCGCCGATGAACATAATGTTAGTAAATGGTGAATGGTTGAAGACAGGTTTTATCTATTTACCATTCACCATTGATCATTCACTTTCTTTCTCAACTTACCTGACGCCGTTGCCGAGTTGTCCGGCCCGGCACTTCTCGATGATGTCGTCAACCTTCTCCGCCGACAGGTTCTCGTAGTAGTCGAAGCCGATCTGCATCATCGGCGCGGTGCCGCAGGAGCCGAGGCACTCGACCTCGGAGAGCGAGAACATGCCGTCCTCGGTCGTCTCGCCGGGCTTGATGCCGAGGCGCTGCGAGCACTGCTCGGTAATCTTCCCCGCGCCCAGAATCTTGCACGAGAGCGTGCGGCAGACCTGCAAGTGGTACTTGCCGACCGGCTCGGTGTTAATCATCGAGTAGAAGGTTGCGACCTCCCAGATGTCGGTGATGCGGACGCCGAGGCGGTCGGCCAGATACGCGACGCCCGGCGGGTCGAGCCAGCCGCCGCGCTCGCGCTGCACGATGAACATCAGTGGCAGAATCGCCGAGCGCTTCACCGGGTACTTGGCGAGGTGGCGGTCAATCTCCGCCTCGACCTCCGGCCCGAAGACGGCCATCTCTTCCGGCACCGGAGCCTCCTGCGGCAAAGGATTGTTGGGCGTGAACTGCTCACTCATATTTGGTAGATGGTAAATGGTGAATGGTAGATGGTGAGTGACTGTCTTTATCTATTCACCACTTACCATTCGCCATTTACTTAGCGGTCTATTTCTCCGAGCACGATGTCAATCGAGCCGATGACGGCGACCACGTCGGCAATCATCTCGCCCTCGACCATGTGGGGGAGGGCCGAGAGGTTGACGAACGAGGGGCCGCGGAAGTGGACGCGCGAGGGCTTGGGGCCGCCATCGGATTTGACGTAGCAGCCGAGTTCGCCCTTCGACGCCTCAATCGGGTGATAGACCTCGCCCGCCGGGACGTTGAAGCCTTCGGCGACGATCAAAAAGTGATGGATGAGCGCGTCCATGTGCGTCTTCATCGCCTCGCGCTCCGGCAGGACGACCTTCGGCGCGTCGGCCTTGACGGGGCCGGGCGCGAGCCGCGAGAGCGCCTGCTCCGTAATCTTCAAGGACTCGCGCATCTCGCGCATCCGCACCATGTAGCGCGCCCACACGTCGCCGCCCTCTTCGACCGGCACCTCGAAGTCGTAAGTCTCGTAACCCGAATAAGGGTTGACGCGGCGGAGGTCAATCCCAACGCCGCTCCCGCGCAGGCATGGCCCCGTCAGTCCCCAATCAATCGCGTCCTCGGCGGTGATTTTGCCGACCCCTTGCGTGCGGCTCTGGAAAATCGTGTTGCCCGAAAGCAGCGTGTGGAACTCGTCCACGGCCTTCGGGAAATCGCGCGTGAACTGGCGGGCGCGGCGCTCGAAGCCCGCGGGCAAGTCCATCATCAGCCCGCCGATGCGGAAATACGAGGGCGTCATCCGCCCGCCCGAAGCGGCCTCGATGAGATTGAGGATTTTCTCTCGCTCGCGGAAGCAGTAGAAGAAGACCGTCATCGCGCCGATGTCTAAGGCGTGCGTCCCCAACCAGACGAGGTGCGAGGCGATGCGCTGCAACTCGCAGAACATGACGCGGATGACCTGCGCGCGTTCGGGTATCTCGATGCCGAGCAGCTTCTCGACCGCCATCACATAGACGAGGTTGTTGCCGAGCGGGTTAAGGTAGTCCATCCGGTCGGTGATGACGATGCCCTGCTGATATTTTTTGTACTCGAAGAGCTTCTCCATCCCCGTGTGGAGGTAGCCGATGTCGGGCGTGCACTTGACGACCATCTCGCCGTCGAGCACCAGCTCAAGGCGCAGGACGCCGTGCGTCGAGGGGTGCTGCGGCCCCATCGAGATCGTCATCTGCGTGTCCAGCGGCTGGTCAACGACCTCGAACTGCGGCGGTAGATTTTTGGTGGAGACGCTCATAGGAATCCGGTAAATGATGAATGGTCAATGGTGGAAGACGGTCTTTATCTATTGACCATTCACCATTCACCATTTACTAAGTCAGGCTGTACGGCTCGTAGCCGCGCAGCGGGAAGTCTTTGCGGAGCGCGTGCCCCTGCCAGTCGTCGGGGAGGAGGATGCGGCGCAAGTCGGGGTGGCCCTCGAAGATGACGCCGAAGAGGTCGAACGTCTCGCGCTCGTGCCAGTTGGCCGTTCGCCACACGCCCGTCACCGTCTGCAAGCGCGTGTCCTCTTCGTTCAAGAGAACTTTCAGCCGCACGCGATGAAAGCGCTTCGTCGAGAAGAGGTGGTAGTTGACCTCGAAGCGCGGCTCCTCCTCCTGCCCCCGATCAGCGCCCGCGATGTCGGCGAGCAGGTCGAACTCGAAGCCGGGCGCGGTCTTCAAGAAAGTGCAGAAGGCGAGGATTTGCTCGCGCGGCACGACGAGCGTTAACTCGCCGAACGCCTCCACGACCTCCGACACCCACTCCGCGTGCTCCCCGCGCATCGCCGTCACCAACTCGACCGGCGGCACCGGATAGACGGGAACCGTCGCCTTCGACGCCCTCTCAATCTGTTTCTCTCGCTCAACGTCCATAAGATATAAGCAGTAAGCCGTCAGCAGTTAAAAAAAGCGGCGGGCGATGAGAAGATAAGTTTTTACTGCTTACTGCTCACCGCTTACCGCTCACTTAACTCGACCTGCGCCGCTCGTGGCGCGACGCGATGGTGTAGGGGCGCGAGGGCGTCTCCTGCGCGGCGGCCTCGTTGGTGGCGGAGACACCGGACGCGGGGAGCGTGCCCGGCGGCACGGCCTCGTAAGCCTCCTCGTTCGGCACGTCCTTGCGGTCGCGCAAGGATTCCTTCATCACCTTATCCTGAAGCATCATGACGGCGTGGATGAGCATTTCGGGGCGCGGCGGGCAACCCGGAATGTACACGTCCACGGGGACGACCTTGTCCACGCCCTGCACGATGGCGTAGTTGTCGAAGACGCCGCCCGAAGTGGCGCACGCGCCCATCGAGATGACCCATTTCGGCTCCGGCATCTGGTCGTAGATGCGGCGCAGGACGGGTGCCATCTTGCGCGAGACGCGGCCTGAGACGATCATCACGTCGGCCTGCCGGGGGCTCGCGCGGAAGACCTCCGAGCCGAAGCGCGCGAGGTCGTTGCGCGCCGAGGTCGCGTTCATCATCTCGATGGCGCAGCACGCCAGTCCGAAGGTCGCGGGCCAGAGGCTCGATTTCCGCGCCCAGTTGACGAGCGCGTCCAGTTTCGTCGTCAGGACTTCCGGCAGCGCCTCCGCGATGACATTCTCTAAACCCATAAAAACTTCCTTCCCCTTATGACGCCACGCGCGCCGCGACGGGCGCGGCCTTCGTCGCACCAACGCGACGCCGGCGGCCCTCGGTCTCGGCCAGCACGCGCGCCTCGGCCTCGGCCTCCTGCCGCGCCCTCTCGTTCCACTCGAACATCCCCTTCTTGAGAATGTAAACGTAGCCGATGAGCAGGAGCGCCACGAAAATCATCATCTCGACATAGACGAGGAGGCCGAGCCCCTGCTCGGTCAAAGTCCTGAAGACCACCGCCCACGGCATCAGGAAAATCAGCTCGATGTCGAAGAGGATGAAGATCATCGCAATTAGGTAGAACTTGATCGAGAAGCGCTCGCGCGCCGAGCCCACGGGGTCTTTGCCGCACTCGTAAGGCATCGTCTTGGTGCGCGTCGCCTTGCGCTGCCCGACGAACTGCGAGAGCAGGACGTTGCCCCCGGCGAAGCCGAAGGCGACGACGAACATCAGTAAAATCGGCAGGTAGTCAGACAGTTTGAACACACCGACCTCCCGTCAGCCCGGCGCTGAAAAGTCGGCCTCCTGAGAGGCCACATACGAGATTGAGAATCAAGGTACAAAGTAATCGTAGTGCATGCCTCGGTGGGTGTCAAGCGATGGTTGGAGTGATGCAAAACCCTCTCTTGAAAGGAGATTGACCGCCTTTCGGGCGCTGTGTTACTGTGCTCGTCACCCGCTTCAGAGGAGTTAATTTTCCAGTCCACGCCCGTCGCCGGAGTCCGGCTCGAACTTGGTTTTTTGTGATCACAGGATTCAACACCGACATCCCCCACGAAGGCGTCACCTATCACGTCCAGACCGAGGACAAGGGGCTCGACACGCCTCTTATCCTCTCGCTCGTCTATGTCGGCGGCGCGATCATTGCGAGCAAGCGCACGACCTACGAAGACCTCATCGCCGAAGGCTTCGACGAGAAGGTTTTGACCGAGCGGTTGCAGCGCCAGCACAAGCTCATCTGCGCCGCCATCCGCGCGGGCCGCGTCGAAGACCTCAAGCGCATGGGCGAGCACGAAGGGCCGCGCGAAGCGGCGGGCGTCGCCGGTGCGCCCGAAGCGCGCAAGGCCGCAGGAGGCCGCGCGTCCAAGTCGGGCACGAAGTCTAAGTCCCCCGCCGGAGAAGCGCCCCCGCCCGAAGTTTCGCCGGAGCAGGCCGAGACGGTCGTCGCGCGGCAGACGCCGAAGGCGGGAACGAAGGCATCGGCGGCCCCGCCCGCGAGTGAGAGCGTCGCGGCGGCTGAGCCGGAGCCCTTAGAGGAACGAGCAGGGAAACAGGCAGGGGAACAAGCGCCGGCGGTGGTCGAGGAGTTGTACCTGAGTCTTCTGGACGACGAGGGCGACTTCCGCGCGGGGCAGTTGGCGACGGTCAAGATTCACGTCGGGCGCGGGGCTTACGGGCAGCAGGCGGTGGCCGACGCCGAAGTCATCGTCAAAGTCTTGGGAACGAGCTTCCGGCCCATCATCCTCAACACGAACACGGACGCGGACGGCCTCGCCGTCATCCGCGCGCTCCTGCCGCGTTTCACTTCGGGCCGCGCGGCCATTATCATACGCGCCAGCGACGGCGGCGAGATGGCCGAGTTGCGGCGCATCATCCACCAATCATAGAGAGGTTTCTGTTGCGGATAACCGTCAACGGCGAGTCGAAGGACGTGCCGGAGGGGACGACGCTCGAAGGGCTCGTCCGCTTGCTCGCGCTCGCGCCCGAACGCCTCGCCGTCGAGTTCAATTACGAAGTCCTCCGCCGCGCCGAGTGGGCCGCCACCACGCTCTCGGAAGGCGACCGCGTTGAGATAGTCCACTTCGTCGGCGGCGGGATGTAGAGAGGGAACAGCGCAACCAAATCGTCTTTCGTGGCGCTGCGTTGGCGTCATTAAAACGCCGGGTGTAAATTAAGAGCGGCAACACGAATCGTCAATCGGACTGAACTGAAATTTTATTAACCGTCTATCAAGAGCGATTATGTCAACTTCGATTTCTTCATCCGCCGAAACGTTCCACATCGCGGGCCGCACTTTCACGTCGCGCCTGATTGTGGGCACGGGGAAGTACCGCAGCCACGAGGAG
>DASTQX010000382.1:0-6246 GCA_035761505.1 Pyrinomonadaceae bacterium
CTTCGGCGAGCGCGGGGGCCGTGCGCGCCGTCTCGACCGTGCCGAGCCGGACGGGGAAGGCCGTCAAAGCGAGGTAGATGGCCGAGCAGACCGCCAAGCCCCGGACGAAGCCGAACGCGCCGCCGAGCGCGCGGTCGAACCAACGGAGGCGCGTGCGACCGACGCGCGACTTGACGAGTGCGCCGAGGACGAATCCGAGGGTCAACGCCACGCCGACAATCAGAAGGAACCCGCCCGCGTGCGCCGCCGCCTTCGATTCGACGAGGCCGAGCCCCGCGAGCAGTGCGCCCGCCTGCTCGTAGGCGCGGGCGGCGACGACGAGGCCGACGACGAGCGCCGCGCCCGCGATGAGCGCCCGCACGAGGCCGCGCAGTGCGCCCGCGACGACCGACGACCCGATGATCGCCAACACGAAGAGGTCAAAGAAGGTCATCAATTCGGAAGTCTGGAGAGTCGGAGTCTGGGGCCAAAGACAGCGACCGTGAATGTCTTTATCTTCTGACTTCGGACTTTCAGACTCCGGACTCCAGACTCTCCCCCGTGAGTAGTCTGTAAGCCTGAAGGTAGCGCGCCGTCGTGGCCTCGGCGACTTCGGGCGGAAGCGGCGGGGCGGGCGGGCATTTGTCCCACCGCAGCGTTTCGAGGTAGTCGCGCACGAACTGCTTGTCGAACGAAGGCTGCGGCCCGCCCGCGCGGTACTCGTCGGCGGGCCAGAAGCGCGAAGAGTCGGGCGTCAGCGCCTCGTCAATCAAGATTATCCGGCCCGCAGCATCGAGGCCGAACTCGAACTTGGTGTCGGCGATGATGATGCCGCGGCTGCGCGCGTACAGTTCGGCCTCGCGGTAGAGCGCGAGCGAAGTTTCGCGGAGTCTCTCGGTCGTCTCCGCGCCGACGATCTCGCGCATCCGCGCTTCGGGGATGTTCTCGTCGTGGCCCTCTTCGGCTTTGGTCGCGGGCGTGAAGATCGGCTCCGGCAGCTTGTCCGATTCGCGCAGCCCGACGGGGAGGCGGTGGCCGCAGACTTCGCCCGTCTGCTGATAATCCTTCCAGCCCGACCCGGCGAGGTATCCGCGCACGACACACTCGACGGGGAAGACCTCCGTGCGCCGGACGAGCATCGAGCGACCGCGCAAGGCTCCGGCGTGTGGGGGCAAGGCTTCGGGCATCCGTTCGACATCGGTGGCGACGAGGTGATGCGGCGTGACGTGCGCGAGCCGCTCGAACCAGAAGCGCGAGAGGGCGGTGAGCACTTCGCCCTTGCGCGCGATGCGCGTCGGGAGGATGCAATCGAAGGCGGAGATGCGGTCGGTGGCGACGACGAGCAGGTGCTCCCGGTCAACTTCGTAAACGTCGCGCACCTTGCCGCGCCGGAAGAGTCTCAGGCCGGGCAGAACGATTTCATCTACGGGCTGCGTGCCGGTCATTTCGGTCAAGGCTTGTGGTGGCGGCGTCGGGCTTGATGAAAGAGAACGTCCTCTGAAGCGAGCGCGATTGTGCGCGCGGCTCCGGATTTTTGTCAAGCAAGACAAAAATCCCTAAACGGTGACTGGTAAACCGTGACAAGAAGAGGCAGGATTTCTCCTCATCACCGTTTACGGTTTACGGCTCACGGCCTTTTCATTTCTTTCCGGAGGCGGCGGATTTGGGCGGCGTGGTTGTGTGCGTGGGCGGCGTAGATTCGGAGCCAGTCTTCGGCGGTGTAGCGACCGCTCTCGGTGTGCGTGCCTTCGCGCGCCCAGTCCTCTTCGGTCATGGCTTCGAGGAGTTGGGCGGTGGTCGAGCGCGCGGCGCGGAAGGCTTCGAGCGCGGGCGCGAGGTCGCGTTCGTTGTAGCGGAGGCGCTTGGCGAAAGCCTCCTGATCGTAGCCCTGAATCTGCGGCTTCTCTTCGGTGAGGAGCTTGCGGAGGCGGACGGCGCTGGTCATCTCGCTGTCGGCGAGGTGGTGGACGATCTCGCAGGCCGTCCATTTGCCGGGCAGGGGCCGCGCGCGCAAGTCCTCGTCGGAGAGCCCTTCGATGCTCCGCGAAACTTCGTCGAACCCGTCGCGGTACTGGTTGATGAGTTCCTGTCTCTCTTCGTTATTCATACGCCTCCTCAAGTTTGGGGGATGTCGAAACTGCCGCGCGCCGCGCGTGCGCAGGTGTTGACGGATGGGCGAGGGCGGCGGCGCGGGCCTCTTCGGAAATTGTTCATACCACATGAGGGGCCGTTTGGAAACCGGCCCGCCGGGCCGGACACGCGTGGCTTAAGTTCTCTACCGTACACGGTTTGGGCGCGGGGCGGGAAACTAATGCTTGAGTTTAATTGAGTTGTCCTGTTATAGTTTGAATGTCCGTCGGCTGCCCGACCGATGCCGGCGGAGTGAACCTGCCTGGTTCGCCCCGAAACCCGAACGCCCGCGATGACGACAGCGAACACTTCCAGACCGAAAGAGGCCGTCGAGGACAGGCCGGAGGCCGCCGACCGCAGGCTGAATCTGCTCATCATCGAAGACGACGAGCAGATTCTCGAAGCGATCAAGGAGTATTTCTCGCGCGCCGGTTACAGCGTGCGGACGGCGGAGGACGGGCTGGCGGGCGTGCAGGCGGCTTTGAACGAGCGACCCGACGCCATCGTGCTCGACCTCATGCTGCCGAAGATGGACGGTCTGGCGGTCTGCCGCGAGCTGCGCGAGAAGGCGAGCTACATCCCGATCCTGATGCTCACGGCGAAGGACGACGTGGTGGACAAGGTGCTCGGCCTTGAGATGGGCGCGGACGATTACATCACCAAGCCCTTCTCCCTGCGCGAACTCGAAGCGCGCATCAAGAGCGTCATGCGGCGCGTCCGCGCCGTGTCGCACACGGAAGGGACGGGCGGGGGCGAAGAGTCGCCCATCACGCGCGGGCGGCTGCGCATTGACCCGGCGAAGCGCGAGGTCACGGTCGGCGACCGGCAGGTCGAGCTGACGCCGAAGGAGTTCGAGTTGCTTCGCCTCTTCGCCTCGAATCCGGGGCGAGTCTTCCCGCGCAAATACCTTCTGGAGAAAATCTGGGACTACTCCTACGAAGGCTACGACCGCACGATTGACTCGCACATCAACCGCCTGCGAGCCAAGATCGAAGACAACCCCGAAAACCCGCAGATGGTTCTGACCGTCTGGGGCATCGGCTACAAATTCAGCGACGAGCAGCGCTGACACTCCGCACTCACCAACGCCGTACTTGAGAAAGTCTCCCCCTGAGACTCTCTTCTCCAAACCAACTTGAAGCCGAGCGACGGGCAGCCGCCCCCGCCAGTCGCTTTTGAAACCCCGAAGCTCCTCTCAGCTCCTCCCCTTCCAGCCGCCGGGCACAGACGCCCGCAGGCAGAAATAAAAACCATGAACAAGGAACGTCCACGACAACTCGCCGCCGCGCTCGACTCGAAGCGAAGTGACAACCCTCTCCTCTCCCGCTGCGTCCGCCTTGGGCTGGTCTCCACGCTCGGCGCGGCGCTCGCGCTCTGCCAGACCGACGTGCCCGTCGCGCAGCAGCGGCAGAGGGAGCCCGGCGTGAAGGTCAAGCAGATCGCCGCGAGCGGGAGCGTCGTCTCGATCACCGCCGACGGCTCTCTGAACCGCGCGCAGACGTGGCAGGACGGCGAGGGCTTCCACGTCGTCGTCCTCAACGGCGCAACCGACTTGGCCGCCGGTTCGCCGCGCGGCGTGAAGGTGAGGCGAGTGGGCAACTCTCTTGAGATGGTCGTCCCCGTCAAGCCGGGCGCGAGCGTCACGGTGCAGCCGAAGGGGAACCGCCTCGACTTGGTCGTCAACGGCGAGGGCTTCGCCGACGCCGCCGAGAGCGACGCGCGCGAAGAGCGGGCCGCGCAGCAGGCCGCGCAGCGCCGCGAGCAGCGTGAGGCGAGGGAACAGCGCACGCCGCACGGCGATTCATCCGCCGCCGCGCCGAAGCGTCGCGTGTTGAGCGAAACGCCCGCGCAGGAGATGCCGCAGCCTCCGAGAAGAGAGACGCAGGGCACAGACCTCTCGGCGATGGCGGGCGCGGCCCCGCAGCCGGGAACGCCGCAGGTGAACTCGCAGCCGGTCGCGGCTGGCTCAGGCGGCGAAGCCCCGCCGCCGCAGGCGGAGTCTCCGTCCGCGCAGGACGCTTCCGCGCAGAAGCCGGACGTGCCCGCCCCTTCGGCGCAGTTGCGCGCCGACGAAGAGACGCGGCTCGGCTCCATCCTCTTCTCGCTCCCCTCGCTGCTCGTGCTGCTCGGCGTGTCGGCCCTCGGCGCGGTGCTCTTCCTGTTCCGACGCCGCCGGCGCGCGGAGTCGGAGGACGCGGCGGAGCCGGAAAGCGTCACCGGCGCGAAGCCGAAAGTTTCGGCGAGCAAGACCGAAGAGGCGCAGGCGGCCTTCGAGCAGGCGAAGGGCGACCGGCGCAAGTCGAGCATCAGCGTGCCGTTCGACCGGCGCAAGCACGGGCGCGGCGCGGACGACGAGGCGACGCGTCAACAGGCTCTGTCGGGCTCGAACAATTCCGAGGGCGGCGAGTCGCGCGGGTCGAACCCCGCGATGCCCGCCGTGCTCTTCGGCTCGTACCGCATTGACCAAGAGATCGTCAAACTCGTGCAGGGCGAGCCGCACAGCATCGAAGTCCTCTCGTCGCGCGCCGTGGACGACCGCCGCGCCGTCGAGACTTCGCTTTTGAAGGCGCTGCGCGCGCCGGAGACGAGCGAGGACGGGCGGCGTCGCGCGCGCACGGCGCTTGAGGATTACGGGTTCGTGGCGAGGGAGAGCGCGGCGCTCCTGCTCTCGCACGAATCTTTCGAGCGTGCCACCGCCGCGCGCACGCTCGGCGAGATGAAGTCTTCGCAGGCTCTACCGTTTCTGACCGAGGCGCTCTACGACGGCGACGCGGTCGTCCGCACGGAGGTCGTGCAGAGCCTCGGCTCGCTCGGCTTGCCTTCGGCCATCGGCGCGCTGCTCGACATCGCGCGCCGCCACCCGGAACTCCCGGCGACGGTGCTCGGCCCGGCCCTGACGGCCTGCTCGGTCGAGTCGCTTGAGCTTCAGTGGGACTCTTCGGACGAGAGCCGCACGTTCGCCGAGGCGGGCGCGGGCGAAGAGTTCTTCACGGGCGAGATTCGCTCGCTCGAACCCGTCGCGGAGGTCGAGCAGCTTCCCGAATGGCTTGAAGACGAAAGGCTGCTGCACGCGCTCGACTGTATGGAGCGGGGCGACGCGGAGGTGCGCGTCATCGCCGCGCAGACGCTCGCGCAGTTTCAGGTGCGCCGCGCCGTCGAGGCGCTCACTCTGATGGCGATGCGCGACGACGAGTGCGCGGTGCGCGCGGCGGCGGTGACGAGCCTCGCGATGATTAATCACGAGTCGGTCTTCGTCCCCGTGCTCGTGGCGATGGCCGACGACGGTCGTGAAGTGCGTGCGGCGGCGGCCCGCGCCCTCTCGCGCCTGAGCTTCGACCGCGCCGATGCATACGTCCGCGTCATCGAGAACTCGGACGCCGCGACGCTCTCGGAAGTGGCGGGCGCGTGCGTCAAGTCGGGCCTCGCCGCGCAGGCCATCAACCGCCTTGCGAGTGACGACCGCCGTCAGGCTTACGAGGCTTTCTCGCTCCTCTCTCTCGCCGTCAAGGCGGGCGAGACGCGGCCCATCCTCGACGCCGTCGAGTGCCACCGCGACATCGAGGTGCGGCTCGCGGCCATCCGCCTGCTCGGCATGATGTACCAGCCGGAACTGGCCCGCCAGCTCCAGCGCATCGGCGAGAACGGCGGCGTGCCGGAGAAGGTGCGCCTCGCGATTCGCGAGACTGTCGAGCGCTCGGCGGAGACCAATCACGTCGCTTCGGAGTGAAGTGAGGCCGGGCGGGAGCCCGCAAGCGGTGGCGAATTGATGGATGACAAGTGAGACGCCGCTATTGCATAATGCTCGCGCACACGGCCTGCACGCGCTTTCTCTTTCAGCAGACGAAAACATACCGCAATGCCCCTGAAAATCAGCTCAAAATTCGGAAGTCTGCCGCGTCGCTTTTTAGCCACGGCGCTCCTCGCGGCCTTCGCGCTCTTCATCCTCTGCGTCACAAGTGGCGGCCCTTCGGCGCACGCGCAGCGCAAGGGGAAGCAGACGGCTTCGCAGGCGGCGAACGACAACACCGCCGCGCCGAAGACCGGGACGACGAAGCGCGTCTTCGTCGGGGGCAGCAGCTCGACGCCGCAGGGCTCGCGCATGACCATCAAGTCGGACAACCCGCTCAACGATTATTC
>DASTQX010000383.1:0-18016 GCA_035761505.1 Pyrinomonadaceae bacterium
GCTGGAGACGCAGAAGCGTCTGAGCGAGGAGGCGGCCAAGAAGAAGGAGGCCGAGGAGGCGGCGAAGTCGCCGACCCCGCCCGCCAGCTAAACCTTCTTGAAAATTCTCGGCGCGGCCCGCACGCCGCCGCGCCGCCTTCAACTCAGGTGATGTCCGATTTCCGTCGGGCATCACCTCTTCTTATAATAGCCGTCAGCTTTCAGCCGTTAGCTCTGAGCCAATCAAATGCGTTCCGAATGCATCTAAAAATCGAGTGCTACTGGCTGAACAACTCACAGCTTGCTTCTTATGATTCGCATCGAGGAGATAGTCGAGAAAGTTTCGCGCAACCACCCGCAGGCCGACCTTGACCTGCTGCGGCGCGCGTACTTCTTCTCCGCCCGCGAGCACAAAGGGCAGACGCGCGCCTCCGGCGAGCCGTATCTGGTGCACCCTCTTGAGGTCGCCAACATCCTCGCCGACATGCGGCTCGACGAAATCTCGGTGGCGACCGGCCTTCTCCACGACGTAGTCGAGGACACGCTCGTCGAGCCGGAGGTGATTCGCGAACTCTTCGGCGGCGAGATCGCGCACCTCGTGGACGGCCTCACCAAGATCGCGCAAATCAGCAACCAGTCGCGCGAGGAGCAGCAGGCCGAGAACGTCCGCAAGATGCTGCTGGCGATGGTGGACGACGTGCGCGTCGTCTTGGTGAAGCTCGCCGACCGCCTCCACAACATGCGCACGCTCGGCTTCCTCAAGACCGAAAAGCGACGCCGCATCGCGCAGGAGACCTTAGACATCTTCGCGCCCATCGCGCACCGTCTCGGCATGGGCCGCATGCGCGGCGAACTGGAAGACCTCGCCTTCCAGAACCTCCACCCGGAAGAGTACCGCGAGTTGTCCGAGCAGTTGGAGCGGCGGCGCGGCGAGCACGAGGCTTTCCTCAAGGACGTGACCTCGCGCATCGAGGAGAAGATGCGCGAGGCCGAAGTCCCCATCATCCGTATCGAGGGGCGCGTCAAACGACTCTTCTCGATCTGGAAGAAGCTCAAGCGACAGAAGATTGATCTCGATCAGGTTTACGACCTCATCGCCGCGCGCGTCGTCACGCCCGACGAGGTGCGTTACTGCTACGCCGCGCTCGGCGTCGTCCACAACCTCTGGCAGCCCATTCCGGGCCGCCTCAAGGACTGGATCGCCACGCCGCGCGAGAACCTCTACCAGTCGCTCCACACCTCGGTCATCGGCCAGAAGGGACAGTCCTTCGAGGTGCAGATTCGCACCGAGGAGATGCACCGCGTCGCCGAAGAGGGCGTCGCCGCGCACTGGAAGTACAAGGAGGGCCGTCGCGGCTCGCACGACGACGACGAGGCGTTCAAGTGGCTGCGCTCGCTCGTCGAGTGGTCGCAGGAGGTCAAGGACTCGCGCGACTTCCTCGAATCCCTCAAGCTCGACCTCTATCCGAAGGACGTGTACGCCTTCACGCCCGCCGGCAAGGTCATCCAACTCCCGCGCGGCGCGACGCCCGTGGACTTCGCCTACATGATCCACACCGAGGTCGGGAACGGCTGTTCGGGCGCGCGCATCAACGGGCGGATGGTGCCTCTGCGCACCGCCATCCAGAACGGCGACGTGGTGGAAATCCTGACCTCGCCGAACGCCCACCCCTCGCGCGACTGGCTCAACTTCGTCAAGACCTCGCGCGCCCGCAACCGCGTCCGCCACTGGGTCTCCGAGCAGCAGCGCGTCGAGTCAATCGAGTTGGGCCGCAAGCTCTTCGAGAAGGAGGCGCTGCGCTTCGGCCTCTCGCCGAAGAAGTTGCTGGCGGACTCGGACGGCGAGTTCAAGCGCGTCGCCAACGAGTACGGCTACGGGCGCTTGGAAGACCTCTTGGCGGCCATCGGCTACGGCAAGATCGTGCCGCGCAACGTCTTCGCCAAGTACCTCGGCCCGGAGAAGTTCGCCGAACTCGACCAGAAGAAGGAGTCGCGGCTGCGCACGAGCGTCAACGCCGGCGTGCAGGCCGTCCGCAAGCTCATCCGCCTCGGCGAAGACTCCATCGTCGTCCGAGGCGTGGACGACCTCCTCGTGGTGCGCGCGCGCTGCTGCAACCCCGTGCGCGGCGAAGAGATCGTCGGCTACATCACGCGCGGTAAGGGCGTCGCCGTCCACGCGCGGCGCTGCACGAACGTCCAGCAGTTGATGGTCAACCCCGAACGCGTGGTCGAGGTCGAGTGGGCGAGCAGCACGGATCAGGCGGCCTACGCCGTCAAGCTCCTCGCCATCACGGAGAACCGGACGGGGATGATTGCCGACGTGACGAACGCCATCAAAGACATCAAGACCAACATCCGCGCCGCGGGCGCAGCCGTCTCCGACGACGACCGGGGGCGCATCGAAGTCACCGTCGAGGTCTTCGACGTGAAGCACCTCGACCGCGTCATGACCTCCATCCGCAAAGTCCCCGGCGTGCTCGATGTCGAGCGCCTTCAAGGCATGGCGTGAGAAGAGCTTTCAGCCGTTAGCTCTGAGCACCCGAACCCCGGTCGAAGCCCGCCGAAAAAGCCCGGCCAATGCATCCACTTTCGCCGAGATGTCATCAATAGACTCGTGCGCCTTCGAGTGACGGGAAGTCGGCGGTTGAGGGCTGAGCCCTGAGCCTTCCGGCGGCGGCGTTTGCTGTGCGGCGAAGGCATCTGTTAAAATTCGCGTTTTGTTCGTAGCCTTTAAAAAGAGGTTATCCGGGACAGTGAGGCAGATCATCAAAACAAGCGAGGCTCCGCAGGCCATCGGGCCTTATTCACAGGCGGTCGTGGCGGGCGGTTTCGTCTTCGCGTCGGGCCAGATTCCGCTCGACACTTCGACCGGCGAGTTCGTCGAGGGCGGCATCGCCGAGCAGACCGAGCAGGTTTTAAAGAACCTCTCGAAGGTGCTCGAAGCCGCCGGGACGAGCCTCGCGCGCGTCGTCAAGACGACTGTCTTCCTCGCCGACATGAACGACTTTGCGGCGATGAACGAAGTCTATGGGCGGCACTTTCGGCAGGAGCCGCCCGCGCGCTCGACGGTGCAGGCCGCTCGGCTGCCGCGCGACGCGCGCGTGGAGATAGACGTGATCGCGCTCGCGGGCGCGGAGTGAAGTTTGAACCGGCAGGTGAGTTTCGCCGTTCAGACAAACGAAAAGGCGGGAGCGCCGGAAGTGACTCCGCCGCCCGCCGCCGCCTTCGTCCGGGGTTGAAACTTTAGGCCGCCTTAGCGACTTTGCCCGCCTTGATGCAGGAGGTGCAGACCTTCATCCTCTGCGCCCCGCCCTGAGGGCGCTGGACGCGGATGGATTGCAGGTTCGGGTCGAAGCGGCGGCGCGTGCGGTTGTTCGCGTGTGAGACGTTGTTCCCGAATTGCGGCCCCTTGCCGCAGACTTCGCATCTTTTAGCCATGATCTTTGTTTTGATACCTCCGAAACTTTAAAGAAGCGCGGCCCCTCGCACACAGACGCGGCGGCGACGCACGTTAGAAACGAAAATTTATAGCAAACGGACTCGCCGAACGTCAAGTAACGCGCCCGGCGCGCACAGAGGCGGGGACGACTAAGGCATCATCTTTTGAGACAGTTGGAAGGAGCATAGAGCCACAGTGCACAGACACGCCAAACGAGTCGCGTCCATCACCCTCGTCATCATCTCCGCCCTCGCGGTGGCCGCCTGCAACCGCGGCGCGAACGGCAAAGCGGGGGCGGCGGACAGCGCTTCCGCCGCCGCGACCGTCAACGGGAAGCCGATCCCTCTGAAGGAAGTTGACAAGGCCATCAGCCTTCAGGCCGGGGGCCAACTCGACAAGCTCTCGCCGTTGGAGTTGGCGAACGCGCGGATCGCGGCCCTCCAAAGCCTGATTCAGACCGAGGCGCTCTTCCAGCGCGCCGAGAGAGAGAAGCTCCTGCCGTCCGACGAGGAGGTCACGCAGGCCATCAACGCCCGCAAGCAGCAGGCGCGCATGACCGAGGAGGAGTGGCAGCGCCGTCTCAAGGAGAGCGGCGAGGACGAACAGTCCTTGCGCGAGAAGGCCCGCCGCGAACTCGCCATCCAGAAGCTCGTCGAGAAGACCGTGGGCAGCATCACCATCCGCGACAACGAGGTCGAGACCTTCTACAACACCAACAAGGCGCGCTTCGTGAGCCCGCGCGGCGTCGGCCTCTCGGCCATCATCGTTGACCCGCGCGACAACAGTGGCGGACAGTCCCCGGACGACGCCAAGAACGAGCAGGAGGCGAAGAGCAAGATTGACGCCATCTACGCCACGCTCAAGAGCGGGACGGTTGACTTCGCCGAAGTCGCCCGCAACCGGAGCGAAGACCAGAGCGGCGCGAGCGGCGGCGACTTGGGCTTCGCGACCGAGGAGCAGTTGAGACAGAACCGCTTCCCGGCGGAAATCATCTCCGGCTTCTTCGGCTCGACGCCGGTCGGCGGCATCACCCCGCCGGTGCGCTTCGAGGACGGGCGCTTCTACATCTTCAAGCTCACCGACCGCCGCCTCCAGAGCGAGAACCAGACGCTTGAGTCGCGCGGCGTGCGCGACCAGATCAAGGATTTGCTCATCCAGCAACGGCAGAAGATTCTGACCGACGCGCTCGGCGTCGTCGCCATGAACGAGGCGAAGATCGAGAACAGTCTCGCGCAGAGCATGCTCAACGACCCGAACATGCTCGGCGGGATGCAGCCGGTCAGCGGCGTCGGGACTTCGACCCCGGCGGGCGCGTCGTCACCGGCGGCGACCGCGACTCCGGCTCCAGCGGCTTCCGCCACGCCCGCCGCGACGGCTCCGGCGGCCTCGCCGCAGGCCACGAAGTAACTCCGCCGCGCGCCGCGTGGTGTAAAATTTGAAGCGGGCACGCGCGGCTCAGAGCTTTGGGCGGCGCTGCCCGCTTCAAACGCGTCCGAGCTTAACTCAGGAGCCGCACGCGCAGGCGGCTCGCCCGAAGGACGGATGATGAAGGGGCTGCTGACCGGATTTCAAATTTGAGATTTGAGATTCGAGATTTCACATTAGCCGTTCGGTTCATCGTTCGTCGTTCATCGTTTCGCGCTCAACGTTTCTCTTTATGCTGTTCCGCCTGACGGACATTTACAAATCTTACTCCGCGCAGGACGTGCTGCGCGGCGCGTCGTTGCAGGTCAATCCGGGCGAGCACGTCGGCTTAGTGGGTCGCAACGGCGCGGGGAAGACGACGCTCTTCCGGCTCATCACGGGCGAGGAGTCGCCCGACCGGGGCGACGTGGTGCGCGCGCGCGGCCTCAACCTGGGCTTGCTCGAACAGCACGTGGACTTCGAGCCGGGGACGACCGTGCACGAGGCGGCGCTCGCGGCCTTCAAAGACCTTCAGGGCATCGAGCACGAGATGCACGCGCTCGAACACCGGATGGCCGAGGGCGGCGACGACCTCGACTCGGTGCTCGAACGCTACAGCGACCTCCAACACGAGTTCGAGCGGCTCGGCGGCTTCGAGTACGCGGCCAAAGCCGAAGCCATCCTGCAAGGGCTCGGCTTCGACCGCGAGACTTGGGCGACGCCCTCCGAGATTCTTTCGGGCGGGCAGAAGAACCGCCTCGGCCTCGCCCGCCTCCTTCTGGCCGAGCCGGACATCCTGCTGCTCGACGAGCCGACGAACCACTTGGACGTTGAGGCGGTCGAATGGCTCGAAGAGTTCCTCGCCTCCTACGAGTCGGCCTACGTCATCATCAGTCACGACCGTTACTTCCTCGACCGCGCCTGCACGCGCATCGTCGAGGTCGAGCTGGGACGCGCCGTGAGCTACACCGGCAACTACTCGGCCTTCCTCGTCGAGCGCGAGGAGCGGCGCGAGGCGCAGCTTCGGGCTTACGAAAATCAGCAGCACCTCATCGCCAAGACCGAAGAGTTTATCCGCCGCAACCTCGCCGGGCAGAAGACGAAGCAGGCCAAGTCGCGCCGCAAGATGCTCGAAAAACTGGAACGCGTGGACGCCGTGCGCCCCGACCAGTCTTCGGGCGACTTCCGTCTTCAGAAGGTCGAGCGCGCGGGCACGCACGTCCTGACCGTCGCCGAGGCGGCCATCGGCTACCCCGGCAACCTCCTCGCCGACGACCTCAACTTCGTCCTCCGGCGCGGCGAAGCCTTAGGCATCATCGGCCCGAACGGTTCGGGCAAGACGACCTTCGTCAAGACCGTGCTCGGCAAACTCCCGCCGCTCGGCGGCGAAGTGCGCTGGGGCGCGAACGTGCAGATCGGCTACTACGCGCAGCAGCTCGACGACCTCGACCCGCGCAACGAGATCATCATGGAGCTGCGCCGCGTCGCGCCCTCTTCCGCGACGGCAGGCGAGCTGCGCTCGTTTCTCGCCAAGTTCCTCTTCACCGGCGACGACGTGTACAAGCACGTCCGAGACCTTTCCGGCGGCGAGAAGGGCCGTCTCGCGCTCGCCAAGCTCATCTACTCGCGCGTCAACGTGCTCGTCCTCGACGAGCCGACCAACCACCTCGACATCCCCTCGCGCGAGGCTCTGGAAGAAGCGCTCGACGCCTACGAAGGCACTATCATCACCATCAGCCACGACCGCTACTTCCTCGACCGCATCGCCACGCAAATCCTCGCCCTCGACGGCGAGGGTAACGCCGACCACTACGACGGCGACTACACCGGCTATCATGACTGGAAGGCCGAGCGCCGCGCCGCCGCGTCGGCGAGCAAAGCGACCGCCGCGAAAGTCGAGCAGGCGAAGGCGGCAACCGTCGAAGAGAAGCCGACCGCCCGCCGAAGTGAGGGGAGTCAGCGTGCCTCTCAAGTTCGAGGCAAGGCGCAGGACGGCAGAGACTCGTCCAAGAAGAAGAACGCCGCGCGCGCGCCGCACCTCATCGAAGAAGAGATCGCCGAGGCCGAGAAGCGCCTCGCCGCCCTCGCCGCCGAGATGTCCACGCCGGAGGCCGCCCGCGCCGCCGACAAACTGGCGCGTCTCAACGAGGACTACCGCCACACCGACGAGCGCCTCCGCGCCCTCTACGAAGAGTGGGAGCGCGTCGCCGCCAACGCCTGAAAGAGAAGGGGAAGAGGGGAAAGGGAAAAGGGAAAAGGCGAAGGGGACTGTGCCGCCTTCGCCTCTCAAGCCTTTCGACCTTTGACCCTCTTTCCCTTTTCCCCTTTTACCCCTTTACCCCTTCTTTATTTGACGAACGTATAACGGATGGAGCCCGTGACCTTGACGGGCATCCCGGAGAGGCGGGCGGGCAGGAATTTGGCGAGCCGCGCGGCGCTCACCGCCGCCCCTTGCAGGAGCGAGTGGCCGGAGAGGGCGCGCGCCTCGATGACGTTTCCTTCCTCGCTGATTATCACCTCGACGATCACCGTCCCCGTCACCCCGGCGTTTCTCGCGTTCGTCGGGTAAGTCGGCTTGGGCAGGCTGATGGCCTTCGAGTTGAGCACGCCGCCCGACACCGGCGACTTTTGATGCTCCGCCTCGTTCGACGCGCTCGCGGGAGCGGCCTTCGCCGACGCCGGGACGACTCGCTCCTCCGTCCGAGGTGTCGGAGTCGGCGCAGGTGTCGGCGTCGGAGAAGGCGTCGGAGAAGGCGTCGGAGTCGGAGGCGGAACGAAGGCCGGGGAAGGCTTGGGCGTCGGAAGAAGCGTTTCGCGCGCGGGGGCGGACGCTCTTTCGTCGGGCGCGGGCGTGGTGTCGGCGGCGACTTCGCGCGGCGTCAACGAAGTCCGCGCGCGCTCGTCCTCGTCCGGCCCCGTCGGCCCGATGCGGCGGTTCGAGACTCCGTCGTCCGAGGCGTGCGCGCGGGGTGAGCCGGAAGCCGTCCGCGCTTCGCCGACCCGGATGCTCAAGGAGTCCCGGAGTTGCGGCGTCTGCGGCGTGTCAGCGACGGCGGCGAGTTCGGGGCGGCGGTTGATGTTGGAGGGGGGGCTGGTCGGCCTCACGTTTCGGGCGGTCGGCTGTGTCGTCGGCGTCGGCGGCTGGCCTTGCGAGCCGTCGGGGTAGAAGCCTTTGCGCGCACGCACGCGCGCGGAGGGTCTGGCGGGCACGCGGAGCGAGATGAAGCGGAAGTATTTGTCCTTGCGGTCTTCCTGCGGGTAGTAGCTAAGGAGATACTGCTGCGAGATGTCGAGCGCAAGCTGCGTGAAGGCCGAGTCCAACTCCTCTATCGAGCGCGGCGCATAGACGGCCCCGCCGGTCTGCTCGGCGAGCTTCTGCATCTGCTGCTCGGAGAAGGAGTCGCGGATGTTCGGGTCTTCAATCTGGCGCGTCTGCACGACATAGACCTGACAGTCGGCGAGGAGCGCGCGGTTGAGCGCGTCGTCGAAGCCGAGGTCGCTCACCGTGTCCGTCCCGTCCGAGACGAGCACGAGGATTTTGCGTCCCGACACCGGGCGCACGTAGTCGGCGGCCTGTGCCAGAGAGTCGTAGAGGGCGGTTGCGCCGTCGGGCGGCGGGAAGTTCTCGATGGTGTTGACGAGGCGGCGCACGTCGTTCGTCAAGGGCTGCGCGAGCGAAGGGACGGTCGAGATGGAATAGACCGCCGCGCGGTCAATCGGTCGGACGAGCGACTGGAAGAAGCGCACCGCCGCCTGCTTCTCGAAGGCGCGCGCCGTCGAAAGGCTCTTGCTGTTGTCGAAGAGCATCGTGATGTTGACCGGCGTCTCGGCGCGGCTCAAATCGCTGATGGGCTTGATCTGCCCGTCCACGCGAAGCTCGAAGTCTTCGAGCTTCAAATCCGTAATCGCCCTCCCGCGATGGTCCACGACCGTCGCGGGCACGATGACGAGGTTCGAGTCCACGCGCACCACCTCGTCTTCGTCAACCTCTTCGGAGACCTCTCTGCCCGCGCCCGTCGCAGGTGTCGCCGTCGCCGGAGTCGCTTGCGGCGTCGGGGCCGGTGTCGCGGCGGGCGCTTCCGCCGGAGTCTGCCTGACCGTGCGCGGGCGAACCTTCGGAGCGAGGTTCGTGTTCTGCGGGCTCTGTCCAAAAGACGCCGTGGGCGCGAAGAGCGCGAGGGCGAGGAGGAGGATTGAACTGCGCGCCGGAGGGCGCGGGGTCTTGATGCCGAGTCGCCTTATCCCGCAAAGAAGAGGGAAGAGTTTCCGACGCGGAGGATTCTTCGTGGACAAGATGCTTGATCTCCCTGTACCGTTTCGGTCGGGGTAGGGTTCGACGAGCGCGCGCGGTAGGCGGCCCTCTTCGGCACTTCCGGGCGTCTGCAAAAGCTGCTTGAGAATGCGAGCCCCGGCGCGGCGTCGAGGTGCCTGCCGGAAGGAAATGTTTAATTGACGGCGCTTCCGAGACTTCGCGGCGGCGGCCCGCCCGGCGTCGAGTATGCTAACACTTCTCAGGCCGTTTCCTCTAGCCCGACTTTCGGGCCGCGCGACGAGCCCGCCGCCCGCCCCACTTGACAGAGGTTAAGCCGTTTGCTAACTTAGTCTTCCGCTTTTCGGTAAGCGTTTTTTGAACGGTTTTTGTAGGCGCGTAGCTCAGTTGGTAGAGCACTACCTTGACACGGTAGGGGTCTGCGGTTCGAGTCCGCACGTGCCTACCATTTTCAATCTTTCGACAGCGAGCTCCGGAAGTCCCAAGCCGGAAGCAAGAGAAGATGACGCGAACTCGAACTACGTTTCGATTTTAAGTCAACGCGAAGACCCGCCGCCACCACTGGAGAGGCGGGGCCGCGCGGCGAGGGCGCTTCTGTCGAATCCGATCTGTTTTACTTAATCCCCTTCCGTAGGGACAGCATAATTCGGCTGACGCTTTTCTTTCCTCCGCGCGGCGACACGCGTCGGATGGGGCTTTGCCGGTCACGGACGAGCCCCGTGCAGGTTTCGGGCTTGCACAGACCCCGCGCGACTGAACGCCCGGAGCGGAGGAGTAAAGTGCGATGAGCGAGATAAACGTACAAATCGGCGGCGGGCCGTCCGCGCAAGTGCCCGCCGGGGCGACGGTCGCCGACGCCCTCAAGCGGCTCGACCGCGAGGCGGCGAAGCGCGCTCTGGCGGCGAAGGTCAACGGGCGCGAGGTTGACCTCGCGTACCAGCTCGCCGAAGGGGACGCTAACGGCGAGCCCGTCCAAATCGAGCCCGTGCTGCCGCAGACCCTCGACGGCCTCGATGTCATCCGCCACTCGACGGCGCACCTCCTCGCCGCCGCCGTGCTCGACCTCTTCCCCGGAACTCAGCTCGGCATCGGCCCGGCGCTCCTGGACGACCCGCGCTACGGCTTCTTCTACGACATCATCGCGCCGCGCACGCTCACGGAGGAAGACCTCCCCGTCATCGAGAAGCGGATGCGCGAGATCGCCAAGCGCAACCTCGCCTACCGCCGCGAGGACATCTCGAAGCAGGAGGCGTTGCGCATCTTCGCCGAGCGAGAGGAGCCCTTGAAGTGCGAGCTGATCGAGGACAAGGGCGGCGAGCAGGTGAGCGTCTATTACATTGACGGCTCGCCGTTCATAGACTTCTGCCTCGGCCCGCACGTGCCGAACACGAACCGCTTGAAGGCGTTCAAGCTGCTCACGCTCTCCGGCGCGTACTGGATGGGCGACTCCGAGCGGACGCAGATGCAGCGCATCTACGGGACGGCCTACGCCACACAGGAAGAGTTGGACGCGTGGGTCAAGCAGCGCGAGGAGGCCGAGCGGCGCGACCACCGCAAGCTCGGCAGGGAACTCGACCTCTTCTCGATTCAGGAGCAGTTCGGGCAGGGGCTCATCTTCTTCCACCCGAAGGGCGGCGCGATCCGCAAGGAGATGGAAGACTACCTGCGCGAGGAACTGGTGCGGCGCGGGTACGGGCTCGTCTTCACGCCGCACATCGCGAAGCGCGAGCTGTGGCGCATCAGCGGCCACGAGGAGAACTACGCCGACTCGATGTTCTCGCCGACCGAGCTTGAGGAGACGGAGTTCCGCCTCAAGCCGATGAACTGCCCGTTCCACATCGGCATCTACAAGTCGGCGCAGCACTCGTACCGCGACCTTCCCATCCGCCTCGCGGAACTCGGCACGTGTTACCGCGCGGAATTGTCGGGCACGCTCCACGGCCTGATGCGCGTGCGCGGGTTCACGCAGGACGACGCGCACATCTTCTGCGCGCCGGAGTCGGTCAAGGACGAAGTTCTGGGCTGCGTGGATTTCGCCTACGACGTGTACCGCACCTTCGGCTTCGAGAAGTTCAAGGTCGAACTCTCCGTCAAGGGCAGCGACACGAGCAAGGGCTATCTCGGCTCGGACGAGCAGTGGGAGAGCGCCGAGGTCGCGTTGAAGGATGCGCTCGGCGAGCGCGGCATCCCTTTCGAGCGGGTGGAGGGCGAGGCCGCCTTCTACGGGCCGAAGATTGACATCAAAGTCGAGGACGCCATCGGTCGCCTCTGGCAGTTGACGACCGTGCAGTTCGACTTCAACCTGCCGGAGCGCTTCGAGCTGGAATACATCGGCGAGGACAACAAGCCGCACCGGCCCGTGATGGTTCACCGCGCGCTCTTCGGTTCGGTCGAGCGCATGTTCGGCGTGCTCATCGAACACTACGCGGGCGCTTTCCCCTTGTGGCTCGCGCCCGTGCAGGTCGCGGTGCTGCCGATTACGGATCGCGTCAACGAGTACGCGCAGGCGGTCGCGGGCGAGTTGCGTGCGGCGGGGTTGCGCGTCGAGGCGAACGTGCGGAGTGAAAAAATCGGCGCGAAGATTCGCGACGCGCAGATGCAGAAGGTTCCTTTCATGCTCGTCCTCGGCGACCGCGAGATGGAAGACGGCAAGGTCGCCGTGCGCGAGCGCACGAAGGGCGACATCGGCGTGATGTCGCTCGCCGATTTCAAGGAGCTGGCGCGTCGCCTCGTCGAAACGCGCGCGCTCGTCAACACATAAGTTCAAGGTTCAAGGTTCAAAGTTCAGGACATGCCTTCCGACTTTGAGCTTCAGACTTTGAACTCCTAACTGAGGAGGTGAAGATATCGCAGGCTTTCGAGGTCGTGGGCAGCGCCCGGACAACCGTCGCGCTCCAGCCACGCGCATCAATGAAAGAATCCGCGTGCCGGAAGTTCGCGTCATCGCCGAGGACGGCGAGCAGCTCGGCATCATGAGCACGCGCGACGCCGTGCGGAGGGCGCGCGAGCAGGGCCTCGATCTGGTCGAGGTCGCCGCGACCGCAGACCCCCCCGTCTGCCGCATCATTGACTTCGGCAAGTTCCAGTACGAGGCGAAGAAGAAGGCGAGCGAGGCGAAGAAGAAGCAGGTCATCATCGTCGTCAAGGAGGTCAAGTTCCGTCCGGGCACGGACGAGCACGACTACCATTTCAAGATGGTGCATGCCCGCCAGTGGCTCGGCGAGGGCGACAAGGTGAAGGCGACGATCTTCTTCCGCGGGCGCGAGATTACGCACCGCGAGTTGGGCGCTCAGCTCCTCGAAAGGCTCGAAAAGGACTTGGCCGACATGGGCGAGGTCGAGGCGCGACCGCGCATGGAGGGGAACCAGATGTTCCTCATCTTCCAGCCGAAGAAGCACAAGACGGCGGCCAAGCCCGACGGCCCGAAGCACGAGTCGCCGAAGCCCGAAGCGGCGAAGCCTGAAGCGTCGAAGCCCGCGGAAGGCGGCGGCGGAGTCCCGCAGCAGGGGCCGCCCGTGCCGCCCGGAACCGGCGGTCAGGTCGAGCAGTAGAATTTTAGCTGTGAGCTATGAGCTGTTAGCTTTCAGCTTTAAAGATTTGAATCCCAAACTCGAATTTGGGCTTTCAAATTCATCAAAAACCGAAAGCTGACGGCTCAACGCTCGCAGCTTACAGCTTAAACTTGAGAGAGGTCATCATGCCGAAATTAAAAACACACAAGGGCGCGGCGAAGCGCTTCCGCACGACCGCGACGGGGAAAGTCAAGCGCGGCCACTCGCACGCGCGACACATCCTGACGAAGAAGACCGCCAAGCGGAAGCGCTTTCTCGACGTGGACGTGCTCGTCTCCGAGTCGGACGAGAACCGCATCAAGCAGATGCTGCCCTACGGGCGAAGCTAAAGGAAAGTGAGCGGAAAGCAGTAAGCAGTGAGCAGTAGTAAAGATGCTTTCGCTGCTTACGGCTCACCGCTTACCGCTTACTTATAAGAAGGGAGTTTGAATCATGCCGAGGGCAAAACGTGGGCCGAAGCGCACCGAGAAGCGCAAGAAGATACTTGAGTTAGCAAAAGGTTATCGCGGGACGAAGTCGAAGCTGTACCGTTCGGCCAAAGAGTCTGTGGAGCGCGGGCTGAAGTTCGCCTACACGGGCCGCAAGTTGAAGAAGCGCGACTTCCGCAGCCTGTGGATCGTCCGCATCGGCGCGGCGGCGCGCATCAACGGTTTGAACTACTCGCAGTTCATGCACGGGCTGGGGCTGGCCGGAATCGAGCTCGACCGCAAGTCGCTCGCCGACCTCGCCGCCAACTCGCCCGAAGCGTTCGCGGAGCTGGCCGGTCAGGCGCGCAACGCCATCGAGAGCAAACCGCAGGCGGCTGCCTGAGCAGTGCGCCCCGACACTTGGAGAGGACTCGGATGAGTTCTGAAGCCTTAGACTACAAGGGGCAAGTCGAAGCGGTGCGCGAAGCGTTCGAGCAGGAGTTCGGACGCTTCGCTCGCTTTGGCGACGAAGGCACGCCCGCGCACGGCGACGCCGAAGGCGCGCTGCGCGAGCTTTCCGATTTACGGACGCGCCATACCGGCAAGAAGAGCGCTTTGTCTTCTTTGATGAAGCTCGTCGGGCGCGTCCCGGCGGAGGAGCGCGCGGCCTTCGGCCAACTCGTGCAACAACTGAGGGCGAAGATCGAGGGCGAGTTGGACGAGGCCGAGGCGTCTCTGAAAGCGCGTCTCGCGGCGGCGCGCATCGAGCGCGAGCGCGTTGACGTGACGCTGCCGGGCCGACGCCCGCGCCGGGGGCATCTGCACCCGATTACGATTGTCCGTCAAAGGCTCGAAGACATCTTCGTCTCGATGGGCTACGCGGTCGAGGACGGCCCCGAAATCGAGACTGACTTCTACAACTTCACCGCGCTCAACATCCCGGAACTGCACCCGGCGCGGAGCCCGCAGGACACCTTCTACACGACCGACGGGCTCTCTCTGCGCTCGCAGACTTCGACCGTGCAGATTCACGCGATGCAGAAGCGGCGGCCCCCTCTGCGCGTCGTCGCGCCCGGCAGGGTCTTCCGCCGCGACACGCCCGACGCGACGCACAACCCGATGTTCTTCCAAATCGAAGGGCTGTGCGTTGACCGCAGGATCACGATGGGGCACTTGAAGGGCACGGTGGCCGAGTTCCTCCGCCGCCTCTTCGGCCCCTCGACGCGGACGCGCTTCCGGCCCTCCTACTTCCCGTTCACCGAGCCGAGCGCCGAGTTCGACTTCACCTGCTTCAAGTGCGGCGGCGCGGGCTGCCGACTCTGTAAGGGTTCGGGCTGGATCGAGATGGGCGGCTCCGGCATGGTGCATCCGAACGTCCTGCGCGCGGTCAACATTGACCCCGCCGAGTACTCCGGCTTCGCCTTCGGCTTCGGCATTGACCGCATGTGCGGCCTGCTCTACGAACTCGACGACATCCGCCTCCTCTTCGAGAACGACGTGCGCTTCCTCGAACAGTTTTAAAGCGGTGATAAGTGATGAGTGATGAGTGATGAGACACTCTTTGTCTTTCCTCTTATCACCCATCACTTATTACTTATCACTTATTTATGAACATCAGCTACAACTGGCTACGCGAATTGACGGAGGTGGAGGTCGCGCCGCAGGAGTTGGCGCGGCGTCTGACGATGGCGGGGCTCGCCGTGGACGCGGTGCACGAGGCGGGCGATGATTTCGTGCTCGACATTGACCTCACGTCGAACCGGCCCGACTGTCTCTCGCACGTCGGCGTGGCGCGCGAGGTCGCGGCGCTGCTGCGCGCCGGGCTGCGGACGCCGGACGCGGAAGCCTTGCCGGTCGAGGGGCGCGCGGAGGCGCTCACGCACGTCGAGATTGAAGACCCTGCGCTGTGCCCGCGTTACGCGGCGCGGGTCGTGCGCGGCGTGAAGGTCGGCCCCTCGCCCGAATGGCTCGCGCGCCGCTTGCAGGCCATCGGCCAGCGGCCCATCAACAACGTCGCCGACATTACCAACTTTGTCATGCACGAGACGGGGCAGCCGCTCCACGCCTTCGACCTCTCGACGCTCGCCGAACATCGAATCGTCGTCCGGCGCGCGCGCGCGGGCGAGAAGATGAAGACGCTCGACGGCGTGGAGCGCACGCTCGACGCAGAGATGCTGGTCATCGCCGACGCCTCGCGCGCGGTCGCGATTGCGGGCGTGATGGGCGGCGAGGAGACGGAGATTTCCGACTCGACGACCGACGTGCTCATCGAGAGCGCCTACTTCGACCCGGCGTCTGTGCGGCGCACGTCGAAGGCTCTGGGGTTGCAGACGGAAGCCTCCTACCGCTTCGAGCGCGGGACGGATTATGAGGGCGTGCGGCGCGCGCAGGACAGGTGCGTCGCGCTCATCTGCCAGCTCGCGGGCGGGACGGCGACCGAAGATGCGGTTGACGTGTACCCGCGAAAACTGACGCGCCCCGCCGTCATGCTGCGCCCGCGACGCGTCGAGCAGTTGACGGGCCTCGTCGTCCCCGCCGAAGAGTGCGTCCGCATCCTCTCCTCGCTCGGCTTCGAGCCGTCGGGCGGCGCGGCGGACGTTGACGAAAGGTGCGCCACCAGCGCGGCGCTTTCGCCCGAAGATTCCGGCGTCACCTTCGGCGTCCCTTCGTGGCGGACGGACGTTTCGCTCGAAGAAGATTTGGTTGAGGAGGTCGCGCGCCACTTCGGCTACGACAAGATTGAAGAGGCTTTGCCCGCGTCCGGCGTCGCGGGCGAGTATCTTCCGGGCGACGAGCGCAGGCGGGCCGCGCGCCACACTTTGAACGCCTACGGGCTCAACGAGGCCGTCAACTTCAGCTTCATTGACACCGCGCACGACGGGCGCTTCGAGCTTCTGCCGGAACTCCCGGCGGGCGACGCGGGCGCGGAGGCTTTCGTCGCGCTCTCGAACCCGATCATCGAAGGCTCGACGCGCATGAGGCCGACGCTTCTGCCCGGCCTGCTCGACGCCGCGCGCCTCAACTTCAACCACGGCACGCGCCACGTCCGACTGTTCGAGTTGGGGCGCGTGTTCGCCGCCGACGGTAAAAAGGAAGACGGCGCGGCGCGACCGCTCGAAGTCGAAGCGTTCGCCTTGTTGCTGACGGGCGAGGCGTCGGAAGAGGGAAGGGCGACGGGCCGCGAACTCGACTTCTACGACCTCAAAGGTGCTTTCGAGGGGGCAGCCGAAGCGCTCGGCACGTCCGAGTTGACGTTCGAGGCCGCGACCGTCCGCCACTTGCGCGAGGGCCAGTCGGCGCGCATCTCCGTGGGCGCGCGCGTCGTTGGCACGCTCGGCAGGCTCTCCGAAGAGGTCGCCGCCGAGTACAAGTTCCGCCAGCCCATCTACGTCGCCGAAGTCAACCTCGGCGCGCTGCTCGAAGCGCAACGAGCCCCCGTGCGTTACGCGCCGCTCCCGCGCTTCCCCTCGGTCGTGCGCGACATCTCGCTCGTCGCCGCGCGCGAAGCCTCCTTCGGCGAGATGCGCCGCGCGATCCTCGACCTCCGTATCAGAGAGTGCCGCGCCGTCCGGCTCGTGGACGTTTACGAAGGCGCAAACCTGCCCGAAGGAAAACGCTCCGTGACGGTGCGCGTCGAGTACCGCTCGGACGAGCGCACGCTCCGCGACGAAGAAGTTGACGCGCTCCACGCGCGTGTCGTCGCCGCACTCGAAAGCGGATTCGGGGCGCAGTTGAGAGGCTAAAGGTTAGAGACTTGAGGCTAGTTG
The DNA here is from genome assembly GCA_035761505.1 of Pyrinomonadaceae bacterium. Lineage (GTDB taxonomy): Bacteria > Acidobacteriota > Blastocatellia > Pyrinomonadales > Pyrinomonadaceae > JAIVJM01. The sequence goes on from DASTQX010000383.1 coordinate 16,839, forward strand.
TTAGTTATTTACCAGCCACAAGTCTCTATCCCTTAGACTCTGTTTTTAATTCCTTGCGCTGGCGGCGTTGAAGTCGCATAATCTGGCGGCAGTTTAGAGGCCGCGATGTTTGGAGATGGCGATGGTCGGACTAACCGGACTGGAAAAGTTCTCTCACCTGGAAGATAAAATCTACCGCACCATCGAGCTGACCAAGACGCTTCGTCAGGAGAAAGAAGCGTTGGAGCGCGAGGTCGCCGTCGTGAAGCGCGAACTGGGCTCCTTGCTCGACGAGAAGGATCGTCTCGAAACGCAGGTCGAGCGCCTGCTCTCGGAGCGCGACACCATCCGCGCGAAGGTCGAGGCGATGCTCGACGCCATCGCCGTCCTCGACCCCGAAGCGGTCGAAGTGATGCGCCGCTAAGTTCACCGTAGCAGAGGCCGCGTAAAAAAAGCATGAGCGCCATCAAGAACCCGGCTGAGACAGGAGGCACGCCGACCATCCGGGTCGAAATCTATAATCAGACTTACAACATCCGCTCCGACGGCGACAGCGAGTACGTCATCAACCTCGCGGAGTTCGTTGACCGGCGGATGCGCGAAATCTCTTCGGGCACGCTCACAGTTGATTCGCTCAAAGTCGCCATCCTCGCCGCGCTCCACATCGCCGACGAACTCCACCGCCTCAAGCGCCTCCACGAACAGGCCGACACGCAGCTCGCCTCGCGCAGCGCCGAGTGCGCCGAGATGCTCGACCGCGTGCTCAAGTCCCGCAACGCCGCCGAGCAGCCCGCGCCCGGACAGAGCGGCGTCTCCTTCTCGTAAGCATCATCCCCATCTCTCAAACGCGCCGCGCCAAAGTTTTTCAGGGGCCGTTTTCTGACAAACGCCCGGCGTTTATGCTAACATCTCATCAGGCTGAGGGGATCACTTCTGCGGGGTTCGTCACCGATTTCCTATGTTGAGCCAATGCCGTTAAAACGGGAGGCCGACGCCGCACTTGCCAGTGCGATCCCTCATTGACAGGGAACCGCCAGAGGCTGCGGCTTTGAGGTCACCCACCTGTAAAGCAGGTTCAATTACGGCTTCGGAGCGGCCCACGCGGATTCCCCTCAGCCTTTCAAAACCGTAAACCGTGACAGGCAAACCGTGACGAGAGGAAAGTCAGTTTCCTTCCTGTCACCGCTTACCCGTCACGG
>DASTQX010000384.1:0-3900 GCA_035761505.1 Pyrinomonadaceae bacterium
CGAGGTGCCGCTCGACGAGGCGGGTCTGGTCTTCAAGGAACGCCTTGGCGATGTTGAAGGCCCGCTCAATACGCGCCCGGTCAACCCCGATGGCCGACTCTTCCAGTTGTTCCTGGAGTTGATCGGCCTTGTCCCCGCCGCCCTTCTTCTTCCCGCCCCCGGCGGCGCGCGACGCGGGCGGGGCTTTCACGGTGGGCAGTTCGTTCGTCGTCAGCCCGGTCTTAATCCCGGTCTGCGCGAGGCTTATCATCTTCCCCGCCGCACTCCCCTCGAACTTCGCCCCGAACTGGTCGCGCGGCGCTCTGAAGCCTGACGCGCGCTCCATCGCCGCCGCCGCCCGCTCGGCGAGGGCCACGATTGCGCGGAAGCCGGGGATGGCCGCCTGCGCATACGTCGCAAAGGAACTGATGCCGCCCGCCGCGCGCCTGACGAGGTACTCGATGCCGGAGAGCAGCACGAGGAGGCCGTTCATAATCGTCTGGACGAGGGCGAGCCCGGACTTCCAGTTGTCGGTGCTGTTGGCCGACCTGAAAAGCACCCCGGCGATGCGGAGCACCGTGCGGATGATTCCTTCGGCGAGGTTGAGGATTTCGCTGATGGTCGCCCGGTTCTCGGAGACGAAGCGCGCGACCGCCTTTAAGCCGGAGATGACTTCCTCGATGAAGTCTCCGGCGATGTCTATGCCGCGGACGAATATCTCGTCGAGCAGGTCGGAGAGGGGTTGGAAGGCCGCGTCGAGCCGCGCGTTTTTGAAGTCGAAGAGCTGCGGCAGGAGTTGCAGGTAGCGGGCCTTCAACCGCTCGAAGGCGCGGTCGGTGGCGTCGCCCGTGAAGACGCTCAGGGCCTCCTGCAAATTCGACTTGAGGCCGTCGAGGGTGTTGGCCGCCTTCGCGCCCGCGAGGCTGAACTTATCCAGCCGCTTATTCAACTCCTCCGCGAGCGTCCCTTGCGCCTTCCACGACTTGACCATCTCGTTCGAGATGCCGAGCACTTTGGCGAGCCGCGCGTCCTCGTTGATCGTGCCTTCGAGGATGGCGCGCACTTCCTGATTGACCTGGTGCATCGGGATGCCGAGCGCCCCGGCGGCCTGCACGATTTGAACGACCGTCGCGCGTATCTGGTCGAGCGAGAGCCCGGCGGCGAGGCCGGGGCCGAGTCCCGCGACGAAGGCGGGCGCGATCTGCTCGAAGGTGGCCGTCGTGTTGATGGCGTCCACCTTGAGCTTCTGGAGTTGGGCCTCAGCCACATCGAGGGACGCGGTGAGGGCCGCGCCGCCTTCGAGTTTCGCGCCCGTGGCGTCGCGCAGCTCGGCGAGGCTCGCAATGACCGCGGCGATGCCGAGTTTCGTCTGTTCGAGTTGCGCGTTGTAGTCAACGCCCTTGTCGAAGAGTGATGAGAGGAGGTTGACGGCGACGGGGATGGCGACGGCGAGCGCTACTATCGCCGCGACGAGCGCGAGCACGCCCGCGAGGAGAAGCCCGACCCCCGTGGCCGCCGCCACCCCGCCCGCGCCGACAGCGGCGAGACCTCCGGCAGAGCTTCCGAGCCCCCCGGTCAGGCCGGGCAGTTTGCTTGTAAGGTTGCCGACTCCGGCGGAGACTTTCTCGCCGACGGCGGCGGCCATCTCCCGCGCCTTCACGGTCACGCGGTCGAAGGCGTTGCCCGCGTCCCTCTTAATGTTCTGGAGTTGGCCGACGGCCTGTTTGTACTTACTAACTCCGGCGACGAGCTGGCCGACGTTGCCCGCGACCTCGAAGAACTTTCTGAGGTGCGAGGGCTCCAGCTTCTTGACGGCTTCGGAGAGGCTCTTAATCTCGGCGGCGAGGGCTTTGTATTCCCCCGCTTTGGCGGACACGCCGCCGCCGCCCGCCGGGGCGGTCTGGAGGCCCCTCAGTTCCGCGCCGAACGCCTTCAACTCGTTTAGCCCGGCGACGAGGGCCTGAATCTTGACCCTGATAGTCTTATCTACCATCGGTCTAAACCGACGAAGGCGCTCACTATTCCGAGAGCGCCTTCGTCACCTTCCCGGCCACGTCCTCTTTGCTGAGTGCGGCGGCAATCGCTACCCGCGTCATGTGCATTTGAGTAAGGGCCTGCTCCCTCCCCTCGCGCGCCAGCTCTTCGAGGCAGGCGGTCAATTGCGCGAGCGTGTACTCCTTCACATCGGCAAGTCGGTGGCCGTGGTTGAGGAGGCGGGCGACGGCTCGCTTCCACCCTCCGTCGGCTTGCCGAGCAGACCCTTTACGGCCTCGCCGAGCGGGCCGAGCGCCTCCGTGAAGGCTTCGGCGTTCCGGTCGAAAAAATCAAGATTCACCTTGAAGACGGTGCTCGTCAGTTTCGTCATGTCCACGAGGCCGAGCCCCTCGACTTCGCTGATGGAGAGGCCCGACGCGATGTGCACGATGCGGATGAGCTGGTCGCCGCCCCGGAGGATCATCTTCACGGCGTCGAACTCGCGCCGCACCTGCGCGAGCGTGTCTTTGAGGTCGCCTTCGGGCTTGATGATAACGACGCCCGCGTCCGCCAGTTTATCCACGCACTTGAGCACTTCCACGAACTGCTTGACGCGCAGGGGCGTGATGACGCGCTCGCGCCCCTTAACCGTGACCACTTCCTTGATGTCGCCGAGCACCTCGGCCAACTCTTCTGCGGGCACTGTTTCCGCCACTCGTCGTCACCTCGCTTTTGAGAATTAAAGGGGGAGGGCGGGGCCGGAGTCCGGCCCCGCCTCACGGGTCAGGCTTTAGGCGTTGGCTGTGACGTAATCCCAACGGGCGAACCCGCCGAAGTTCGCGTCCGCCGAGCGGGCCTCGTCGCGGAGAATCCTTCCGGCGAGGTCGAAGCTCCCCTGCTCCGCGTTGATGAGCGAGAGCACCTCGGCGGCGTCGAACACGACGCGGTAAATCTGGAAGCCGATCTTCTGGTCGGTCGGCGTCCCCTCGGTGTTGACGCCCGCGAAATAGAGGAAGTATTCGTCGTCGTCGTTGGCCGTCATCGCCGTGACGACATCGGTCTGCGCGTAGCTGTACTCGGCCTTGAAGGGCTGCACGAGAGCACCGAGCGAGAGGATTTCGATAAGGCTGTGCGCGGCGTCGAGCACGCGGTAGTGCGTGCCGAGCGTGAGCGTGGCGGGAGTGCCCGCCGAGTCCTTGATGACGATGGACGAGGCGTTCGGGCGGGCCAGCTTGACGATTGAGCCGACGACGAGGCCGGAGGGAAAGGTGTCGGGAGCGCCGGAGGTGAAGCTGCCCGAAGCGAGCGTCACCTTCGAGCCGGAGAGCAGGAGCGCGACGTTATCCTTGCGGATGTCTTCGAGCGTCATGCTGAGCGTGCCGCCCTTCGTCGTGGTCTGCACCTTGTCGGTGAGGCGGTGGCCGGAGCGCGATTCCTGATGCTCGCGCCGCTCGATGGCGGGCGTCACCTCGAACTTCGGGGCGTTGCCGACCATGAAGAACGAGCCGGGGTTGCCCGCCGCGCTCCGTTTGGCAAGCATGATTTCACCCTGCCCGCTGAAGTAATTCGTGTTGATTGTGTCGAGCATCTTTTCACCTCTTCAAACTGTTCACGCTTCCCACGGCTTGCGGAAGTAAACGACCGTGAAGGTTACTATCACCGTGCTTATCCTCTGCCCCTCTTCGGCAACCGAGATTTGCTCCTGAAGGGGCAGGGTGAACCTGGCGAGCCCGCCCCACTTCGTATCAGTGCCGACGGCCTTGATGATGTCGGCGAGGGCGAGCCGGGCTTTAGCGGCCCCTTCGCCGACTTCGATCAGAGCGGCGATGACCGTGATTTCGAGGCGGCGCTCGTAGAGGCCCGCGTTCGGGTTCTCGGTGACGGCCTCCTCCACCTCGTCGCGGACTTCGTGACTCGGCAACTCGTCCGGGGCCTTGCCCGTCACGT
>DASTQX010000385.1:0-9174 GCA_035761505.1 Pyrinomonadaceae bacterium
AGTCACCCTGCTCTACCCGAGCATGGACTTCACGAACGACAGGATCAGGATTAACTCCTTCGCCGTGAACGCCGGTAACATCGCCGCGTTCAGCACCAACAAGGGCACTTTCAACACAAGCGTCTCGGGCACGCAGAGCAGTTGGCGCTGCCCGTAGGGATTATTCTTACGCTCGGCGATCCTCAGCCACGAAGGCGGCGCGCCCTCTACTCACGAAAGTGACTAGGGAGCGTGCGGCCTTCAAGCGTCCCCGTCCCACCACCTCCTTCCGTCACACGCCTACCACCCGCAAAAAAAAATAAGTGGAAGACACCGTGCCATCGCGCCAAGCGAGCCAATGGGAGAGGAAGAATTAAGAGAAATGTTGTGCGCCCCCGGAAGGCCCGGCAGAAGGCCGGAGGATGTAATGCTTTACCCGCGTCGTCCGGTGCGACGAGCGCTGCGTCGGCTGGCGGCCATCGCCCTGACGACGCTACTGCTGCTTTGCCAGACGCCAGCCGCGCGCTCGCAGCAGCGCCAGTCGGCCTCGGACGACGACGACGACGTAATCAAGGTGACGACCCGCCTCGTCGGAGTCACGGTCGAGCTGGCGGGCGGGACCGGCGACGACTCCGACCTTCGCGCACTCGACATCAACGCCGACGGCGTCCACCACCGCCCGGCCTTCGCCGCCGTCGAGGGCGGCGCTAACGTCGGGCTCGTCGTCGACATGTCCACCTCCATGAAGGGGCGGAAGGCGAGCCGCACGCGCGAGGCCGTGCGGGAGTTCCTGAAACACTCCGACCCGCGCAACAAGTACGCGCTGATCGTCTTCAACGGGGCCGTCAATTTCGTCGGCGAGTTCCGCGGCGACGAGGGCGGCCGTCGCGCGCTCGACGAGGCGCTGGGCGGCACGCCGGCCGAGGGCGAGACGATTCTCTACGACGCCTGCCTCAAGGCGCGGGACGTCGTCGCCGGGATGTCGGGTGAGCACTCGAAGCGCGCCCTGGTGGTGTTCACTGACGGCCACGACACGCGCTCGAAGACCCCCCTCGCGGCGCTCGACCGCGGGCTGAACTCACTCGGCGGCCTCGTCTACCTCGTGGTGCTGGGCTCGGCCGTGCAGGCCGAACAGCCCTTCACGTCTAACCCCGACCCTTACAACGAAAGCGTCGCACGAGAACTGGCGAAGGCGGCCCGCGGCGAAGCGTTCCCGGCCCGCTCCGCCGTCTCACTCATCGATGCGAGCAGGAAAGTCGCCAGGCGTCTCAGCAGGACGGCCCACCTCGGTTTCTACCCGACTCAGGCCGCCGCGCTGCCGGGCACGCACACCCTCAGTGTGACGACTCCGGGCGGGCGGCCCTTGCGCGCGCGCGAGCGGTACACCATCGACGGCCCCGGCGTCGAGCAGGAAGACGAGAAGCCGCCCGCGCTGACCCCGTGGCAGCAGGCCATCAGGGATGTCGAAGGCGAGACGAACGACTCCCTGATATTGGAAGTGGCCCTCCGCCGTAGGGCGCCGCAGTTTTCACCCGAGGCACGCCGCTTCTACAAAAATGAGTTGTTCAAACACCCCGACCTCGCGTCCACGCCGATCCTCGACTCGGACACGGACGAGGCCCGGCGCGTGCGCGACATCATCCTGCCCGTGCTGACGCAGTTCGACCGGGCCGACTACGAGGTGGTCATCCTCAAGCAGGACGCCCCCTTCTCCGGCATCTGGAGGGAGTGCGTCATCCTGCTCTCCACGGGCACGGTGAAGTTGCTGACGCAGAAACAACTGCGCGCCGCCGTCTCGCACGACCTCGCACACGAATGCTTCATCGAGGAGCTGGTCGAGGCCGACAGGCAGAAGAAGCCGGACGCCGCGTACCACGTCATCGAACACAAGTGCGACCTCGTCGCCGCCCTCGCGGGCCGAGCGCGCGGCGAGAACCCGAGGGAGATCTCGGCCGCCGTCGAGCGCATCGAGAAGCATCAGAAGGATCACCCCGACCCGCGCCTCGACACGTCGAAGCACCCGCCGACCAAGGAGCGCAAGCTGTGCATACAAGTCTTCCTGGCGCGCCTACACGAGCGAGCGCGGTAGATGATCTTTTCCAGTTCACGTCGGGCGGAGGAACAAATGCGCGGGCCGCAGACGGCAACCAACTGACCGGCGGACTCTGCTATAATTACCGGCGAAGAGGAGAGAGCAGGGCATGAGCCGGAGCGTCGAGGAGCAACTTCTAAACCCGGAGCCGGGGACGGCCGCCGCCGCGGCGCGGGATTTCGGCATCGACCTCGGCCTGCTCCTCGGCCGCCTGAGGCTCACGCCCGAAGAGCGGCTGGACGAACTCCAGCGCGCCATGTCCGACCTGGAAGAGGGCCGCGCCGCCGTCGCTTCGGCGTCGAGAAGCATCCCGCATGATCAACCTCCGCCAGACAATCGAGCTGTTCGGTGAGAACGAGACTGAATTCGTCATCGTCGGCGGCATCGCCATCACACTCCACGGCTCCTCCTACCTGACCGCCGACCTCGACCTCTGCTACAAACGCTCGAAAGATAACCTCGAACGGATCGCCGCCGCGCTCTCGCCGCACCGCCCGAGACTCAGGGGCGCGCCCGAAGGCCTCCCCTTCGTCTGGGACGCCGAGACGCTCCGCCGCGGCATGAACTTCACACTCACGACCGACCTCGGCGACATCGACCTGCTCGGGGAAGTGGCGGGCGTGGGCGGGTACGAAGAGGCGCGCGCCGCATCCGTCGCCTTCACGCTCTACGGGCACGAGGCCCACGTCCTGAGCCTCGACGCGCTCATCCGGTCCAAGCGCGCCGCCGGGCGCCCCAAAGACCTGCTCGTCCTCCCCGAGCTGGAAGCCCTCCGCGAAGTCCTGGAGAGTAAGAAGGACTAAAGCCGCCGCGCGCAAAAACAGCGGCCCGCCCGTTTCGAGATAAACCACGCCAGACACGCCGCGGCCTCGCGAGCATTCCTCCGCCCCGAGAGCCGGCACAAAGCACGCCGAAGAGAAGGCGCGGATGTGAGTCCGCGCCTTCCGCCGTTTCCGCCTCCGCCGGCCCGCCCTCCGCGCCACGCCTAAAAAATGACGGTTGAAAAGGAGCGGGAGGCAGCGGGCGGCTCGAATTATCTCGCCCCGACGGCGGAGGAAAATGTCAACAGAATTTCAGGATACGCACGGCAACTCACAGGCTGCCGGCGCGGGGACGGGTGCGTTCACGCCCGCCGGCGCCCCGGACTCGGCGGACGTAGACTCTGACGAACTCCTCGCGGGGACGCGCGAACTCGTCGAGGAGATCAAGCGCCGCCTGCGCGCCGGCACCGCCTTCAACAACCGCTCGTTCTCGGAGCTGGCGAACGGCACTCTCGGCGGCAGCCGGATGCAGGGCACCTTCAGCGCCAAGTACGCCTACGACGTGCTGGAGGCGGCGCTCAACCAACTCCTACTCGACGAGTACGCGCGCGCCCTGATGGAGATGGCCGACCCGCGCCTCGGCCTCACCCACGTGCTCGCCCCGCTCGTGCGGCAACTGCCGACGCAGACCGACCGCACGCAGGACCAGCAACTCCTCCAACAGTTCTCCACGCCGCCGACCATCGGTTATCTCGCGGCGCGCGTGCTCGCCCCGCGCAAGTCCGACCTCGTGATGGAGCCGAGCGCGGGCACGGGGTCTCTCGCCGTCTGGCCGCGCGCGATCGGAGCGGACGTGCTGACGAACGAGGTGAGCCCGCGGAGGCTCGCGCTGCTGAAGCTGCTGGGCTTCGAGCCGAGCAGCTACGACGCCGAGTTCCTCGACGACCTCTACCCGCCCGAAATCATCCCGACCGCGTTCCTGATGAACCCCCCGTTCTCCGCCACCGGCGGGAGGGTCGAGCGCAACAGCTCGCTCTACGGTGCCCGCCACATCGAGACTTCGCTCCGCCGCATGGCCCAGGGCGGCCGACTCGTCAGCATCGCGGGCGAGGGCATGAAGCTCGACCGCCCTGCCTTCCGCCTGTGGTGGCAGCGGATCGCTTCGGCCTACACGGTGCGCGCCGTCGTCGGGGTCGACGGCAAATTTTACGCGAAATTCGGGACGACCTTTGATGACAGCCTGATCGTCATCGACAAGACCGGCCCGACGCCCGGGGCGACGTGGGAGGCGCAGTTGGGCGCCATCCAGTGGGGCGACGCCGAGACGCTCGAACAGCTCTGGGAGATGCTGGCCCGCGTCGCCGCCGACCGCCCCGAAATCGGCGAGATCCGCACGAAGCCCCCTGCCCCTGTCGTCGCCGTGCCGCCGGTCGAGGAAGAGCCCGCCGCCGAAGCCGAAGCCGAAGCGGCCACGCCCACGGTTGCGTCCGGAGCGCCGGCGGCTACTCAATCCGCGCCCGCACCCCACGCGCAGCAGACGACTCCGGCGAGGGACGACGAGGCCGACGCCCTGGTCATGAAGCAGGAGGGCGAGGAAGGGGACGAACAGGAAGAGGCGGACATCTTCATCCGGTACACGCCCGCGATGCTGACGGGCGGAGTCGACCACCCGGCGCTCATCGTCGAGTCGCGCTCGATGGCTTCGGTCTACCCGCCGCCCATCACCTACCGCCCGCACTTCCCGCGCCGCGTCGTCAAGCGCGGCCTGCTCTCCGCGCTCCAGCTCGAGCGCGTGTGCTACGCGGGGCAGGCCCACGAACAGCGGCTGCCCGACGGCGCACGCGGCGGCTTCTTCGTCGGCGACGGGACGGGGGTCGGAAAAGGTCGCATCCTCGCCGGCATCATCGTCGATAACTGGTTCCAGGGGTTCGACCGCGCCGTCTGGCTCTCGGTCAACAACGACCTGATGGACTCGGCGCGCAGGGACTTGAACGACCTCGGCGTGAGAGTCCCGCTGCACAAGATCAACGACTTCGACGTGCGCAAGCCCATCACGGCGACGTGCGGCGTCATCTTCAGCTCGTACAGCTCGCTCATCGCCTCGGCGAAGTCGGGCGAGACGCGGCTCGCGCAGTTGATGGAATGGCTGGGGCCGAACGGCGTCATCATTCTTGACGAGGCGCACAAGGCGAAGAACGCACTGGCGGGCGGGCGCGGCGAGCCGACGCAGACGGGTCAGGCGGTGATCGACCTCCAGAGCGCCGAGCGCAACCCCGACTACCGGGTCGTCTATTCGAGCGCCACCGGGGCCACCGACGTCCGTCACATGAGTTACATGGTGCGGCTCGGTTTGTGGGGCGAGGGCACGCCGTTCCCAGGCGGCTTCGGCGAGTTCATGACCGAGATCAACTCGGGCGGCGTCGGCGCGATGGAGATGGTGTGCCGCGACCTCAAGGCGCTCGGCAAGTACGCCTCCGCCTCCATCAGCTTCGGCATGGACCCGGAGAGCGGCCTCTCGGTCGAGTACCGCGAAGTCATCCACAAGCTCACGCCGCAGCAGCGTGCCATGTACGACGCGATGTCGGAGGCGTGGCTCATCATCCTCCAGAACATCGACCAGGCGCTGGAACTGACGAACGGCGACAACCGCGCGCGCGCCAACGCCATGCAGAAGTTCTGGGGCGACCACCAGCGGTGCTGCCGCTCCGTCATCTCGGCCTTCAAAGTCCCGTCGCTCATCGCGGAGGTTGAGCGCGAACTGGGCGCCGGCCACGCCTGCGTCATCTCGCTCATCGGCACGGGCGAGTCGAAGACGAAGGAACAGATCTCGAAGCAGACGGCCAGCGGCGGTAACATCGAAGACCTCGACTTCAGCCCGCGCGAGATGATCTGCGGGATGGTCGACCGCGGCTTCCCCACCACGCAGTACGTAGAGAAGACCGACCCTTCGACGGGTCAGACCATCAAGGTGCCGCTCCTCGACGGGGAAGGGAAGGCCGTCGAGAGCAAAGAGGCGCTCCGCATGAAGCAGGCGCTTCTGGACAAACTGTCCCGCCTCGACCTTCCGGAGCATCCGCTCGATCAGTTGGTCAATTACTTCGGCCCGAAGCACGTCGCCGAGTTGACGGGCCGCAAGCGCCGCCTCATCAAGCAGCCCGGCGGCAAGCTTGAATACGTCAAGCGCAACCCGGACGGCGTTGCGATGCAAAACGTCAACCTCTACGAGATGGGGCTCTTCCAGGAGGGGAAGAAGGACATCGCCATCATCTCGGACGCGGCCTCGACCGGCATCTCGCTGCACGCCGACCGCAGGGCGGGGAACCAGAAGCGGCGCGTCCACCTCACGCTCGAACTGAACTGGTCGGCCGACAAGCAATTGCAGACTTTCGGGCGCACGCACAGAAGTAACCAGGTGGCCCCGCCCATCTACGTGCTGCTCTCGACCGAACTCGGCGGCGAGAAGCGTTTCAGCTCGACCATCGCCAAACGACTGGCGAGCCTCGGCGCGCTGACGAAGGGCGACCGCGGCGCGGCCGACGGCGGCGACCTGACGAAGTACAACTTCGAGACCGACGAGGGGTCTGCCGCGCTGAATCTTCTCTACAGCAACATCCTGCGCGGCGTCCACGTCGACGGCCTCACCAGTCCGCGCCAGACGCTGCGCAACATGGGGCTGCTCGTCCGCAGGCAGGACGGCGGCGAGGAGGTGAAGAAGGAGAACCTCCACAACATCCCGCGCTTCCTCAACCGCGTACTCGCCCTCTGCGTGGACGAGCAGAACGCGATGTTCAACTACTTCGTCGAGCTGTTCGAGCAGACGATCCGCTTCGCCAAGGCGAACGGAACTTTCGACGAGGGCGTGCAGGACATCAAGGCGAAGGCCATCCGGCTCGGCGCGACTCCGAGAGTCGTCCACCAGGACGAACTCACGGGCGCGAAGACGACTCACTACAAGCTGGAGGTGGACCAGCCCACGCGCCCCGTGAGCTTCAAGGATGCGCGCGATACACCTCGGGGCACCTTCTACCGCCAGAAGAAATCCGGCCACTACGTGCTCGCCGCCGAGTCGGGTAACCACACCGACCCGAACACCGGCGCCACGTACCGGACGTTCTCGCTGACGAAGCCGGAGGCCGCCCGCGCCTACTACGTGAAGGAGTCGGAGCTGGTCGAGAAGTACCAGCCGGTGCAGCCGCGAGACGCCAAGATGTGGTGGGATTTCAGGTACGGCCAGGTGCCCGAGGTCGTCACCGTCGAAGTCCACATCATCGGCGGGGCCATCCTCCCGCTCTGGCAGCACCTCAAGACGGACGAAGGCGCGGGCCTGCGCGTCGCCCGCGTGACGACCGACGAGGGCCTGCGAATCGTCGGCATCCAGATACCGAAGGCGAAGCTGGCCCGCGTCCTGCGCGCGCTCGGCATCAGCCGCAGCTTCAAGGAGCCGGCGCAAATCTTCTCCGGCGTCCTCGAAGAGGGCGAAGAGATCAACCTCGTCGGCGGCCTCAAGCTAAGGAAGTCGATCATCCACGGCGAGGAGGCCGTCGAGGTAATCTGCGCCGACCCTTACAGGTTCGGCGAGCTGAGAGACTTCGGCCTCATCAACGAGAGCATCGCCTACAAGCAGAGGTTCTTCATCCCGACCGACGAGGCGAAGGGCCTCCCGGTCCTGACCGCCCTGCTCGCGCGCTACCCGGCGATCAGCACCGAAGAGGAGATGAAGGAGACGACCGCGGCGAACCTGGACGAACTGCTCGCGCAGCGCGTGAGCGACGTGGACCGCGCCGACCTCGTCGTCAACATCGAGGAGCACATCATCGTGCCCGACGGTCACGAGGGCGACGAAGAAGAGCAGGAAGTTTTCTCGGCAGACCCGCACGCACCCGGACAACCCACTCTCCAGCTCGTCGCCGGCGAGTTGAACTTCGAGGAGGGCACGGACGAGGAAACAGAGACTGGGGTCGATGCGAAGGCTGCTACCGCCCCCGTCGAGGAAGACGACGAGACGAACTTCGATGTCGTCCCGACCTCCCCGGCTGCGGCCCCGGCTTCGCCCCAGCCCTCACTCTTCGAGCAGGCGGCCGGCGCCGAAGTGAAGCCGACTAAAGGCAAGAAGAACAAGAAGGTTGATGACGGCCGTCAAGGTTTGCTATGGGCAGCCTGACAAAGGCTTAATAGAAGACCTTATTGAAGGCGGGCAACGAGACACTTCGACCATTTTTGTCTCGGTGAGGATGCAAGTAATAGAGTCCTTTCAAGAACGTGAGTAATTGGTCAAATCATACACTTCTGACCAATATAAGGTTTCGCCAGTTAATTCCACAAAAGAACCTTCTGTGAAGCGGCGGTTCGAGTCAAGTAATTTCTTTTAGTCTCTCCTTCTTCACTCGGGCGCACCCCACCTGTTCAGCGAGTTCCATGTCAGCCTTCTGTCCGCGCTCTGTTGTGGGCGATCATTCACGCCCGGCGCATCGTCGGGTTCGGAGGCGAAGGCGGCACCATCTTTTTAACGGCCTCAGACTGCGGCCAGGTTCAAGACCGTGCTCGCCATGCCGTGCTCTGCAACTCGCTGCCGCGGAAGTGTCCTTCGTGCGCGGTCTAGGCTGCCGCCGTGGCCCGCACCTCGTCAGGCCCGGCGGCTCGCGCCGCGAAGCTGGTTGAGTCCCGCCACATCGCGTAGAGGATGCCGGCCAGCTTGCGCGCCAGCGCTACGACCGCCACCCGTGAGCCGCGCCGTGCGGCTATCGCCGCGGCCCAGTCGTGCAACGCCGCGTTGGCCGTACTCCTCCGCCGCAGGATGGTCCACGCCGCCTCGACCAGCATGTGGCGGGCGCGGCCGGGCCCGGCCTTCGAGATATGGCCGCGCTGCCGGCGCTCGCCCGAGCTGCGCTCCGACGGCACCAGCCCCAGGTAGGCCCGCGCCTGCTTAGGGCCGGCGAAGCGCGCCACCTCGTCGAGTGTCGAGACGAAGCTCGTCGCCGTCACCACGCCGACGCCGGGCACCGTGCGCAGACGCGCCAGCACCTCGTCGCCTTCGGCCAGCGCCCGCAGTCGCAGGTCGGCCTGCTTGATCTGCTCATTTAGACTTTGCAGCAGGAGCACGAGCGGGGCGATTTCTTCGCGGAGCGGGGCGGGGAGTTCGAGCCGCGCCAGGCGCTTGAGGAAGGTGGGCGAGTAGCCGCTTTGGTGGATGCGCAGCCCGTCCCTGCGCAGCAGCGTCGAGACGAGCGAGATGTAGCGCGTGCGGGTGCGCACCATCGCCTCGCGGACGGCGAGCTGCGCGCGCACGTGACGCTGCCGGTCGGAGGTGCGATGAGCGGGGCGGTACGCCCCGAGCCGGCAAGC
>DASTQX010000386.1:0-6322 GCA_035761505.1 Pyrinomonadaceae bacterium
CGCGCCGTCGCCGTCGAGGTCGAACCGGACTCCGCCCGCCGTGTCGGTCAGGCGGAAGCCGTCACCGGCCACGTCTATCAGGACGGGGGAGGAGTTGCACTGAGGGTTCTCCTCGTACTGGCAGCCGTCGGCGGGCGCGAAACAGCCGCAGCAGAGGGTCTCATTCTCTTCCGGGCAACCGCCCTCCGGTGTCGGAAAGAGCAGGGGTGGGAGACATGTGTTAATCGTGAAGTTCCAGGCCCAGCCCGCGTCCTGGCACTCTTGCGGGGTCTGTGGCGGTGTCGGGGTTGGGGTAGGCGTCGGCGTTGGCGTCGGGACCGGGCAGGAGGTACCGAGAGGCTGCCCGGCCTGTTTATCTTTCGCGGCGCAGATGTCGCAATCGTTAGGTTGCGGCGGCGCAGGGAGTTGCGCGATGCCTTTCAGTTGATTATCGAAGGTCTCGTTATCCGAACTGAACTGCCGCATAATAGTCTGAACCGCGGAACAAGCGTTCTCCGCCACCTCGTCGAACCCTAAAACGTGCCCCCACTCGTGTGCCGCGAGTCGGTCCCTCCCGGCGTCATTCCAGTCCTTCCACTGGTGGGAAAACTGCATCCGTTTCTTGCCGGGGTAAGTCGGGTCGTGGTCAACCTTCCCGTTACTGTCCGCGATATTCAGCGCCGTCGTAGCGTAGACCCTCACATTCGCGTCATCCACCGTTTCGACCTTCGTGATAGTGACGCCCGTCCTCACTGCTCACTCGTCAGCCGCCGCCTTGACGCGGGTTCTAAAATTTTCGGCGGCGGCGGGCGGCAGCGCGCTGTCTATGCGGATACCGTCGAACCAGTATTTAATCGGGCCTTGCACTTTGACGCTACTGACCGCGGTCAGGGCCGCGCACTGGGTGTTGTAGGTCGTGCAATCGGACTGTGCCCGAACCGCCTCCGGCGAGGCGTTCGAGAGGTATAAAAGCGCCAGAACTCCAACCACCGACAGGAAAGACAACGCGGATACATGACTGCGGCGCATGGGGTCTCCTTGATGTAAGGTCGTGAGAATCGGAGGGAGGACTGCGCCCCCGGCGGCGCTACTGAACCTGTCGGATAAGGTCGTCGAGGGCCATGCCGCGGAGCTTTGCCCGCAGTTCTTTCGACGAAGCGAGTGGCTTGAGGCTCAGGTCTTCGTTGACCAGCACCGCACCGGAAGCGCCGCCCGCCAGGATGTACGCTTTATAAGCCGAACTCCAGTCGAGGAAGAACATATAGTCCTGACCCGGATTCAGTAACTCGTACTGTTTGACCTTCACCGACGCGCGGTGCCCGTTGACATTAACCACCCCGCCGTTGCGCGCGATTACCAGAGGGGTCATGACTGGTGCCGGGTTCGGCTTGCCCTGCTCAGGAGTGATGTTCCGGGTCGCGTCCTTCAAGACGCGATAAATCTCCACCGTGTACTCGGTCGTGATGTTCTCGCCGTGATCGACGGGGTGCCCGGCATCATCCCAAAACGATTTGGACTCGACGATGCGCCCGTACACGATTGCGTCGGCACCCTCCGTCATTTTCTCCAGACTGTCATACTCCGCGTGTGATTCGCTTGAGCCTTCCGCCTCCCAGTCGCGCTCCTTGGCGATGTCTCGCGGCTTCTTCTCTCGCACCTGCCCGGCGGTCGGCGTCTTCGCCGAGCCTCGTCTCAGTACGAAGGAAGCTGCCAGGGCGGTGATCGAGAGCGTGGCGGCAAGTAGGGTTGCCAGTGCGGTGGAGCGTAGGGCTTTCTTCCTCATGCGGGCATCCTTGTGGTGCGGTGGGTGGTTATGCCGGGGGCGAAGGAGTTTTATGGAGACTTCGTCTACGGCGTTGCGGGAGACGTGAGAGACGAAGACGCTTATAACCCCATGTCATATATGCTGTCAAGAAACTCCCCCGCAAGGTTTCTACCGTCCGGCCCGTGCCCGTCGGGTCGAACCGGACGCCGCTTGAGCTTGAGCAGCGGGGCGCGGATTGGCGAACGAGAAAGTGAGGATTAACGACGCGAGTTCTAAAATCAGCCCGCCCCCATAAAGGTGACTATTCAGACGAAGGCGGCGCATAGGGTCTCCGTGTGAGTGTGAAGAGGTTTGCGGAGTCTACCTTGCTAATCGCGGCGGCTGATTGCGGCGGCGAGGCTTTCGATGTCGGCCCCTTGAAACCGCTTCCGGATCTCCTCCGACGAGGCCAGCGGCCTGAGGCTGAGGTCTTCGTTGATGATCACTGCGCCGGACATGTCACCAGCCAGGATGTAGGACTTGTAGTCCGTGCTCCAGAAGAGGAAGAACACGTAGTCCTGCCCCGGCTTCAGGGACTCATACCCTTTCACCCTCACCTCGGCGCGTCGGCCATTCGTGCGGACCACTCCCCCGTTCCGACTGATCTTCAAAGGGGTTATGAGCGGCGCGGGTTCAGGCTGGCCCGCCGCGAGTGGGGTGTTCAGCCTCGTGCTTTTCAGCACCCGGCTGACTTCCACCGTGTATTCCGTGGTGATGTAATCCCCGTCCTCAAGCGGGTGGTCGGACTCGCCGAAAAATGACACGGAGTCGGTGATCCGCCCGTACACGATGGCGTGAGGGAGTTCGACGAGTTCGTCGAACGTCGAGAACTGCGGAAGGGCAGCACTCTCCCGCACCACGTCGCGCTCCCTCGCCAGCTCTCTCAGCGTCCTCTGTTTTGACTGACTAACTACCGGAGTCTTCGCGGTGCCTCGTTGCTGCGTGAGAAATACGGCCAGTCCGGTGACCGGCAGCATGACAGTGAGCAGAAAGAGCGGTGATACAGAGCGGAGGATTCTTCTCTTCATGCATTTCTCTTCGGCACACTAAGCTCTAACAACGCCTAGTGCGGGATTGATGTCTATCTCCGTCCTATTATCTGGGCGGGCGTCTCACATGAATTGTGTTCGTGGACGTGATAGTGACGGAAGTGAGTCGCCGTCAGAAGCGGTCGGGTAGCACGTGCTGCTTATACGCCCCGGAATCGCGTCTTGTCAATCATGAATTTTACCGGAATCTGAAGCTCGCAGGTACGTATCGTGAAGGAAACATGGACATACAACTTTTCTGTATGCGCAACAACCCCATGCCCATAAACACTGGCGTCTGTCTCATACACATACAAAATTTAGAAATATAATTGCGAGAGCGGCTCTTCGGTGACGCCGCCGAGGGTGAAGACGAACTCGAGCGGCGCGCGCGAAGACACGCAGGGCGCGGGGGCTTGAGGCCGAACGAAGCATCTTTTTCGTCTCCGCAAGGCGGGTCTTGGGTTGTGAACGCGAGAGACGCGCGGGAGGCTTCCGGGAGGGTGGACGAACGACTCCGCCGCGCGCGACCTCTTGGCCGGAGGTCAGGCTTCGGCTCTTCTCATGGGTTTGGCGGAGGGTGAGCGGGGCGCTTCCGTTTGAACGAGTTGAGGCGGGTGAAGCACTCCGCAAGGCGGTTGTCCGAGGCGCGAACTTTATCACCGGCCCGCAAGGCGGCGCAAGAATTATCGCCGTCCGAGCCTCGCTCCTTCGGCGGTGCGCGAGGAACGTTGTGGGGCGTCGTCAGTCGAGCGTGCGCGCGGAGAAGTTGAAGCCGAGGGCCGAGCCCGCGTCGGACTTTTCGGCCTCCGTCCACCTGCCGACCCAGACCTTGCGGACGGTTCCGTCGTTCGACACGATTAAGGTGATGGGCGTGGCCGAGAGGTGATAGTCGCGCCGCACCTCTTCGGGGACGAGCGCCACGCGCAAGGGCGTTCGAGAGTCGGCGGCGCAGCCCATCTCGCGCAGGTATTCGACCAGCCGCGCCTTGTCCTCGGCCCGGTCAACGAGCCCCACAACTTCGTAGCCGCCGCCACTGGCGCGTCCCAGCGCCTCGCGCCAGAAGGCGAACTGCTCGCGGCAGAAGACGCACGACGGCGTAAAGTAGAGGAACATCCTTGACGGCCCCGCGCCTTCGTAGCCGACGCGCAGCGTCTCGCCGTCGAGGCCGTCGGACGTGAAGGGAGGAACTTTGTCGCCGACGCGCAAGCCTTGCGGCTGCGCCTTCTCCAACTCGCGCCGGAGTTGCAAGTTCTGTCTAATCAGGAGGGCGTTGGAGGCCGCCATCGCGGCGAGGACGAGCCAGAGCGCGGCGGCCCCCGTCTTCCTGCTCATAGCGTTTCACTCCGCCGCGCGTCCGGGCGGCGAACGGGCCGCGCGCGCTCACTTCAAAGGGTCGCCGTAGATGCCGAGCGCGGCGGCGACCTTCAGCTCCTTCGGCTGCAAGTCGTTGGTCAGCCCGAAGGCCGAGGCGCGGTCGGCTTTCGCCAGCCGACGGAAGGCCGTCGTGACGGCGTCGGCGACGGGGAACAGTTTCCAACTGAACTCGCCGCCGGAGTCTTCGCGCGGGCGCGGGATGCTGTTGGCGGCCTTCACCGCCTCGCGCAGAAGCTCCGGCGCGCGCGGGGCGTCAAGCTCCGTGAAGTCGGCGGCGAGGTGAAGGTATGCGACGGCCTTGTTGTTCCCTTCGGGCGCGTCCCGCAGGGACTTGGCGGCTTCGTTCAAATGCTCGGCGGCGGAGCGCGCGTCCTTCGCCTCGTGGAAGTAGCGCGCGAGGCGGCGCGAGGCGGCGGCTTGGTTGACGGGCGAAGCGATTTTGGAGGCCGCGAAACGCGCCACTTCGACATCCTTCCCCGCCAGCGCTTCCACGAGGATGCCGTCCAGAAACTCGTCGCGGCCCGAATGGTCTTCCGACGGCGCGCGGCGTTCGTCCTCCGTCGAGGAGATCAACTCGGCGGCCTGTCGCAGTTTCCCCTGCTGCCGTGCGAGGCGCGCGGCGACCTGCCGCAGTTCTCTCTTCCTGCGCGGGTCGTTCGTCGCGTCGGCCTCGCTCAGAGCCTCGGCCAGCGGGTCGGCGCTGTCTCGGATGCGGTTGTAGATGTCCTCTTCGCGCGACGCGCCCGGCGCGAAGTTCGCCAGCCGCGCCGCCGCCTCGGCGTGAAGCGCGGGGCTCGATTTTTGTAAGTGCGGGATGACGGTTCGGAGGAGTTGGATCGCCCAGTTGACGACGCGCGGGTCGCTCCTCTGCTCCGGCGTGACGTGTCGCGTGGCCGCGACCGACGCGGCGAGGAAGCGCGCGCGGATGTCGGCGGGCGTCGAGTCTTTGAGATAGACCGACGAGAGGAAGAACAGGTTGAGGAGCGGGACGGAGCCCGCACTCCGCTCTTCGAGCGCGAGCGTCGCCGAGAGCAGTTGCGGGAGCGCCGGAGAGTTGAGCCTGTCCTGCCGCAAAAGCTCGCCGTGGAGAGACGTGACGGGGACGTTGCCCGAACCTATCAGCCGCAGCGCCTCGTCGAGTCCCCGCTCGGCGGTGCGCGGGTCGCCCAGTTTGCCGAGGGCCGCGTAGAGTTCGCCGCTCGCCTTCTCCTGCTCCGCGCGGTTGACTTTCAGTTGGAGCGGATGGGCCTTCTCCAGACGCGCGGCCTCCGAGGGGCTGTGCTTTCGGACGATGCCCAAAAACTCTTCGTAGAACATGAAGGCCGGGGCGGGCGGGATTTCGCGCTCGTGCTCCTGAAGGTCGGAGATGCCGCGCGTGGCCGCCTCGACCGCGGAGAGCCGGAGGTTCTGGTCGTCGCCCGCGTTGCGCCAGAGCCAAGAGGCCACCTGCGAATAGAGGTAGGCGCGGAAGGCGGGCGACTCGACATCCTTAATCGCGCTCAGAAGCCCCTGCCCGTCGGCGACCGAAACCCTGTGGAGCGCGCCGCCGCCGTCGGACGGTCGGGCGCGCGCCGTCTGCGCCTCCTGCGCGTGAGAGATTGCCGACGCCAAAAGAGTTGCCGCACACAGGGCGGTCGAAAGACGTTTGACCGACGACGCCACGGAGATGTTCCTCATGATGTGCACCTCGTTCTTCGGTGAGCGACCGGCCCGGAGTTGGAGACAGTTCCCGACGTTTGCGAGCGTGAGTCGGAATCCCCGGTTCAAGGCTCCGAGGTGAGAGCGTTTCGGAGCGCCGGTGTTGTCCCCCTACACGCGGGTTCCAACCGTAAGTTCCGTATTCCGTGTCGAAACGGAGTGCAACCGGCGGGGCCGAGACCTTCGGCCCGCGCCGGTTGCCTATCGTTCGCCTCAGTTTTCCGGCGGGGCATCGGGAAGGAGAACGGGGCTCTTCTTCTTGTCACAATTCTCAACGTCGGCGGGCTCGCCCGGCAGGGAGCTGATGCACTTGCACCAGCCGTTGGTGCCGCCCGGCACGGCGCTGGAACCTCTACAACTCTGACCCGTACAGACTCTTATCGAGCCGTCGCGGCAAGTCACTTGGGCAGTCATGGCGTAGACCGAGTGGGCGATG
>DASTQX010000387.1:0-6572 GCA_035761505.1 Pyrinomonadaceae bacterium
CGCGTCGTGAGCGACATCCTTCCTCCCCTTCGGGGCTCGCTGGTGTCTGGTCAGGCGTGCGCTTAGAAATCCCCCGCGCAGCCTTCGTGACCACAGTCGCAATCTATCTGCACGGTGTTCTCGGTGCTCTGGCAGTGGACGCTGCAAAACTTCTCGCCGCTCTCCACGGGGCAGCTACACGGCGCGTTCGCGCAGGTCTTCTGGTTCCTCTCGTCGGCCATCTCGTTCTCCCTCTACTGTGAGTTACAAAGACAAGATGCTTCTATGCCAAAACGGGCAGAGAGTCAAGGAGAGAGATTTCGGATTTTAGATTTTGGATTTTAGATTTTGGGTGAGCGTGCTTCTCAGTCTCGAAGCCGGATTTTGAACCGCTCAGCCTTCGTCAGTCTCAATCTAAAAACCAAAATCCAAAATCGTCACAGGTGCTTTCGCAGGAACGAAGCGATCTTCCAGCCGTCGAGATAGACCCACGGGCGCTCGCCGCTGGTGTAGTGGCCGCAGGGGAGCCACGCGGCGTCGAGGGGGAGGCCCAAGTCTCGGACGTGCTCGATGACTTGGCGCGAGAGGTCGGCGGGGAAGGTCAGGTCGTGGCGCGCGGCGATGAAGCGCATGGGCCGGGGCGGCATCGCCAGCAGCCTCTCGGCGAAGGGCAGCGGGCTGATGGGGAGCCACGCCGCGCGTAGCTCTTCGAGCGTGAGGGAGCCTTCGATTCCGGCGCGGACGTGCCGGGTCGAGATGCCGTGCCAGACCACGTCGGCGAAGTAGCCGGAGACGTGATTAAAAACTCCGGCGCGGAGGCGCTCGTCGTGCGCGAAGGCGAGGAAGGCCGTGCAGGAGCCGACGCTCGTCCCGACGACGCCGACGCGCTCGTAGCCGCGGTCTTGAAGCCAACCGACCGCCGCGCGCGTGTCGAGCACCGCCTGCCGCACGGACTGAATCGTCCGCCCGACGTTCGAGCAGACGAGGTAGTCGGCGCGCTCCAACTCGGCGGGCCGGCGCGCTTCGTGATAGGGAAGCGTCAGGCGCAGCGCCGCGACGCCGAGGCGGTTGAAGACACGGCACAAAGCGACGTGGCTCTCCGCGTCGGCGTTCCACTGCGGGAGGACGACGACGGCGCGGCGCGGCGACTTCGCGCCGCGACCGTTAGCGTGCTCCTTCGGCGGCTCCGGGAAGAAGCGCGCGCGCGCCGTGTTGTTCACCGCCGAGGGCGTCTCGACGGCGCTCGTCCACGAAAGTCTCTCGCCTTCGAGACGGTAGTCGGAAACCTGCGGCAGCGCGAAGAAGTCGTCGCTGGCGCGCATGACTTCGCGCGTGTGGCGCTCGAAGATGTGGCGCGGGTCGTCGCCGTTCGGGTGGCCGTTGACGAACTCCGCGCCCCACTCGAAGGGGCGCACGACGCGGTTCGTGTCGCGCGTCGCGCGCCGCCGCTCCTGACTTCTGATGAAACGTCCCAGCAAAACTCTCTTCAGTATCCTTCGCACCGGCGGATGAACAAGTGCGGCATCCTAAAGGCGCGGCGTCGTCGAATGCAAGCGGCCCGGCAGCAACGGCCACGCCGCCTCATAATAGTTTAGGGCGCGAACCTCCGCCGGTACTCGAACGAGGTGATGAAGGCTTGCACCATCTGCGCGCGGCTCACGCGGCTGAGCGCGACCGACTCGTCGCGCACGTCCTCGCCCGGCTGGCTGAAGGAGTCGAGCTTCTCAAGCCAGAAATCATAGCCACGGAAGTTAGAGTCGGGGAAGTCGTCCGGGTTGCGCCTCAGGTAGCCGAAGTACTGCATGAGGACGAAGGCCGGGTTGTAGAGCTTGTTATAAACCGACCCGCTCTCGACGACGGCGCGCAGCGCGCGGGCGCGGCCTTCGTCGCCGCCTGAGCCGAAGGCCGCGACGGCCCCTTCGCGCTCGCTCGCCGTGGGCGTGACGCCCGCGTTCGTGAAGAGCGAATCTACGAACTCGGCGGCGTTCTGCGCGCCGTGCGCGGCGACGAATTCGGGGCGCGTGACGAACTCCGAGACGAAGGCGTTCTTGTTCGCGTCAAGCCGCGCGGCCCAGTCGCCGACGCCGACGCGCACGTCCCGCCCGACTCGCTGCGCGTCGCGCAGGAACGGCAGGTAACGCGGGTTCTCTCTCTCGTTGCCGAGGGCCGCCTTGTGCGTGCGGATAACGAAGTAGCCGGTCTGCTGGAACTCGATGGAGAGGAAGAACGCGGTCGAGACGTTCTGCCGCCTCTCCTCGACGCAGGCCGGGTCGCCCCCGCAGGCG
Organism: Pyrinomonadaceae bacterium; assembly: GCA_035761505.1. Lineage (GTDB taxonomy): Bacteria > Acidobacteriota > Blastocatellia > Pyrinomonadales > Pyrinomonadaceae > JAIVJM01. Next base: position 2,265 of record DASTQX010000387.1, read on the forward strand.
TTGATGCGGCTCACCCAGAAGCCCAGCCCGCCGATGTCCGCCTGACGGCTCAGGAAGTCGTGATACTGCTGGCAGACGAACTGCCCGGCGTCGTCAATCGGGTTCGGCGCGGACTCGTCCGTGTCGTCGTCTTCAACCGCGAGCGCGGCGAAGTCGGGGCGGCGGAAGTTGACGCCGGGCGAGGCGCTGACGAGTTCGACAAAGAGCGTCTCGTCCGTCTCGACGTGCGCGTCCGCGTTGAGGAGGACTTGGAAACTCTGGCTCGACTCGCCGGGGGCGAAGGTGAGCGTGCCGGTGGCGTGCGTGTAGTCCGACTGTTGCAAGGCCGAGCCGTCGCGCGTCCGGTAGGTGACGGTCGCGGCGGCGCTCAAGTCGCCTTCGCGCGTCACGGTGACGAGGGCGGGCGCGCAATTTTCGGCGGCGTTGAAACGGTCGGCGGCGAAGCGCACGAAGGAGGTCGGGACTTGCGCGCCGGGCGCTTCGTAGCGCGTGAGCGCGATGTCCGTGCCGAGGCCGCTGCTCGTCTCCGTGTCACCGCCGACCGCGACGACTTTGCCGTCGGGCAGGAGCGCCATCCCGTTCAGCAAGTTATAGAACTTGCCGGGGACGCGCGTCATGACCCTCCCGCCCGCGCCGAAGGAGTTGTCGTGCGTGCCGTCCGCGAGGTAGAACGCTAAGGCGAAGGAGGCGGGCGAGCCGTCGCCGGGGCCGAAGGCGGAACCCGCGACGACGATTCGCCCGTCGGGCCGGACGGCGACGGCCTGCGCCTCGTCCGTCCCGCCGTCGAAGTCCGTCAAGACTTTGCCGCCTTCCCCGAACGACGCGTCGAGCGTGCCGTCCGCGAGGTAACACGCGAGCGCGAAGTTTTGCCGTGGACGACCGAACGTCGTCCCGGCGGCGATGAGTGAGCCATCGGGACGGAGCGCCAAGCCGGTCACGAAAGCGGTCTCGGAGGAGGAGAACGAAGTGGTCACTCGCCCGTCGGCGTCGAAAGTATTGTCGAGCGAGCCGTTGGGGTTGAAGCGGGCCACCGCGAAGTCGGTCGAGATGGTGAACGTGTTATGCGAGGAGCCGCCGAGGACGATTTTGCCGTCCGGCTGAATCAGCACGTCCGAGGCTCCGTCGCTCTGCCCGAAGTCGGCGGTCGCCGACCCTCCCGCGCCGAACGACGTGTCGGGCGAGCCGTCCGAGAGGTAACGCACGACCGCGAAGTCGTTGATGTGCTCGCCGCCGAGATGCTGCACCCCGGCGACGACTATCTTGCCGTCGGTCTGGACGGCGACGGCGCGCGCGGGCGAATGGCTCAGGAAGTCCGTGACCGCGAGGCCGCCCGCGCCGAACGACGTGTCGGGCGAGCCGTCGGCGTTGTAGCGCGCGACCCCGAAGCCGAATAAGGTGTTCGGCGAGTTCGCTCTGGCCGTCCCGGCGATGATGATTTTGCCGTCGGGTTGGAGGGCGAGGTCGGACGCGAAGAAGATGAAGCCGGGAAATTCGACGACCGTCTTGCCGCCGACGCCGAAGCCCGCGTCGGTCGAGCCGTCCGCCTCGTAGCGCAAGAGCAGCGTCTCTTCCGGCGCGCTGCCGTCGCTCGTCAGCACCTCTCCCAACACGACGAGCTTCCCGTCCGTCCGGACGGCGACCGCTAACGCTTCCTCCGTCCCGCCGAGGTCGTGCGTCACGAAGCCGTCGCCGCCGAACCCTTCGTCGAGGTCAACCGCGCTGACGCCGACTCCGAGCGGCGGGGCGAAGTGCGCGAGCGCGAAAGAGAGGAACAACGCGGCGGCCCTGCGCGCGCGGCGCGAGTGGAGCGCGGTGAGGAGTGTTCGCATAATTTCCGACCTCGGTTTTGACTTTGGAAGTGTTTGACGGCGCGGCTCTTTGAAAGGGGAGCGACCCGGCTCCGGCGCGGGAGCGAAGGGCGTCGTCGTCGGCGACGCCGAAAGGCGAAAAGCTCAAGGCCGCCGCGACACGACGGATGATAGCCACTCCGGCGCGCGAAAGACAAGTTATGAGTTCTCGACTTTTTCGTCGCGCCTCTCGGAGGGCGTCATCGTCGGCGGGCGCGGGCTAATTCTTGCGGCGCTTGTCGAGGAGGCGGCGGACGAGTTGCGGCGAGATGAGCATGGTCTGCAAGGCGGAGCCGGTGGCGAAGCGGCGCGCGAGCGAGCGGAAGAGACGCGCGGCGTCGGGCGTGTAGCCGAACCACCACACGTCATGCAGCCGCGCGAGGCGGTTGACGTGGATGTGGTGCGGCGCGACTAGCTCAAGCAGGCCGAGCCGCCCGTGCGTGCGCCCCAGGCCGCTCTGCTTGACGCCGCCCCACGGCGTCTGCGCGATGCCGTGCGTGTAGAGGACTTCGTTGACCATCACCGTGCCCGCCTCGATGCGCTCGGCGACGCGCATCCCGCGCGCGATGTCGCGCGTCCAGACGCTCGCCGTGAGGCCGAAAGGGCTGTCGTTGGCGAGCCGGACGGCCTCCTCTTCGGTCTGGAAATTCATTAGCGGCAGCACGGGGCCGAACGTCTCCTCGCGCATCACGTCCATCGAGTGGTCAACGCCCGCGAGCACGGTCGGCTCATGAAAAGAGCCCTGCGCCGCATCGCCCGAACCTTTCCGCCTCGCACCGCCGACGAGCACGCGCGCGCCGAGGCGGACGGCCTCGCGGACGTGCTCTTCGACGGTCGCAAGCTGTCGCTCGCTCGACATCGCGGCGATGTCCGTTCCCGGATGCGCGCCGGTCTGCTGTCGCAGCGCGCGCGTCTTGGCGACGACGCGCGCGGTGAACTCTTCGCTCACGCGCTCTTGGACGTAGCAGCGCTCGACCGACGCGCAAGCCTGTCCCGAATTGGCGAACGCGCCCCACACCGCCGCGCTCGAAGCGGCTTCGAGGTCTGCGTCCTCAAAGACGATCATCGGGTCTTTGCCGCCAAGTTCAAGGACGACCGGCGTGAGCTTGCGCGCCGCCGTTTCGGCGACTCGCTGGCCGGTGGCGACGCTCCCCGTGAACATGATTTTATCCACGCCCGCCTCGGTCAGCGCGCGCCCCGTCGAGCCGTCGCCCGTGACGACTTCGAGAAGCCCTTCGGGCAGCCCCGCGCGCCCGAAGATGTCGCCGATTTTCAACGCGACGAAGGGCGTCAACTCGCTCGGCTTGAGGACGACCGCGTTGCCCGCCATCAACGCCATGACGACCTCGCCGAGCGGAATCGCCCACGGAAAATTCCACGGTGAGATGATGCCGACCACGCCGAGCGGGCGATAGATGACCTTTGAAGAGCGGCCCAGATACCTGTAGAGGCCGATGTCTATCCGCTCCGGCTTCAGCAGCCGCGCCGCGCGCCGCGCGAAGAACTGCATCAGGTCGAGCGTCGGCACGATCTCCATCGAGAGCGCCTCGGCCTCCGGCTTCCCCGCCTCGCGCGAGATGAGCGCGGCCAACTCCTCCATCCCTTCGAGCACCAGCGCCCGCGCCCGCAGCACGACCGCGCCCCGCTCCCGGAACGAGAGCGCCGCCCAACTCTTCTGCGCCGCCCGCGCGCGCTCCACGGCCCGCGCCACGTCCTCCGCCGTCCCCAGCGGCACGCGCCCCAACTCCTCGCCCGTCGCCGGGTCGAACGAGACGATTTCACTCGCCCCCGCTTCCGTTGTCCGAGGTGTCGTCTGAGTCTCAGAGATTCGAGTCGCCATGCGCGCGATTATACGGCAGAAGCCGACCGCGAGGAACAAGGACGAGGGATGAAGGATGAGAGATGAAGGAACTGCTGTTTGAAACGTCTCTGGTTTGGAACCTCAAATTTGAAATCTCAAATCTCAAATGTGAAATCCAATCAGCGGCTCCTTCATCCTTCATCCCTGCATTTCCCCGCCGCCGCGCGTCTCGGTTACAATCGGCGCATGAGCCGAGAGACCAACCGACGTGGAGACGAATCAATGTTGAGACCGCAGCTTGCCGAGTTCATGCGACGGATGGAGCCGAACTCCGTCGCCATCCTGCCGGGCGCGCGCGAGGCGACGCGCTCGCACGACACCGAATACCGCTTCCGACAGGACTCGGATTTTCACTACCTCACGGGCTTCCCCGAACCCGACGCCATCGCCGTCATCGCGCCCGCCAAAGACGGCGAGCGCTTCACGCTCTTCGTCCGCCCGCGCGACCCTGAAAAGGAGACTTGGACGGGCCGCCGCGCCGGAGTCGAGGGCGCGAAGGAGCGCTTCGGGGCCGACGCCGCCTTCCCCGTCGAAGAGTTCGGCGCGAAACTCCAAGACCTCATCAACGGCGCGCGCCATCTCTACTACCGTCTCGGCAAC
>DASTQX010000388.1:0-8765 GCA_035761505.1 Pyrinomonadaceae bacterium
CCGTGTTGAAGGTGCCGAGTTTCCAGTCGAGGTGGTTGCTCGCGGCGGCGAAGGCGTTCGGGTACTGCATCCGATAGACGAGGTAAACGAGGAAGAGGCCGCCGAAGAACATCACCTCCTGCGCGATGAAGACCCACATGCCGAGCGCGCCCGCCTCGCGCTGCTGTTCGAGGTTGTCGAAGTGGTGCGCCAGCGCCTCGTGCGCCGCCTCGTGCCCGTGGGTTGCTGCTTCCGCGTGTGTAGCCAACTCGCTTCTCCTTAAAACCCGTCAATCGTCAAAACCCGCGAATCGTCCGTCGTCAATCGTTAAAGACCGGCCCTCCCTCTTCACGATTGACGAGTGACGGCTTTTCCTGCTCAAGACCTCGTGTCGGAGCCGCCCGCGTCGCTGACCGGGTGGTGGCCGCCGACGGGCTGGTCGGGCACGTCGCCGGGGCCGACGACCTTCATCTCCTCGACGGGCCGGAACTCATAAGCCTCCCACGTCACGACCGGCGTCTGGACGAAGTTCTCGGTCGGAGGCGGCGAGGAGGTGCGCCACTCAAGCCCGGTCGCGGGCCACGGGTTCGCCGGGGCGAAACGCCCGTAGCGCATTGACCAGATGAAGTAGATGCCGGGGATGAGCATCCCGAAACCTAAGACGGACGCCCCCGCCGAAGACATCACGTGCAAGACCTGCCAGAGCGGCGCGTCCATCGGATAGACGTGGTAGCGACGCGGCATCCCCATGTAACCGAGGAGGAACTGCGGGAAGAACGTCAGGTTGAAGCCGACGAAGATGACCAGCGCCGCGAACCGTCCCCACCCTTCCGGGTACATGCGCCCCGTGATCTTCGGCCACCAGTAGTGCAGCCCGCCGAGGTAGCCCATCACCGCCCCGCCGACCATCACGTAATGGAAGTGCGCGACGACGAAGTAGGTGTCGTGGACGTGAACGTCCAAGCCGAGCGCGGCCAGAAACATCCCCGTCATCCCGCCGATGATAAAGAGCCCGATGAAGGCGAAGGCGTAGAGCATCGGCGTGTCATACGAGATCGAGCCCTTGTACATCGTCGCCGTCCAGTTGAAGACCTTGACCGCGCTGGGTATCGCCACGACGAACGAGATGACCGAGAAGATCATCCCGGCATAGACCGACTGGCTCGAAGTGAACATGTGGTGGCCCCACACGAGGAAGCCGAAGACCGCGATGGCGATGGAAGAGAAGGCGACGAACGAGTAGCCGAAGATGTTCTTGCGCGAGAAGGTCGAGACCAACTCGCTGACGACGCCCATCGAGGGCAGAATCATGATATAGACCGCCGGGTGCGAGTAGAACCAGAACATGTGCTGAAAGAGCACGGGGTCGCCGCCCAGCGCCGGGTCGAAGATGCCGATGCGCGCCACGCGTTCGAGCGCCACGAGCAGAACCGTGATGGCGATGACCGGCGTTCCGAGGATGAAAATCAAACTCGTCGCGTAGTGCGACCAGATGAAGAGCGGCAGCCGGAACCACGTCATCCCCGGCGCGCGCATCGTGTGGATGGTGACGATGAAATTCAGTCCCGTCAGGATGGACGAGAACCCGTTGATGAAGATGCCGAGCCCCGCGAGGACGACGTAGGTGTTCGAGAAGGTCGTCGAGTAGGGGACGTAAAAAGTCCAGCCCGTATCCACGCCGCCCGCCAGAAGCGCCCAGAACGTCAGCACGCCGCCGACCATATAGACGTACCAACTGAGCAGGTTAATCTTCGGGAAGGCGAGGTCTTTCGCGCCGATCATCAGCGGAATGAGGAAGTTCCCCAGCACCGCCGGGATGGACGGGATGAGGAAGAAGAAGACCATCAAGATGCCGTGGTGCGTGAACATCTTGTTGTAGGTCTGCGACTGGACGAGGTCGGCCATCGGCGTCAGCAACTCAAGCCGAATCGCCACCGCGTAAGCCCCGCCGAGCGCGAAGAAGAAGGTGATCGAGAGCAGGTACAGGAGCGCGATGCGCTTGTGGTCTTTCGTCAACAGCCAAGACTTGATGCCGTAGTCGGCGTTCAGGTAGTTGACCGACGGGAAGCGCCCCCGCCACTCCTGCGTTCGATTTACCGTGGTCGCGTCTGTGCTCATAATCGCTTAATTCCCGCTGACAGCCTTCCTCGGAACTGCTTCCCCGCTTGAATCTTGAAGGCCCCGCGCGGCTCAAGGGCGATTCCGATTCTGCCCCTGTCTCTGTCCCTGTGAAGTGTTGGCCGGTGCGCCGCTCGCGCCTGCGCCCGTCCCGGCGCGCGGGTCGGTCGGCCCTACCGGGTTCGAGCGCAGAGACTCGACCGGGAGCCCGCCAGTGGTCGTCGTCGAGCCGCCCGCGCCCGTGGCCGCGCCGGTCGCGCCGCCCTCGGTGCCCGTCCCCAGACTTCGGATGTAGGCGATGAGTTGGAGAATCTGCTCCTCGCTCAACTGCCCCTGATAGGTCGGCATGATGGGCTGGAACCCGGCGACGATCTTGGCCGTCGGGTTGACGATGGACTCGCGGACGTAGGACTCGTCCACGGTCACGACCCCGCCGTCCTGTAGCGGCTGCTGCTTGCCGAACAGTCCTTGCAGCATTGGCCCGCGCCCCTGCCGGTCTTCCTGATGGCAGGAGGCGCAGCCGCGCTCCTGAAAGACCTTCTGCCCCTGCGCCGCCGCCGACTCGGAGCCGCCGCCCGAAAGCCACTGTTGATAGGCGGCGGGCTCCATGACCTCGACGTAGCCGACCATGCCGGAGTGATTCGTCCCGCAGTACTCGGTGCAGAAGAGGTAGTAGCGGCCCGCCTGCGTCGGCTCGAACCAGAGCTGCGTGTAGCGACCGGGCACGACATCGGTCTTGACGCGGAAGGCCGGGACGTAGAGGCTGTGAATCACGTCCTCGGTCGTCATCGTGAGCTTGACGCGCGAGCCGACCGGGACGTGGAGTTCGTTGATCTCGCGCTGGCCGGTCGCGTGCTGAAACTTCCACATCCACTGCTTGCCGACGACGAAAATCTCCATCGCCTGTTGCGGCGCGCGGTAGAGGCGGAAATAGACGCTCGCGCCCCAGACGAAGATCGTCATCGCGATCATGAGCGGAATCACCGTCCACGTCACTTCGAGCACCAAAGACCCGGCGCGCGGGCGCGGCACTTCGCCCGGCGAGCGCCGCCGGTACTTGATGGCGAAGAAGACGATGGCCGCCGTGATGAGCACCGAGAAGGCGAGCGTCAGCAGGACGAGGTAGAGGTAGAGCGCGTCCACCTCTCCGGCGAAGCTCGACGCCTGCTCCGGCGCGAACGGCACGCTCACTTGCGATAAAAGCATACCCTTAAAAGGCTCCTCTTGCGTTTGTCTCGCCGCCCCAGCGCCCGCGCCGCCGCAGGGCGAAGAGGAGCGCCAGCACGCCCGCGACCGTCAGGACGCCCGCCGCGCGCAGGATGTTCATAATCACGGGGCCGTACTTTCCGGTCGTCGGGTCGTAGTGGTAGCAGTAGAGAATGAGCTTATCCACGGGCGAGCCGATCTTGCCCGCCGAGGCTTCGACGAGCGCGAGCCGCAACTCCTTCGGCGAATACTCGATGCCGTAGAAGTAGTGCGAGAGTTTCCCCTGCGGCGTCGCCACCATGATGGCCGAGGCGTGCGCGAACTGCTCCGAGCGCTCATCCCAGTGGAAGCCGAAGCCGACCGCCTGCGTGAGCCGTTCAATCGAAGCCTTGTCGCCGGTCAGGAAGTGCCAGCCGCCCTCGGCCCCCTGCCGCCGGTAGCGCCGGAGATAAGTCTCCTTCTTCTGCGCCGCCAGTTCCGGCGTCTCGCGCGGGTCGAAGCTCACGGTGACGATCTCGAACTCCTCGCCCGGCGTGAAGCTCACGGCTTCGAGCGTGCCGACGAGCCCGTTCAGGACTTGGTTGCAGAGCATCGGGCACTCGTAATAGACGAGCGAGAGCACGACCGGCTTGTCCGACTTGAAATAGTCGGCCAGACGCACCTCGCGCCCCGTCTCGTCGCGGAACGTGAGGTCGAGCGGGATTTGCTCGCCCAAGCGCTGCTCGATGTCGGCCCGCTTCAGCACGTCCGGCGTCCCGCCCTGCGGCATCGAAGCCTGCGGCGGGCGACCGTACTGCGCGGAGACGTTGAGCAGAGAGCAGTGAGCAGTGAGCAGTAAAACGCACACCGACCACATCGCGCTCCCGCGAAAACCGTGACCGCGAAAATCACGGCCCCGAAACTTGCGTCTGAACATCCTCGTCACTCGAATACTTCTCACTTCCCTTTACTGCTTACCGCTTACCGCTTACCGCTTACTGCTCACTGCCCTGCGGGCGAGGCTTGCGGCGAAGGCTGCGGCGACGCGCCGGGCTGCTGGCCTTGCGACTTCGCCTGCTGGCGCTCTTGGTAAACGCGCATCGCCTCCTCGACGGGGACGCGCACCGTGCCCGCCTGCTCGTCCACCCAGCCGTAGCCCTTGAGCTTGCGCTCCCACTCGTCGCGCACCGTCCAGTACTCGGACTGTGGCTGCGGAACCGTCTCGGTCTGCCCCGCCTGATCGTAGGCGAGCGTGACGCGCTTGCCGTCCTCGCTCGTCACGCCGAAGCCGGGCGCGAGTTGGAGCCGGGGCTCCGGCGGCAGGCGTTCTTCTCCCTGTCGTTGCAGCGGCGAGGGCCGCCGCTCGGCGTTCACTTCGCGTCGCTGGAAGAAGAGGAACATCAAGTACATCGCGGCGAACGCGATGCCGAAGAAGACGACGAGCCCGCCGATGAACTTCAGGACGGGCGTGACCGGCACGTCCGTGTGCTCGTGCGCCACGTCCGGGTTGCTGATGTACGAAACGTCGGGCGTCTCGTGGATGCTGTCTCGCCTGCGCTTGCCACCGGCCATAATTCAAAACTCCAAACGTCGTCTCAGTCTCTCGAAATCGCCTTCTTCTTACTGCTCACTGCTTACCGCTTACTGCTTACTGCTTACTGCTCACCGCTCACCGTTTTTAATGATGCTCGGCCACCGTCAACGCCTGCGCCAAGTCGGGAGCGCCGACCGGGAGCAGCGGTCGCTTCTTCAACTGCGTGAAGAAGTACCAGAGCCAGACGCCGCCGAGCCCCGCCGTCATCAAGAGCATCGGGAAGAAGTGGTAGGCGAAGTCGAGGACGCGGAAACCCTCTTGGCCTTCCTGATGCGCGGCGGGCGCGAAGAGGAAGATCAAGTCCACGACCCTCATCACCAGCATCAGCACGGCCACGCGGCGGAGCATCCTCGGCGCGCGTTTCAAGCCGCGCGACAGAAGCAGCGCGAAGGGCAGCGCGAAGTGGAAGAGGATGACGGCCAAGCCGACGTACTCCCAGCCGCCGCGTAGCCGCCGCAGGTAGAAGGAAATCTCCTCCGGCAGGTTTCCCGACCAGATGATGAGGAACTGCGAGAAGGCGAAGTAGGCGTAGAGCATGACCATCGCCAGCAGCAGTTTCCCCCAGTCGTGAAAGTGCGTCGGCAGATAGACGTGCTCGCCGCCCTCCTGCTTCGAGAGGAAAGTCGCCACCGTGATGGCGAAGGCGAGCGCCGACAAGCCCCAACCGGCCATCGCCAGCAGCCCGTACATCGTCGAGAACCAGTGCGGCTCAAGCGACATTCCCCAGTCGACGGCGGCGAAGGTCGCCGTCAGTCCGAAGAGCAGGATGCCGGGGCCGCTCAAGTCCTGCATCCTTCGCCGGATGCGCGGGTCGCCCGAAGAGTCCTGCTCCGAAGACCACTTGTTCATGAAGTAGGCGAGCGCGCCCCAGACCAGAAAGTAGAAGACGCCGCGAATGATGAAGAACGGAATGTTGAGATAGACGCTCTTGTGCTGAAGCACCGTGTCCTGCTCGACGTGGTGCGGGTCAGACCACTCGTAGAGCGAGTGCCCGTCCTGATGCACGAAGAGCGAGACGACGAGCGGGACGAACATCAACGCCAGAAGCGGCAGCGTCCGCGTCGCGGCTTCGAGCACGCGGCGGCTCACCAGAGCCCACGCGCCGCCCGTCATGTGTCCGAGCATGAGCCACGCCAGCCCGCCGACCGCGAGCCCCGTGCAGAAGAAGAAACCGACGAGGTAGGAGCGGAAGAACTGGACGGGGCCGCCCAGAACGAACGCCAGCGCCGCCGCCAACAGGAACAAGACCACGCCGGCGAGCAGCGCGCGCGTGCGGTAACGATCTACGGCCTCAGGGGCCTGGTAGGAGTTCGCGTCCATCTCAGTGGTTCTCACTTCCCCTCTCGCCTCCCCTGTGGGGCTGTTCCGGCTGTTCGACTCCGTGCGGCCCGACCGCGGGCGCTTGCGCGCCGCTTCTTACCTTGCCCTGCGCGTCCGGCGCGAGTTCGTTGATGTTCATCCTCCGGCTCAACTGCAAGGCGCGGACGTAGGCGATGATCTTCCAACGGTCTTCCGCCGAAATCACTTCGGCGTAGGAAGGCATCGCGCCCCAGCCGTTCGTCACCACGTCGAAGAAGTGCGCGGCGTTCGCCGTCCCTTCCTGCAAGCGGTCTTCGTGGAACGAGGGCGGGCGCTGGAACCCGCGCCGGGGGATCATCCCGTCGCCGTCGCCGCCCGCGCCGTGGCAGACGATGCAGTAGATGTTGAAGCGCTCGCGCCCGCGCTCAAGCGCCTCCTTCGTGACGGGTAGAGGGAACACGTCCGGCCCGCTCATCGCGGCGGCCTGCTGCGCGCTCGCCGTCCCGCCGCCCGTGTTGCCGCGCACGTTCGCAACGCCGCCCGGCGGCGACTGTTGAGCGTTCGACGCGCCGCCCTTGCCCGTGTAGAAGTACGCGTCCTCGCGCAGTTGGCCGCGCGCGACCGTCCCCTCGACGAGCGGGCGCGAAGCCTGCCCGTCCTTGAAAGTCCGGCTCGACTCGTAAGCCTCGTACTTCGGCTGATCCTGCATGTCCATGCGACAACCGAAGGAAAGTAAGCAGCAAGCGGTAAGCAGTAAGCAGTACAAGACAGCCCGCCGGCGACGCCCGAACTGCTTACTGCTTACGGCTCTCCGCTCACTCTTCTCAGTGTTCGACATCTGTCACCTCTCGCGGCCCCAGAGTTCTGAGGAAGGCGGCGGTCTCTTCGCGGTCGAACTTCGGGTCGCGGGCCTCGACGAGCAGGAAGAAGCGGTCGCGCGAGGCAAGCGCGAAGTTCGGCGTGTTGAAGACCGGGTGGTACGGCTCCGGCAGGCCGTTCAGCGCGAGCATCCCGAAGACCGCCGCGAGCGCCGCGCCGAGCACCGTCGTCTCGAACGTGATCGGGATGAACTGCGGCCAACTGTGGAAGGGCTTCCCGCCGACGTTCAAGGGGTAATCAATGACGTGCGTGTAGTACTGCATCAAGTAGCCCGCGATGAGCCCGACGATGCCGCCGATGAGGACGATCAAAGGCATCTTCGTCGTGTGCACGCCGATGGCCTCCGAAAGCTCTTCAATCGGGTAGGGCGAGAAGGCGTCAATCCTCCGGTAGCCCTCCTCGTGGACGCGGCGGGCCGCCGCCACCACGTCGGTCGGCGTCTCGAACTCGGCCATCAGGCCGTAAGTCGGCGTCCGCACTCTCTTTTTCATTTACGCTTTTTCCTCCTTAATCTCGGCCTCCGGCACCATCGTTCGCATCTCGAAGATCGAGATCACGGGGAGGAACCGGAGGAAGAGGAACATGAGGAAGAAGAACAGCCCGATGGTGCCGAAAAACATCGTGAAGTCGAAGAGCGTCGGCGCGTACATGCCCCACGAGGAAGGCAAAAAGTCACGATGGAGGCTGACCGGGATGATGATGAAGCGCTCCAGCCACATGCCGACGTTGACGAACATCGCGACGACGAAGAGCGCGATGTTGCTGTGCCGCAAGCGCCGTATCCAGAGGAACTGCGGCACGACCACGTTGCAGACCATCAGAGACCAGTAGAAGAAGGCGTAGGGGCCGAAGAAGCGGTTGCGAATCATGTACTCTTCATAGGTGTTCGCGCTGTACCACGCCATGAAGGTCTCCATCATGTAGCCGTAGGCGACGATTAATCCCGTCGCCAGCATGACCTTCGCCGAGTTCCGCAGGTGCCGGTCGGTGATGAAGTCTTCGAGCCCGTAGAACTTCCGCAAGGGGATGACCAGCGTCAAGACCATCGCGAAGCCCGCGTAGATCGCGCCCGCGACGAAGTAGGGCGGGAAGATGGTCGCGTGCCAGCCCGGTACGAGTCCGACCGCGAAGTCGAAGCTGACGATGGTGTGCACCGAGAGCACGAGCGGCGTCGAGAGCCCGGCGAGCAAAAGATAAGTCGCCTCATATCGCGCCCAGTGGCGCGCGCTCCCGCGCCAACCGAGCGCGGCCATGCCGTAGACGACGCGCCCGAAAGTGCTCTTCGCGCGGTCGCGCAAAGTCGCGAGGTCGGGAATGAGCCCCGTGTACCAGAAGAGCGCCGAGACCGTGGCGTAGGTCGAGACGGCGAACACGTCCCACATCAGGGGGCTGCGGAACTGCGGCCACATCCCCATCGTGTTCGGGTACGGGAAGAGCCAGTAGGCGAGCCACGGCCTTCCGGTGTGGAGAAGGGGAAAGAGCCCGGCGGCGGCGACGGCGAAGAGCGTCATCGCCTCGGCGAAGCGGTTGATGGAGGTGCGCCACGACTGTCGGAGCAGAAGCAGAATCGCGGAGATGAGCGTCCCGGCGTGGCCGATGCCGATCCACCAGACAAAGTTGATGATGTCGAAGCCCCACCCGACGGGCTGGTTGTTGCCCCAGATGCCGATGCCCTTCAGCAGCAGCCAGCCCACCGACACCATCAGGCCGT
>DASTQX010000389.1:0-13323 GCA_035761505.1 Pyrinomonadaceae bacterium
GTCCGAGAAGGAGGTCAGGGAGAGCGAAGAGTTCAAGAAGCTGCAAGCCGAGGCCGAGGCCGCGCGCGCGAGCGTCCGACCGCAGGTCGAGCAGCTCAGCCGCCGCGTCAAAATCATAGACTCGCAGCTCGCCGCCATCACCGACGAGTTCCAGAACCGGCGCGGCAACATCACCGTCGTCAACTACGAGATCGAGAACGCCGAGGAGGACGACAAGGCCGACCTCCGCCGCGAGGTCGAGGAGTTGAAAGGCGAGAAGGCCGAGATCGAGATGCCGCGCGACGACGGCTCCGGCAAGACCGACGAGTTGAAGCTCAACTTCGTCGAACTGGAAGAGCGTTATAACCGGCTCAAGGACGAGAAGGGCCGCCTCCTCGCCGAGAGCGGCGAACTGCTCAAGCCCGCCTCCGAGTTGGAGACGAAGCGCGACGAGTATCTTAAGGACAACGTCACCGAAGTCACCGAGCAGCAGGTCAAACTCTTGAAGGCGAAGGTGGACGACTTCGACTTCGGCCTCCGCCAGATCAACGTCACCTCCGGCGACATCGTCGACCGCTGCGAGACGTGCCACCTCGGCGCGCGCGAGCCCATCCGCATCACGCCCGTGGACATGATGCCCGCGGGCCGCAACCGCCGGCCCGACCGCCTCGCCCGCGCCTTCGCAAGCCATCCGAGCAAAGAGCTGCTGCAAATCCACGACCCCGACAAGTTCGGCTGCGCCAGTTGCCACTGGGGCAACGGTCGCGCCACCACTTCGGAGACGAAGGGACACGGCAGGCACAAGTACTGGCTCCACCCGCTCTTCGCCAAAGAGAACATGGAGGCGGGCTGCAATCAGTGCCACGCGAACGACCGCGTGCTGCAAGGCGCGCCGACGCTGACGAAGGGCAAAGACCTCTTCTACGAGCGCGGCTGCGTCGGCTGCCACCGCTACGAGGGCTTCGACCGCGAGTCCGACGCGCTGAGCTCAACGCGCCAACTCCTCAAGCAGCTCGAAGACGAGCGCACCGCCAACGAGCGCGACGCGCGGGCCGCGCGCGCCGAGAGCGCCACCGCCGCGAGTGACGAAGCGGCGCAAGCACTGCTCGCCCGCGCCGAAAATCTCGTCGTCACCAACAGTCAGATCGAGGCGCGCATCGCGCAGCTCGACACGCAATCCCGCTACCTCATGCAGGATCAGAAGAAGGTCGGGCCGAACCTCAAGGACGCGCGCCTCAAGCTCCGCAAGGAGTGGATACCCGAATGGCTCCGCGACCCGCAGGCGTTCCGCCCCGGCACGAAGATGCCGACCTTCTGGTATCTCTCCGGCCAGCCGAACCACCTCGTCCCCACGGCGCAGCAGGACGACGAGCGCAAGGCCATCGCCGCTTACCTCTGGCAGACGGCTTACGAAGGGCAGATGCCCGCGCAGCCGCGCGGCGACGCGGCGAAGGGCGAGGAGTTGTTCAAGACGACGGGCTGTCTCGCCTGCCACTCCATCGGCGAGGGCGACCAGAAAGTCGGCGGCGACTTCGCCGCCAACCTCACGCGCCTCGGCCAGAAGGCGAACTACGACTACATCGTCAAGTGGGTGCACAACCCGCGCGACCGCTGGGCTCCCTACTGCCCGAAGGAGAAGCGCGACCTCTCGCCCGAAGACTATCGCAAGCACGGCAAGCCCTTCGTCTTCGACACCGTCTCGCACTCGAAGTGCCCGAACGACGGCGCGGAGTTGCAAGTCCAGAACATGACCGTGATGCCCAACTTCCGCCTCACGGATCAGGACGCGCGCGACGTGGCGACTTACCTCGTCACGCTGAGCCCTGAGGCCAACTACCCCGAAGCCTCCTACATGGACGACCCGAAGTTGAAGGAGAAGGGGCAGCAGCTCATCAAGATTTACGGCTGCGCCGGGTGTCACGAGATACGCGGCTTCGAGGAGGAGCAGCGCATCGGCAAGGAGTTGACGACCGAGGGCGCGACGCCTTTGGAGAGGCTCGACTTCGCGATGCTCACGCACCGCGCCGAACTCGGCTACGACGCCTACGACGAGAAGAAGAAGACGACGCCGTGGTACAACCACAAGGGCTTCATCGAGCACAAGATTAAAGACCCGGCGGTTTACGATCAGGGCAAGGAGAAAGACCCGCGCGAACACCTCCGGATGCCGACGCCTTACATGCCGGATGAGTGGAAACAGGCGCTCACGACGTTCCTCTTGGGGAGCGTCGGCACCGAAGGCTCGAACGTCCCGCGCTCGCTCTTCTACCAGCCGACCGACCAGCAGAAGGCAATTCAGGACGGCTGGTGGGTCGTCAAGAAGTACAACTGCATGGGCTGCCATTCGGTGCAGGTCGGTCAATCATCGGTGCTCTCGAAGCTGCCGCTCTACAGCACGCCGGAGACGAAGGATCAAGTCCCGCCGGGCCTGACGACCGAGGGCGCGCGCGTTGACCCTGACTGGCTGCTCCGCTTCCTGACAGACCCTTCCCTGAGCGGCTACGCCGAAGGCATTGACGTGCACGGCGGCCAGAGGCCGAGGGCGGCGGCGACTCCGCAGACGGCGCGCGGCGGCGCGAACGGCGCGGGCGCGCAAGCCGGGCAGCAAGGGGCGCAAAACGCCGAAGGCACGATGGGGACGCTCAAGCCGCAGCCGGGCGAGAGCCGCAACGGCGTGCGCCGCTATCTGAAAGTGCGGATGCCGACCTTCAACTTCTCGCCCAACGAACTGCGCACGCTCGTCCGCTTCTTCCTCGCCGTCTCGGCGCAGCAGGAGCCTTACATCAAGGAGTCTCTGGAGCCCCTGACGCCGGACGAGCAGAACCTCGCGCGCGCGCTGTTCACTTCGCAGGCCGCGCCGTGCTTGAAGTGTCACATGACGGGCGACGCGGGCCACGACCTGACGGCGACGGCCCCGAACTTCCTCGATTCGAGCGAGCGCCTCAAGGCCGACTGGACTTTCCGCTGGCTGCTCGACCCGCAGCGCATCATGCCGGGCACGGCCATGCCTTCGGAGTTGTTCAAGCGCGACGGCGAGCGCTGGATTTTCAACGGCCCGCTCCCGCCGCAGGCCGCCGACTATCAGGGCGACCACGCGCGGCTCCTCGTCCGCTACCTCCTGCAACTGACGCCGGAGGAGCAGGCCCGCACCTCTCGCTCGACCCCCGCGCCGAGCGGCGCGCAGCCCAACCCGGCCACGACCTCGCCCGCGCCCATCGCTTCAAGAGGAAGGAGCGGCGCGAAGCGGAACGCGGCGGCTTTGAACGCCAGAAGGCGAGGGAATCAGAGCGCGAGCCGCGCGTCGAGGTCGGGCGGGCGCAAAGTCCAAGTCTCCGCGCGCGCGAGGCGTGGCCGCGACCTGCGCGCCGAGCAGCAACGTCGCGCCCGCGCGCGGCAGAGGCAGTCGGACGCCGCCTTGTCGGCGCGGCGCGACTCCGGCGATTTCTCGCGGTGAGCCTTTTCGGGCTATCATAAGGCCAGTTCATTCCGAGGAGGATTTCTAAACTCATGTCATCGAATCGTGCGCGCACTCTGGCCGCGCTTCTCGTCGCGCTCTGCCTGCTCACTTTCTCGCTCGCCTGCGGAGGCGGCGACTCTGACGACACGGCTGAAGATGTCGAAGGCGGCGGGGCCGAGGTCGCCAACGTCACGCCCTACACGCCGACCGGCAACGAAGGCTCCATCGTCGGCGTCGTCAACTTCGCCGGGGCCGCGCCCGCGCCCAAGTCCATCAGCATGGATCAAGACCCGGTCTGCGCTCAGGCGGGCGCGGGGGCCGTGGCCGAAGACCTCGTCGTCAACGGCGACAAGCTCTCGAACGTCTTCATCTACATCAAGGACGGGAAGGCGGGCGACAGGAACCTGACGGGCCTCTCGTTCGCGCCTTCCGGCCAGCCCGTCGTGCTCGACCAGAAGGGCTGCCGCTACGTCCCGCACGTCCTCGGCATCCAGACGATGCAGAACCTCAACGTCACCAACAGCGACGCGACCTCGCACAACGTCAACGTGGATGCGGCGACCAACACCAAGTTCAATCAGGGCCAGCCGAACGGCGCGGCTCCCATCGTCAAGCAGTTCGCCCGCGCCGAGACTTTGATTCCGGTCAAGTGCAACCAGCACCCGTGGATGCGCGCCTACATCGGCGTCGTCGGCCACCCGTTCTTCGCCGTCAGCGGTCAGGACGGTAAGTTCGAGATTAAGGGCGTCCCGCCCGGCACTTACAACCTCGTCGCGTGGCACGAGAAGTACCCGCAGGGGCAGACGATGTCGGTCACCGTCGGCGCGAAGGAGAGCAAGCAGACGGACTTCAACTTCACCGCCGAGCAGCTCAAGGCCGAGCTACGAGACGGCGCGCTCAAAGTGATGCCCGCGCTCGAACTGCCGCTCATCGGCCATCACTGAGAGTTCGATTTCAGAAGGGGCGGGCATGCATGAAGGGCGGCGGCCAACGTAGCCGCCCGCGCGTGAGGCACTACACCGGCCCCTTCATCATTCATCACCGAGACAAAAGGGAAACGGCAATTCATACATGAAGGGCATTGCAATCGAGGTTGATTCGGAACTGCCGGTCGCGCGCGCGGACGCGCCCCCGGCCCTCAGGCGCGCGGGCGTCGGCTCCTTCGTCGAGCTGACGAAGCCGCGCATCACCTTTCTCATCGTTCTCACGTCGGCGGCGGGCTTCAGCCTCGGCTCGAAGGGCTCGGCGTTCGACTACGCGGGCCTCTTCCACGCGCTCCTCGGCGTCGCGCTCCTCTCTTCGGGCATCGCGACGATTAACCAGTACATGGAGCGCACGCTCGACGGGCTGATGCGGCGCACGGCGGCGCGACCACTGCCCGCCGGAAAACTCTCGCCCACGCAGGCGCTCGTCTTCGGGGCGGGGCTGACGATAGTCGCCGAAATTTACCTCGCGGTCTTCGTCAACCTCCTGACCGCCGGGCTCGGCCTCGCGGTCGTCGCCGGTTACATCGGCCTCTACACGCCCTTAAAGACGCGCACGTCGCTCTCGACGGTCGTCGGCGCGTTTCCGGGCGCGATGCCGCCGCTCCTCGGCTGGTCGGCGGCGACCGGCACGCTGAGTACGGAGGCGTGGGCGCTCTTCGCCATCCTGTTCATGTGGCAGTTCCCGCACTTCCTCGCCATCGCCTGGATGTACCGCGAGGACTACGCGAGGGCGGGGATTCTGATGCTGCCGGTGGTCGAGCCGGAAGGGCGTCTGACGGCGCAGCAGATCGTTATCTGGACACTGCTGCTCGTGCCCGTGAGCCTCTTCCCGGCGGTCTTGGGGACGACGGGCAAAATCTATTTCTACGGCGCGTTCGTGCTGGGCCTGCTCTTCCTCCTGACGAGCATCCACGCCGCCGTCACCAATTCGCGGCAGGGCGCGCGCAGACTTCTGCTCGCCTCCGTCCTGTACCTGCCGCTCCTGTTCGGTCTGATGGTCTTCAACAAGTAAATGGTAAATAGTAAACGGTAAATGGAGAGGAATCGGTTTTATCCATTCACCATTGACCATTCACCATTGACCAACGGAGGAGAGACATGGGTCGTGCGCTGGCTGTGCTCATCGGGGTCATGACGCTGCTCTCGGTGTGGATGTTCGTGAACGGCAAGTGGTGGTTCCCGGCCTCTATCTCGGAGCACGGGCCGGCCTACGACCAGCAGTTCATCCTGACCATCATCGTCGTCGGCGTGTCGTTCGTCGCCGCGCAGTTCGGGCTCGCCTACGCCGTCTGGAAGTTCCGCGACCGGGGCGACGGCGAGCGCGCGGCCTACACGCACGGCAACAACCGCGTCGAGATCGCGGGCGTCGTCGTCACCACCATCGTCTTCGTGACGGTCGCCTTCCTCGGCCAGAGGGTGTGGGCCAACCTCCACTTCAAGGCGGCCCCGCCGGAAGCCTCGCGCGTGAACGTGCTGGCGCAGCAGTTCCAGTGGAACTTTCACTACGCGGGCGCGGACGGCAAGTACGGTCGCACCGACCCGAAGCTGATTAAGGACGAGTCCCTCAACTACATCGGGCTCGACGAGGCGGACGCGGCCTCGAAGGACGACGCCGTCGTCTCGACGCTCGTCGCGCAGGTCAACCGCCCCGTCGAACTGACCCTCGCCGCGCGCGACGTGACGCATAGCTTCTGGGTTCCGCCGCTTCGCTTCAAGCAGGACGCCGTGCCGGGGCTCAATATCAAAGTCCACTTCACGCCGCAGAAGGTTGGCCGCTACGAGATCGCCTGCGCCGAATTGTGCGGGCAGCAGCACTACAAGATGAAGGCGTACATGCTCATCCTCCCGCCGGAGGAGTACGAGCCGCTCGTCGCGCTGCCGCAGGCGGAGTTCCAGAAGCGCGTCACCGAGCTTTATAAGAAGTACCCGGAGACTTACTGATCCCCCTTTGAGAAGAGCGCGCCCGCGCCGGGGCACGACGCCGAGCGGGCGAGAGGAGTGTCACAGAGATGGCAGAGGCCGAGAGCACCCACGAGACTCACGCCGAGGAGGGCGGAGCCCACGTCGCCACGACGCACGCCGCCGCCGGACACGCGCACGGGCACGGGCCGCCGACGAACTTCATCCGCAAGTACATCTTCAGCATTGACCACAAGGTCATCGGCATCCAGTACCTCTTTCTGGCGCTCTTCTCGGTCTTCATCGGGATGTTCTTGTCGGTGCTGATGAGGATGAATTTGACGTGGCCGGGGACTTCGTGGCCGGTGCTCGAAACGCTCTTCGGCGAGGGCGCGCCGGGCGGCGTGATGACGCCGGAGTTCTATCTCTCGCTCGTCACGATGCACGGCACGATGATGGTCTTCTTCGTCCTCACGACCGCGCCGCAGGGCGGCTTCGGTAACTATTTCCTGCCGATTCAAATCGGCGCGGACGACATGGCTTTCCCCACCCTCAACATGCTCTCGTTCTGGGTGACGTTTCTGGGGCTGGTGGCGCTCGTGGCGGCAATTTTCGCCTCCGGCAACACGGTCATCGGCCCGACCGGAGGCTGGACGGGCTACCCGACCTTGAGCGCCATCGGCGATAAGCTGAACGTGCCGGGGATGGGGATGGGGATGAATCTGTGGATCATCAGCATCGCCATCTTCTGCGTCGCGTCTTTGCTGGGCGCGCTGAACTTCATCACGACGCTGCTGAACATGCGGACGCGCGGGATGTCTCTGATGAGGATGCCGCTGACGTGCTGGTCTTGGTTCACGACGGCCATCCTCGCGCTGCTCTCGTTCCCGGTACTGCTCGCGGCGGGCGTCTTGCTCTTCCTCGACCGCAATGCCGGGACGAGTTTCTTCGTGCCGGGCGGTTTGTCGAACGGGACGGACGTGATTGACCATCAGGGCGGCTCGCCGATTCTGTGGCAGCACCTCTTCTGGTTCTTCGGCCACCCGGAAGTCTATATCGCCATCCTGCCGGGCATGGGCGCGACCTCGCACATCCTCTCGACCTTCGCGCGCAAGCCCATCTTCGGCTACCGCGCGATGGTCTTTGCGATGTTCGCCATCGGGCTCCTCGGCTTCTTCGTGTGGGGCCACCACATGTTCCTTTCGGGGATGAGCCCGTACACGGGGATGGCGTTCTCGATTCTGACTCTGAGCATCGGCGTGCCGTCGGCCATCAAGACGTTCAACTGGCTGGGGACGTTGTGGGGCTCGCGCATCAGGTTTACGACGCCGATGCTGTTCGCCATCGGCTTCGTCTCGCTGTTCGTCGCGGGCGGCATCACGGGGCTCGTGCTCGGTCAGACCTCGCTCGACCTCTCGATGCACGACACCTACTTCGTCCTGGCGCACTTCCATTTGGTGATGGGCGTGGCGGCGATTTTCGGGATGTTCGCGGGCGTCTATTTCTGGTTCCCGAAGATGTTCGGGCGGATGATGAGCGAGCGGCTGGGGAAGATTCACTTCTGGCCGACGCTCATCGGCGTCTATGCCATCTTCATCCCGATGCACTCGATGGGCATCGTCGGGATGCCGCGCCGCTACTCGCAGTTTACGGAATGGAAGGACGGCGGCTACGAACACATTTACAAGTTTTTGACTTCGACCGATCCGCTCGTCCTCTTCGTGACGGTCGCGGCGATATTGACGGCGGTCGCGCAGCTTCTCTTCCTCTTCAACTTCTTCTGGAGCATGTTCAAGGGCAAGTCCGCCGGGGCGAACCCGTGGGAGGCGACGACGCTCGAATGGGCGACGCCCTCGCCGCCGCCGCACGACAATTTCGGCGGCGTCGCGCCGACCGTCTATCGCGGCGCATACGAGTTCGCCGTCCCCGGCGCGCCGGAAGATTACGTCATGCAGACGAATCCGGACGAGACGGGGCCGAACATTCAAACGGCGGGGACGCCGGTCGTACAAGGGACGGGCAATGGTCACGACGGCCACAGGTAACACGGGGACGGTCGAGACGACCGGGCGCGGCGCGGCGTCCGACTCCGCCGCCGTGAGGCGCGGGGGGCGCGGCGCTCCCGGCCCGAACGGCAAAGGCGGGCCGGGCGGCGGCGGAGGCTCCGGCGGCGGCTCCGGCGACGAGCCGAGGAAGTGGTCGCCCGACCGTTATCGCATCGGCGTCTTCGTCGGCCTCGCCTCGATCCTGATGATGTTCACGGCGCTGGCGAGCGCCTACATCGTCCGTTCGGGGCTGCCCGGCTCGGTTGACTGGCGCGGGATGAGCGTCCCGCCGTTCGTGTGGGTGAGCACGGCGCTCATCGTCCTGAGCAGCCTGACCATCAGCCGCGCGCAGAAGGCTCTGAGGCGCGCGGACGAAGGCGCTTACTTGCGTTGGCTGGGGGGGACGCTGGTTTTGGGCATGGGCTTCGTCGCCTCGCAGCTTCTCGCGTGGCGGCAGCTCGTCGCCGAGGGCGTCTATATGCGGTCGAACCCGCACAGCTCGTTCTTCTACGTGCTGACGGGCTTGCACGGCCTGCATCTTCTGGGCGGCATCGCGGGGCTCTCTTATCTGCTCTTCTTCGCGCGGGCCGCGCGGAGCCGGGCCGAGGCCGTGTTCGACGCCAAGCGGCGGACTCTGACCGACGTGGTGACGATCTACTGGCACTTCATGGACGGGCTGTGGGTCTTTCTCTTCTTACTCCTTTTTCTCTGGAGGTGAGGCTGTTGAGCACCGAAGCGCACGCGGAGAGGTTGACGGGAACGGAATGGGACGGCGGGGCTCTGCCCTACCGCGTCGGGCACCGCAAGCTGGGGATGTGGCTCTTCATCGTCTCGGACGCGATGACGTTCTCGGCGATGCTCATCGCCTACAGCTACGCCCGCGCGTCGAGCGAGTCGTGGCCGACGCCTTTCCCGTTCAACCCGTCCATCCTCTTCTCGACGACGATGACGCTCTGCCTTCTGGCGTCGAGCTTCACGATGGTGATGGCCGTCAAGGCTTCGGCGCACAACCACCTGAAGTCCGCGCGCCGCTGGATCGGGGCGACGATGGTCGGCGGGTTGGCCTTCCTCATTCTCCACTTGATCGAGTGGAAGCACCTCATTGACGATGGGCTGCGGCCCTTCCGTCTGGCCGACGAGATGGCGCGGCACTGGCCCTCGGCCCCGCCGCTCTTCGGCGCGAGCTTCTTTTCGATCACGGGCCTCCACATGTTCCACGTCCTGACGGGCGTGCTCTACCTCGGCTGGGTCGCGCTCCGCATCAGCAAGACGCGCCACGAGGACGTGGAGATCAGTGGGCTCTACTGGCACTTCGTTGACCTCGTCTGGATGTTCGTCTTCCCGCTCATCTACCTCATGTCGGTGGACATGACGGGCGGGGGCGGCGGCGGTTCGCACTGAGCCCCGCCGGGGGCTTCGGCAAAGGACTTCGGAGGAAGGCGGCAAGGATGGCTCTCGAATCAATCAAAGGCTTGATGAAGAAGACGGACTTCATCCTGATGGGCCTGTGCGTGCTGCTGGCGGCGGCGTTTCTGGTGCTGGCCGGGTCGAACGTCGCGCGGGCGGGCGACTTTCTGACGATTGACAGCCTCTTCTTTACGGTCGTCTGTCTGCTGCTGGCGCTGACCTTCATCGCCATCCCGGCGATGACCCTACGCGAGCGCGGGATGCTCCACAATCCTTTCGCCATCGGCGAAGGCATCGCCCCGGCGCGCGCCGCCGAGGACGTGCACTTCGAGGGGAGCACCAAGCTCTTCTTCTACGTGCTGCTGGCGCTCCTCGTGCTGACGCTCGTCGAAGTCCTGCTCGCTTACTTCGAGGTGCCGTTGACCTTGATGCTCATCATCCTCATCGGGCTCTCGCTCATCAAGGCGGCGCTCATCATGGCTTATTTCATGCACCTCCGTTTCGAGCGCATGAGCCTCGTGCTGACGCTCGTGCCGATTATGGTGGTCTGCATCTGCCTGTTCTTCATCTTCTTCCCAGACAGTTTCAGGTCGCACGATTTGCGCTCGAACCCGGTCGCTCCGGCGGCGCAGGGCGGGGCGGCGCACTGAGTTTGAAGGAATGAGCCGCAGACGAAAGACATCCGACCGGAGCGCGCGCGCCACACTCTTTGCGGCGCTCGTCTTCGCCGCCGCGTTTATCTTCACGGCGCGCGAGACGATGGCGCAGTGCGCGCTCTGCCGGACGGGGCTCAAGGACGCGGGCGAGGCGACGGCGCGGACGATGAATCTCGGCATCATCATCCTCCTTATCCCGCCGGTCGCAATCTTCTGCACGATCTTCGCCGTGGCCTACAGGCGCGGGAAGGGCGCGGACGGCGAATCCTGAGAACTCTTCCGAAGTGAGAAAGATGGCAGACGAACTCGTCCCGGCAGTTGACATCGAACGGCAGACCATTCGCGGTCGCGCCTGCCCCGTGTGCGGCGGCAAGGTCATCCCCTCCGACCGCGCCATCTACCAGAGCGCCGCAGACCCTTCCGCCGTCTTCCCCGCGTGGCAGTGCGAGCGCTGCGGCTACGAAGAGTTGGGCGAGAAGAAGGCCGCGCCCCCAAAGCCCGCGCACCCGCCGAAGAAGAGCGAATGAGGTGCGAAGAGCGGAACCGGCGGCGGGCGCGGGAACTTTTCGGGGCGTTCGGCCAGAGGGGGTGAAACGGTGGACGAGCTTTCGCTTCGCGTCTTACGAATGTTCGGCGAGATGGGCAAGGACGTGCTCGACCTGCACGAGTTGTTCGAGGCCGGGGGCAACGACCCCGAAGCGCGCCGCGAGGTCTTCTACGCCGTCGAACGTCTGGTCGGCGAGGGCTTGCTCGAAGAGCGCGGGAACGACTTTTACGCGCTGACCGAAGCGGGGCGCGGCAAGGCCGAAGGGGGAGGCTAAAAAGTTCGCGCGGGACGGCGAAGGCTGCCGCCCCGCGAGATTGTTTATGAACGATTCCATCCTGCCGCACCTGAACGCGACACTGAACGCCACCAGCTTCGTCTTCCTCCTCCTCGGCTTCTACTTCATCCGCCGGGGGAACATCAAGGCCCACGTCGCCTGTATGGTCTCGGCGCTCTCGGTCTCGCTGCTCTTCCTCGTCTCCTACGTCATCTATCATTACAACTACGGCTCGGTGCGCTTCCGTGGCGAGGGCTTGGTGCGGCCCATTTATCTGACGATTCTGCTCACCCACGTCGTACTGGCAATCGTCATCGTGCCGCTCGTCGTCTTAACGGTCAGGCGCGCGCTCCGGCGTGAGTTCCTGCGGCACAGGGCGATTGCGCGTTGGACGTACCCGCTCTGGCTCTACGTCTCGGTGAGCGGCGTCGTCGTGTACCTGATGCTTTACAGGCTCTACCCGCCGCGCTAGAAGGGGAGAAGGATTTTGCGTCCGACTGTGAGCGAGAACGGGAGCCATGCGGGCGACGCGCCGCGCGCGAGCGGCGACGCCGCGCCGCCGTCTCTGCGGAGGCGCGCGCCGTGGCCGCTCATGGTCGTGGCCGCGCTCTTCATCGTCGTGCCGTTCCTCGCGTGGTACGGGACTTGGTTCGGGCGGACGCTCGGCGACGAGGAGATCGAAAAATACCTCTCGGAAGGCAAGCCGCGACAGGCGCAGCACGCGCTCTCGCAGGTGGCCGAGCGCATCATCAAAGGCGACGCGAGCGCCGCGCGCTTCTTCCCTCAAGTGCTGAAGATGGCCGAGAGCCCTGTCGCGGATTTACGGATGACGGCGGCGTGGGTGATGGGGCTCGAACACAAGTCGGAGGAGTTCCGCGCGGCGCTGCACCGTCTCATGGAAGACCCGGAGCCGATTGTCCGGCGCAACGCCGCGCTCGCGCTCGTCCGCTACGGCGACGCGGCGGCGCGTCCCGAACTGCTGGCGATGCTCCGGCCTTTTGAAGTGAAGGCGAGGACGGAAGGCTCTGCCGAGACGGCGCTCTCGGTCGGGACTCCGGTCAAGAGGGAATCGCTGCTGGTCAGGTACAAGGTCAAGCCGAACCTCTCGGACGAGGCGCGCTCGCCGCTGCCCGGCAGAGTCGAGCAGGTGTTCGTCAAGGAGGGCGACCAGTTCCACGCCGGAGACCGCCTCTTCGTCATCTCGCCGGACGCGGAGCAGGTGAGGGATGCGCTCATCGGACTGTCTTATCTGGGCGAAGAGTCGGACGCGCCGGAGGTCGAGCGCTACGCGCGCGGGGTCGAAGGGATGCCGGAAGAGGTCAAAGCACAGGCCGCGCGAACTCTTGGGTCTATCAAGAGTCGCGCGGCGCGGCGGTGACGGTGTTGTCGTTGATGAAGGTCGAGCTTACTGGGGCGCGGGTGGCGGGGCGTCCGGCAGTGTGACGCCGTGGATGGCCTCCCAGTCTTCGGTGGGCACCATCTCGATGGCGTCCCACGGGCAGCCGTCGAGGAAGGCTCCGTCCGGCCCCTTGCTGATGCACTTCTGGCAGCCGATGCAGAGATACGGGTCAACTTCGATGCGACCGAAGGGTGGGTGGTCTTCGTCCGGCACCCAGAACATGCAGCCTTCGATGGGGCAATACTCGATGCAGGCGGGCGAGCCCGCGCAGCCCGTGCAACAATCGGTCGTGATGGCGAGGATGCGCGGCTTCTTCTTCCGCGTCGCCTTGCCGTCGCCGACCGACATCGGCCAGTGCTTCTCGATGATTTCGATCATGCTTTTTCGGTGCCCGCTTCCGTCGCTCGAAGTCTGTCAGACACTCGCACTTTAACACGTCTCAAGCGTCCGGCTCAATAAGGTTTCTCTCAGGCGCGGGCGGGTTCGTGATAAAATCCGGCGCATCTTGCACAAACATTTTCGCCGTCCGAGGGGGCGGAACGTTTAGAGCCTGAAGGCCGTGGAAAGGCGGCCAGAAGCGCCGGGGGCTTTGCGGCCACGGGCGCTCGAAACCCGAATCGCTTATGAACACAGTCGCGGGCATCTTCACTTCTCGCGCCGACGCCGAACGCGCG
>DASTQX010000390.1:0-8114 GCA_035761505.1 Pyrinomonadaceae bacterium
CGTGCTCTCACGTGCTTCACAAAGCTCGGCGGGCCATGCGTGCAGTACACCACTTCGGGATCGACGCGGTCGATCGATTCCAGCAGTTGATCGAAGTCGGCGTGGTCGGAGAGCGGGAGCACCAAGTCCACGCCCTTGTACATGTAGGGCGCGCTCTTGCTCATCGCCCAGCCGGTGAGCATGACGAGGTAGCGGCGCTCAATGTTGAGAAGCATCGGCTGCTTGCGGCAGCCGGGCGGGGCCATGAGCACGCGACCTTTGAGGCGCTCGCGGTCGTAGCGCTCGTAGCCGCCGGAGAACTCGACGCCGAGTTCGCGGTAAATCTCCGTCACGTTCCAGATCGAGCCGTGCAAGCTCACGCGGTAGCCGCGCCGGAGCAGAAGTTCCAGAGCCTCCTGACTCTTCCCCAAAGCGTAGGCCAGAACGACCGGCACTCGGTTGTCGGAGAAGGCTCTGTCCATCGCCGCGTAGAGCCTATCGGCGGTCGCCACGTCGGGCGGAAAGCGGTACTGCGGGTCGCCGAACGTTGACTCCATGACGAGCGTGTCGCAGGGGACGACGACGGCGTCGCGCGCCGCGACGTTCGGACGGAGCTTGATGTCGCCGGTATAGACGAGCCGCTCGCCCTCGGCCTCAACGAGTATCTGCGCGGAGCCGAGGCAGTGGCCCGCCGGGTACATCGTCAGCGCGTAACGACCGTAGTCGCGGCGCTCGCCGTAGTTCAGCGTCTCGACTTCGGTGTCGCCGATGCGGTGGCGGAAGATGCGGGCCGTCTCCGGCGTGGCGACGATTGCGCGGTGCTCGGCGATGTGGTCGGAGTGCGCGTGCGAGATGACGCAACGCTCGCGCGGCCCGTCGGCGTCGAGCCACAGGTCGAGGTCGGGCAGGTACAGCCCGTCGCGGTATTCGACTCTTAACAAAGCACTCGCCTCCGTCCGCGAAGCCCGGCGGCACTTGCCGCGCGCGCCCCGCCTCGTTTATTTTCGGGAGTAATTGAGATGATTATAAGCCACGCGAGTTGCACGCGCCATCGCCGGACGGACGAGGGCGAGCGCCTGTCGCTCACGCATCCCTCGTTCCGTTTCGCGGCCTAGAGCTTGAGATGAATCCAACCCCCGACGACGAGCGCGAGTTGACGCCGGACGAAGCGGCGCACGTCCCGACGGTGCCGACGGTTCCGAGGCGGGTCGCCGCACGCCGCCTGCTGCGCGCCGAGGTCTTCTACGCGCTCGGCCTTCTGGCCTTCGCGGCGCTCGCGCTCTTCGCCTACTTCAACGCCTATTTCGGCTGGGACTTGCGCGTGGCGCGCGCCGTCCAGAGCGTGGATGCGCCGTGGTTCGCGGCGCTGATGCTCCGGTCGTCGGCCTTCGGCGACGGCTGGACGCCGCACTTGATGGCCGCGCTGACGGCGTTGGTCTTCCTCGCCTTCCGCCGCAGGAGCGAGGCGGCGGGCGTCGCCCTGAGCGCGGGCGGCGGCGCTCTCAGTAACGTCATCCTCAAGGCGCTCCTTGCCCGCCCGCGCCCTTCGGCTGAGCTGGTCGGCTTCGCCTACGAGGGGCGCGGCCGGAGCTTCCCTTCGGGCCACGTCACCTTCTACGTCTGCTACTTCGGCTTCCTCTTCTTCGTCGCCTACGCGCTGCTGCCGCGCGGCTCCAACTTGCGGCGGGCGGCGCTCGTCCTCGCCGCGCTGCCCGTCCTCGTCGTCGGCTTCTCGCGCGTCTATCTGCGCGCCCACTGGCCGAGCGACACGCTCGGCGCGTACCTCGTCGCCGGGCTCTGGCTCGCCTTCACGCTCGACGCCTACCGCCGCTGGAAGCAGCGCGCGACCTTCAAGCAGAGCCCCGCCGAAGCCGACTGAAAAACCGTTCCCCGAAATCGCCGCAGGTGTCGAAAAAGCGCGGCGACCGGGGGAGGCGCAGGCAACGCGAAGACGAAGCCGCCGCTTCAAACGCTCAAGTACCCGTCCGACCGCGACGAGCTCGTCTTCTACGCCTACCACCCGGAGGCGGCGGAGGCGAAAGCCTCCCGCCAGACTTTGAAGTACCCTTCGGACGGGGACGAGGACACGGCCTACTACGCCGTTTACACGGACGCGAACGCGGCCCCGAAATCCGAGACGGCGAAGGCCAAGCCGAAAGAGACGGGCGTCCGCCTCTCGCGCAAGAAGCCGAAGGGCTAAAGAGACTCCTCGCACACTAAGGTTCAAAGTTCAAAGTTCAAGGCTCGAAGTTTTAAGACTTCGAGCCTTGCCCTCCGACTTTGAATTTTGAACCTCGAACTTCCTGAAACTTTGGAGACCCGATATATGGATAACGAGACGAAAAACAGAATCAACTCCCCCGAAGACAACGCCGCTCCGCCGGTCGCTCCCTTCTTCGCGCGTTTCCTCGAAGGCCCGCGCGTCGAGTCCGCCCCGACGACCACCAACATGACGCTCAAGTATCCTTCGGACAGGGACGAGATTGACTGGGCCTTGAATCCCGTGCGCCAGTCTTAAAGTCCGCCGCACTTCACCGGAGCCGGGCCCCGCCGCCGCCGCCACTTCCGACACGCATCACTCAAGATGAGTCCTCGCACGCCGCGCGACACAGTTCTTTTGCTCACGCACAGCGGCGACTACTTCACCGTCGAGCGCGTGGCCGAAGCCCTCGCGCGGCGCGGGGCGCGACCCTTCCGGCTCAACACAGACCTCTTCCCCGAAGAGCTGCGCATCTCTTCCGGCCTCGGCAACCGGGGGACGGATTACACCGTCGAGGCCGGAGGCGAGCGCCTCCGCGCCGTCGAGGTGCGAGCCGTCTGGGCGCGTAAGCTCTGGATGCCGCGACTGGACGAGCGCTTAGACGAACAACTCCGCGCGATGTGCGCGCGCGAATCCGTCGCCGCGCTCGAAGGCTTCCTCGACGGCCTCCACGACGCGCTCTGGGTCAACCAGCCCGCGCGCGAGCGCGAGGCCGAGAACAAGCTCCTCCAACTCCGGCTCGCCTCGGAAGTCGGCCTCCGAATCCCGCGCACGCTCGTCACCAACGACCCGGCGCGCGCGCAAAAATTCTACAAAGAACTCGGCGGCTCGATGGTCGCAAAGCTGCTCCGCCCGCTCTCCGTGAGCATGAACGACGCGCCCTTCTTCGTCTATACGAACGAAGTCACGGCGCGCGACCTCGAAGACGCGGAGACTCTTCGCCACTGCCCGATGGTCTTTCAGGAGCGCGTCCCGAAGGAGCGCGAGCTGCGCGTCGCCTACGTCGGCGGCGAACTGTTCACGGGAGCGATTGACGCCGCCGCCTCGGCGCGCGGCGCGACCGACTGGCGACGCGCCGAGGTCGGCGAAGTCTCCTGGGAACACTCGGAAGTGCCGCGCGAGGTGGCCGACGCGCTCGACGCGCTGATGACCCGGCTCGGCCTCGCCTACGGCGCGGTAGATTTAATCCAAACCCCTTCGGGCGAGCACGTCTTCCTCGAAGTCAACCCCGGCGGCGAGTGGGGTATGCTCGAACGCGACCTCGGCCTGCTCATCTCGGAAGCCATCGCCGACGTGCTCCTCGGCCTCGCGCCCCACAGATAAAAGAAGTCAGGAGTCTCGGAGTCGTGAGTCAAAGCCGAGAACGCTTCTTTAATTCACGACTCCGAGACTCCGGGCTCCGGACTTCCTTTCCCCTCTTCGGCGGCGGCGCGTTGGGCGCGGGCGGCTTCGGCGGTGACGGCGCGGATGGAGAGGCCGCGACCGACGAGGAGGGCGACGCCGAGCGCCATCCAGAAGAGCATCCGCGCCTTGCGCACGACGGCCAGCGTGACGCCCGCCGTGAAGCCGAAGGCGAGAACGCGCGCCAGTTGCCCCGTGCCCAACTCGTCCACGCCCGCGCGTAAGGGGACGAACTTGAAGACCATCGTGATGACGCGGTTGACCGACTCGAAGAGGAAGGCCGCCAGAAGAGTCGGCGGCGCGTCGCTGATGAGATGAATCGTCAGATAGGCTTCCAACACGCCGAGCAGGTGGAAGCTCGCTTCGAGCGAAAGGATCGGCAGAAAGCGCGAGCGGTTGCGCGCGTAGAAGCCGTAGATACGCTCTTCGAGCGCGACGAGCTTATCTCTCTTCGACGCCAGCAGCCGCCGCCCGACGCCGCGCGCCGCCAGAGCTTCGAGCGTCCCGCTCAGGAACCTCCACTGCCTCCGCGCCGCGACGACCGCCACGGCCAGAAAGACGAAGACGCCGACGAGCACGCCCTCGCTCGACCAGCGCAGGTTGCGCGGCAGGGGGAAGCTCAAGAGCAGCACGCCCGCGCCGCTGAAGATGAAGAGCGCGACCGAGAGCATGTAGAAGAGGTTCTCGACCGCGATGGCCGAGAGCGCGACGACGAGCGGCACGCGCTCGCGCACGAGCGCCGCCTTCGTCGGCTCGCTGACGACGATGCCGAGCGGCACGATGTTGCCCACCGTGTCGCCGATGAGGTACGCCTTGAACGCCTCGACGAAGCGGAGGCGGTGCGGCGCTTCAAAGCAGAGCGTCCACGCGAAGGCGCGCACGCCGAACCTGAGCCCCGAAATCAGGAGGATGAGCAGGAAGGCCGCGCCGATCTTCGAGATGTTGTTCCAGATTTCCCACGGCCCCGCGCGCCACACGAAGTAGGCGAAGAGCGCGAGCCCCGCCACGGCGAAGACGACCCCGGCGGGCGCTAACTTCCGCGACGCACTCTTCTCTCTCACGCTCTGCCCCACGCGTTAGAAACCCCTCGGCGACTCGGATGGGAAACCGGCCCGCGCGGCGCGTCACGCCGCGCGGGGCCGCGAGCAAGATACGCCAACGAAGCCCCGTCCTCAAATCTCCCGACGCTTCGCCGACACCTTCGCCGCCGAAACCTCCCCGGCGCTCCGGCGGGCCTGATTTTTTCCCCGCGCCGCTCAGAAATTTACCGGACGGGAAAAACTTTTTCCCTGCGCGGCGCGTCTAAAAGTGCTAGGCTGTGGAAGAATCCTTCTCTCGACGGCCCCGTCGGGAGAGGTTGACGAACGATGGGCGGCCTTGCGACGAGAGCAGGCGTTTCGGAGAAACTTGCCGGGCGCGCTCTTCTATCTGCCCCCCCGACATCTTTCGGAACCTCGCATGTGTCCCTCACGCGCTGCTGCCTTAGCGTCATCAATGTCATGCGGCACTGTCCGGGGCCGGGAGAATTCGAGCTTGCGCGGTCAAAGTTTATTTAGATACCTCTTCGCTTCGTCGCTCGTGGCGCTCCTCGCGTGGTGCGCCTTCGCGCCCGCCGCGTCTTCGGCGCAAGGGCCGGAAAACGTCTTCAATCTGGCGGACTTCGGCGCGGTCGGCGACGGCTCGACCGACGACGGCCCGGCGCTGCAAAGGGCGCTCGACGCGGCGGCAGCCGCCGGGGGCGGGACGATCAACGTGCCCGCCGGGCGCTTCGCCATCCGAACGCCGGTGGCGAAGGACTTCGGCGGCACGGGCTCAATCGTCATTCAAGGCGTCGAATCCACGACGCCCGTCCCGCCGCCCACGGCCTTCGGTGACAAGCTGAGCCTGCCGCTCGACCTCGTCTCGGAGTTCCACCCGCAGACGGGCGCGGGGGCCGTCGCGCTCCACATCGCGGGCCTCGAAAGCTTCCTCGTCAAAGACATCGCCTTCGTCGGCACGCCCAACGTCCAGACCGACGCCTACATCACGCTCAACCTCCACGAGATTAACGAGGCGAGCATCCTCCATTGCGAGTTCTACGGCCTCATCAGCCAGATACGCGGCGGCTCCATCGTCCGCGCCGCGCGCAGCCACCTGACGCTGGCGCAGAGCAAGTTCCTCGGCAGCACCGGCAATAGCGGCGTCAACGTCCCGACCGTCGAATGTCTCGAATGGAAGGGCATCACCGTCGAGAACACGATCTTCATTGACTACGGCCAGCGGCCCGAACTGTTCAGCAAGACGGGCATGGCCGCCGCTTACTCGTGGCTCATCATCGGCAACGCCGCGCAGCCGACCGCCGACTCGCCGCGCCGCGAAGTCGTGCTCCGCGAAGTCTTCTTCGACGAGGGCGCGCTCAACGGCCTCTCGGCCCTCCCCTCGCTCTACCCGCCGTCGAGCGCGCCGATTGACCTGCTCTACATCACCGGCCTCTACCAGAACGTCGCCAACCTCGGCACGTCGGGCCACTACCTCACAGACCTGCGCGGCCTGCTCGTCGAGAAGTCGCACTACGGCTGGAGCCAGCGCGCCGACGTGGCTATCAACATGCTCAACATCGGCAACGCCATCCTTGACGAGATCGAGTGCGTCGAGGACGCCGAACGCCTCCGCGCCGACAACCGCACGGGCCGCCTGACCGTCATCAACTCCATCTACGCCCACCTCGATTCGCTGGCGCAGTTCACCGACATCCGCCAGACGGCGACGCCGCAGGAAGACCCCGTGCAGTACGTGCGCCAGCAGTTCGAGACCATCGCCGGGCGCGAGCCCGACGGCGCGGCGCATTACTTCTGGTCGGACAAGCTGCTGCGCTGCGGCGCGGACGCGTCCTGCCTCAACGCGGGGCGCGCGGCGCTCAACACTTATCTTAACAATGCGCCGACGCCGACCTTCACGCTCGCGGGGCAGGTTCTGGACGAGGACGGCGACGCGCTGCCCGGCGTCGCGGTGGCGCTCACGGGCTCGCAGGCGGCCTCGACCGTGACTGACGCCGAAGGCCGCTACCGCTTCTCGCGCCTGCCGACGAGCGGCATCTACACCGTCACGCCCACGCGCAGGCACTACAACACGTTCGGCCCCGCGAGCCGGACATTCACGACGCCCGCGGGCGACCTCGAAGCGGACTTCCTCGGCATCGTCAACCGCCACGACCTCCGAGGCCGCGTGACGGTCGCGGGCGGCGCGGGCCTCTCCGGCGTCGCCGTCTCTCTCTCCGGCTCGCAGGCGGGCTCGACGACGACCGACGCCAGCGGCAACTACTCTTTCTTAGACCTCCCGGCGGGCGGCAACTACACCGTCACGCCCTCTCTGTTGAGCCACACGTTCGCGCCCGCCGCGCAGACCTCGAACGACCTCGACGCCGACCGGACGCTCAACTTCACCGGCACGCTCGTCACCTTCTCGATTAGCGGGCGTGTGACGGCGGCGGGCGGCGTGGGGCTCGCGGGCGCGACGCTTTCGCTCACGGGCCACCGGACGGCGACGGCGACGAGCGACGCCAACGGCAACTACACTTTCCCCGCGCTCCCGAAGCAGGGCAACTACACCGTCACCGTCTCGCGCGCCAACTACACGTTCGCGCAAGCCTCGAAGAGCTTCAACGACCTCAACGCCAACCAGATTGCCAACTTCAACGGCACGCTCGTCAACTACACGCTCGCCGGTCGCGTGACTTCGGGCGGCGCGGGGCTCTCCGGCGTCGTCGTCGCGCTCTCCGGCGCGCAGACCGCGCAGAGGACGACCGACGCGAACGGCAACTACTCTTTCACCCTGCCCGCCGAAGGCGACTACACGCTCACGCCCTCGAAGGCGAACTATACATTCACGCCGCCGACGCGTGTCTTCAACAAGCTGGCCGCCAACCAGACGACGGCGGACTTCGCCGCGACGCTCAATCGCCACACCATCAGCGGTCGCGTCGTCAACGTCAACAACACCGGCGTCCCCGGCGTCCTCCTGACGCTCTCCGGCGCGCAGACAGGCACGACCACGACCGGGGCCGACGGCAGTTACTCTTTCGCCAACCTCGCGGCGGAGGGCAACTACACGGTCACGCCCTCTCTGCGCCACCACAATTTCACCCCGCCGAGCAAGACGTTCAACGCCCTCGCCTCCAATCAGCAGGCGTCCTTCAGCGTGACGCTCAACTCGCACAAGATCAGCGGGCGCGTGACGGCGGCGGGCGGCGCGGGGCTCGCGGGCGCGACGCTTTCGCTCTCCGGCTCGCACTCCGCCTCGACGACGAGCGACTCGAACGGCAACTACACTTTCGCCGGACTCCCGGCGGGCGGCAATTACGCCGTCTCAGTCTCGAAAGAGCTTTACACCTTCTCGACCGGCGTCCAGACCTTCGGCGACCTCGACGCGGACAAGACGGCGAACTTCAGCGGCACGCTCGTCAACCTCAACCTCGGCGGGCGCGTGACGGCGGCGG
>DASTQX010000391.1:0-8140 GCA_035761505.1 Pyrinomonadaceae bacterium
GCAATCCACGCCTGAGGATCAGACAGCCATTCCATGAACTAGTTGCTCCCGCCGTTGAGTTGAATTTCGTTGCGCCGGGATTATACATAACTCTCCCGCCGGAATCCTCGCCCCGCACCACGGGCACGCCTCACACTCGAACGTGAAACGCGCCCGTCCCCTCGAACCACCCCATCAAACGCCCGCGCCTCAGCCGGGCCTCACGGCCTCTCGCGCCGCTTCCGGCTACTCGACCAACTCGGCCACGTGCTCGTCTTCGTACTTCTCAATCAGAACGCCGATTATTTCCATCAGCGAAGACAGCGGATGAGTCTCGTCTTCACCCACTTCGTCAATCAGGCCGTCCAGAAAGGCGACCAGCCTTTGATACTCCTCCTCGGTGTGCGGGACGTAAATCATCCTTCGGCACTTCCGCCGCCCGCGTCGGCGGCTTCTCTGGCTTCGTCGTGGAGGGTTTTGAGGCTGCGGATTTCAAAGTTGCGCGCCCCGGCGGGGGTTTGGACTTTGATTTCGTCGCCCTCTTCGCGGCCCATGAGGCTGCGGCCCACGGGCGAGGTGGTGGAGATGAGGCCGCCTTGCGGGTCGCTCTCTTCGGGGGTCACGAGTCGGTAAGTGACTTCCTCGTCGCGCTCGGCGTCGTAGAGGACGAGGGTCGAGCCGTAGGCCGCCTTGTCGTGCGGCACCTTCGAGGGGTCAATCGAGGAGACCTCGCTCAAGCGCTGGCGCAGGTCGCGGATGCGCGCCTGCACGAACTGCTGGCGCGCGAGCGCGGCGTGATACTCGGCGTTCTCGCGCAGGTCGCCGAACTCTTTGGCGCGCTTAATCTCGCGCGGCAGGTGGACGCGCAACTCCGTGTCCAACTCGTCCAGCTCTTTTTGCAGCTTCTGCCTGATGTTCTCGGACATTTTACTTCGACCCCCTCATTGATTAGCGGTTTACGGCCCGGCATACGATGCCCGGAAATGTAACAAAAAAGCAACAGGTGATAAACATCGGATTGGACTATACTCTCTCCCGCGTCTTTGGCCCCAGTCCGAGGCTCAGCTCCGACAAGGAAACGGTACTCTCTGCCAGCTTAGCCTCTCCAAAGAACGTATTCCGGCTCCCGCCGCAGCTTTCTCTCTCCGGTGCGGGCGTGCCTGCTTTGCCCCAGACAACGAAACCTCGCCGGGCATTTCTCTATTCAAATGGAGGGAGTGCGCCGCGGACGTGTCACCTTGCGGAAGGTGCGCGTGCCCCCAAGCGCAGACAAACTTGCCATGTCGGACAATTCTACGGGCAAAGGAAAACTGATCCTCTTTGTGGACGACGACGCCTCGCTTTTGCGTCTCGGACGCCTCACACTCGAACGCGCCGGTTATCGTTTCCTCGGCGCGCTCGGCGGCCAAGAGGGCTTGCGGCTCGCGCGCACGGCCCACCCGGACTTAATCCTCCTCGACTACATGATGCCCGACCTCAGCGGGCGCGAGGTCTTTGAAGAGCTGCGGCGGAGCGAGGATGCCTCCTTGCGGCACACGCCCGTCATCATGCTCACGGCGCGCACGAGCAACGACGTGGAGCAGCGCGAGCTACTCGAACAAGGACTCTTCGCCTATCTTCACAAGCCGTTCGGCTACCGGGAGCTTCTCAACGTCATCGGGAACGTCCTGATGCTGAGCCAGATCAAGGAGCGCAACCGCGCCCTCGAACTGGAAGCGCGCCGCGCCTTCGTCGCAACCGTGCGGACGCTCATCACGCTGCTCTTCGCCAAAGACAGCTACACGGGCGAGCACTCGCAGAAGGTCGCCTTGATGTCCGAAGGGCTCGCGCTCCACTGCGGGATGACGGAGGAGGAGGCCATCTTCATCAAGCTCGGCGCGCTCCTGCACGACGTGGGAAAGATCGGCGTCCCTGAGTACGTCCTCTGCAAGCCGGACTTCCTGACCGACGACGAGATGGCCCTCATGCGCCGTCACGTCCATCACGGCGAGCAGGCTCTGGCCGGAGTGCCGCGCATGAAGGAGGTGCGCGCGATGGTCTTGCACCACCACGAATGGTGGAACGGCGGCGGCTACCCGGCGGGGCTGTGCGGCGAAGAGATTCCTCTGGGCGCGCGCGTCATCGCCGTCGTGGACGCCTACGACGCGATGACGAGCGACCGGCCCTACCGCGCGCGGCTGCCGCACACGGTCGCCGTCGAGCGCCTCCGGCAGGGCGCGGGCACGCAGTTCGATCCCATCTTAGTCGGCAAGCTCTTCGAGTACCTCGACCGCATCGGCGACGCCGAGCCGCAGGAGACCGGCTCGATCCTCGACTGGGAATTCCTGGAAGAGTTCTGCCCGTCGGCATAAGAGCAAGGGGGAAAGGGGAAAAAGGGGAAGAGGGTCAAGGGGAGAAGGCAATCCCTTTGACCCTCTTCCCCTTTTTCCCTTTGACCCATTCTTCCTTTAACAGTTCTCGTACTTGTGATAGTCGTCCTCGTTGAGCGCGCCGAAGGAGACGCCGACATCGCGGGCGGTGCGGACGAGCTGGCTTTCGGGCTGGACTTGCTTGATGTTGGCGATGGCCTCGGCGATGGGGACGGTGCGGATGTTGGCGGCCTGCAAAGAGACCATCACGCCGCGCTTGCCGCGTTGGAGCGCGCGCACCGCCGCCGAGCCGAAGTTGGTCGCAAGCATCCGGTCGAAGGCGTTGGGGCTCCCGCCGCGTTGCAGGTGACCGAGCACGACGCAGCGCGTCTCCTTGCCCGTGATGCGCCCGACCTCGTGCGCGACGTGGTGGCCCATCCCGCCGAGGCGCGGCGAACTCTGCCGGTCGCCCATGTCCTGATAGACCTCCCGGCCCTCGATCTCCTTCGCGCCCTCGGCGACGACGATGATGCTGAACTGCGAGTCGCAACGGTCGCGCTCGATGACCTTCTCCGAAACCTTCTGGACACAGAAGGGGATTTCGGGGATGAGGATCACGTCCGCGCCGCCGGAGACGCCGGAGTGGAGCGCGATCCAGCCCGCGTGGCGGCCCATCACTTCGAGCACCATCGCGCGGTCGTGCGACTCGGCGGTCGTGTGCAGGCGGTCGAGCGCCTCGGTCGCGATGTCGAGCGCCGTCATGAAGCCGAAGGTCAACTCCGTCGCCGCCAAGTCGTTGTCAATCGTTTTGGGGACGCCGACGACGGGGAAGCCGAGGCGGTCGAACTCCGAGGCGATGGCGAGCGTGCCTTCGCCGCCGACGACCACTAAGGCATCTATGCCGAGCCGTTCGAGGTTCGAGAGGGCTTGGCGATAAATCTCTTCGGGCTTGCGGCTCGTCCCGTCCTCGTCGTGGACGACGAACGCCCCACGGTTGCGCGTGCCGAGAATCGTCCCGCCGCGCGGCAAGAGTCCCCGCACGTCCGAAGGCTTGAGTTCCCGCGCCCGCGTCTCGCCGAGCAGCCCCTCGAAGCTGTCCTCGATGCCGATGACGCGCATCCCGTACTCGCCCACGGCGGTCTTCACCGCCGCGCGAATCACCGCGTTCAACCCCGGCGCGTCGCCGCCGCCGGTCACCAGTCCGATGGTCTTCAACATAATGTTTTGGTGAATGGTAAATAGTAAATGGTCAATGGAAGATTGAACGGCTTCCCACTCGAAAGGTTCAGTTCAAGGCCGTAGAGATTCAATCACCATTGACCATTGACCATTCACTATTTACCCGCCTTTACTTTCGGCGGCTCGTACTGCTCGCCGTATTCCGGGTATTCAATCGTCACGGTCGAGCCGGGGCGAGTGTCTTGGGTCAGGAGCGAGAGCGCGTCGCGGAGCACGCGGCGTTGCAGTTCGCGCATTCGGGGCCGCCCCAGACTGTTGCCGATCTTGAAGCCCTTCGGGTAGAGCGCGCGCGGCGGGCGCATCTGCGCCGAGACTTCGGGGCTCACCGTGATGAGCACCGTCGGGATGCCGCGCATCTCGATCTCTCTCTGTACCGCGACGACCGTGCGGTGGCAGACGCTCGGTCAACCGCCCGTCAAGAGCACGGCGTCGGCGCGCGAGCCGCGGTCAATCTCGTTGGCGAGCTGCGGGGCCGTGCCCTCGTACATCGCCTTGAGCTGCATCGTGTAGCCCATGTAGCCGACGTGCTTGCGCGCGATGCCGCCGATGAAGCCTTCCGTCTGGAGGTCGCGCAGCACGTCGAGCGGGAAGACGACGTTGATGTCCTCGTCGGCGTCCGTGTGGTCGTAGTGGTGGTGCGTGACCATGAGTTGCGACGCTTCGGCTTCGGGCGGGATGATGCGGAAGCCGAGGTCGCCCAACTCGTCGGCGATGTTGAAGGGCTCCTGATCTTTGAGGTGCACGCCGCCCGCCGTGACGATGGCGATGATCGCCTTCGACAACTCGCCGTCGAACGGCGTGAACGGGACGCATTTTCTTGAGAGTGTCGTCATATGCCTTTGAACCTTCCGCTTCGCCGCCTCGGATTTCTAACTCTTCGGCCAGCCGACGAGCAGCGCGAAGAGAAGCGCCGGCAGCCCCAA
Source organism: Pyrinomonadaceae bacterium (assembly GCA_035761505.1). GTDB lineage: Bacteria > Acidobacteriota > Blastocatellia > Pyrinomonadales > Pyrinomonadaceae > JAIVJM01. Next base: position 4,490 of record DASTQX010000391.1, read on the forward strand.
CAAGAACACGCCGTAGTGGATGGACAGGTTCCACCGGGCTTCGTTCTTGAAAAAAGGTTTGCCGCTTTTCATACCCTGATTTTATCTCTAAAACTTCACGGGCCGCACCCCTCGGAGGCGAATTTCACTTCGCTTCCGAGGGGTTGCGGCCCGCCTTTGCGTTGACGTTTAGACGGAGAGCGCCCGCTTCGCTTCAGAGCTTGCGGAGCACCTCAAAGAGGTCTTCGTTGTCGGGCTGGTCTCCGATGTCGTGGATGTCTTTGTAAGCGATGCGGCCTTCCTTGTCCACGATGAAGAGGGCGCGTTCCGAGATGCCGTCGGCTTCGCGGTAAGCGCCGAACGCGCGGGCCACTTCGCCTTTCGGCTCGAAGTCGCTGAGGAGGTCGTAGGAGAGACCGCCGAGGCTCTTGGCCCAAGCGGCGTTGGACGGGACGCTGTCGACAGAGATGCCCAAGACCTGAGCATCGTAGCCCTTGAAGCGTTCGAGGTCGGCCTCATACGCGGGCATCTGCGCCGTTCAGACGGGCGTCCACGCGAGCGGGTAGAAAGCGATGACGACGTTGCTGTTGCCGCGAAAATCCGAGAGCCGAACGGTCTTGTCTTTCGCCAGACTGCTCTTCAACTCGAAGTCCGGGGCCATGTCTCCGACTTCAGGCATAGGGATGAACCTCCTCGTCTTCAGAGAATAATTTTTCAGGTGTTAGAACTAACGACCGTAGGCTACAACCAACGCCGGACTATTTCAAGAGCCGAAAGATTGACGCGGCGGCGCGGAGCTTATTTGAATGTCCCGGCGGATTAGTGTTTCAATGAGCCGCCGAGACAAATCAAGCAGACGACGGGCCGATGAGTCAATGAGCCAATCTTTCGTCACCATCAACCGGCGCGGGGCGGAGCGCGCGCGCGCCGGGCACCTCTGGATTTACCGCAGCGACGTGCGGGACGCGGGCCGCGCCATCGGCGGCTCGGTCGTGCGCGTGCGCGACGAGCGCGGGCGGCCCGTCGCGCAGGCGCTCTACAGCGACCGCTCGGAGATCGCCCTGCGGCTTCTGACGCACAGGGACGAGGAGGTCGGGCGCGAGTGGTGGCGTCAACGCCTGCGCGACGCTCTGGCGCGTCGCGCGGGCCTTGAGACGGAGGCCGACGCCCATCGCCTCGTCTATTCGGAAGGCGACCTGCTGCCGTCGCTCATCGTCGACCGCTACGCGGACGTGCTCGTCGTGCAGACGCTCTCGCAGGGGACTGAGGCCATCAAGGGGATGCTCACGGAACTGCTCGTCGAGGAGACGGGCGCGCGCGCCGTGGTCGAGCGCAACGACGTGCGCGTGCGGATGCTCGAAGGGCTGCCGATGCAGGCGGGCGTGCTCTACGGCGAGCCGCCCGACGCGCTCGAAGTCGTGCAGCACGGCGTCCGCTTTCTGGTCTCGCCGCTCGGCGGGCAGAAGACGGGCGCGTTCTTAGACCAGCGCGAGAACCACCTCGCGGCGCGTGCCTACGCGCGCGGGCGCGCGCTCGACTGTTTCACCTTTAACGGCGGCTTCGCCCTGAGCGTCGCGCCTGCGTGCGAGAGCGTTAGAGGGCTCGACGTGTCGGCGGAGGCCGTCGCCTCCGCGCGCCGCAACGCCGAGTTGAACGGCGCGTCGAACGTCGAGTTCGTCGAGGCCAACGTCTTCGACGCGCTGCGCGGGATGGAGGAGGCGGGCGAGCGCTTCCAGACCGTCGTGCTCGACCCGCCCGCCTTCGCCAAGAACCGCGCGAGCGTCCCGGCGGCGGCGCGCGGCTACAAGGAGATCAATCTGCGCGCGCTGAAACTGCTCGACGCGGGCGGCGTGCTCGTCACCTGTACCTGCTCGTACCACATGACCGAGCAGATGTTCCTCGAAGTCATCGCCGAGGCCGCCGCGGACGCGCGCCGCCGCGTCCAAATCGTCGAGCGCCGCACACAGTCGCGCGACCATCCCGTCTTGGTCGGCGTGCCCGAAACGCTCTACTTAAAGTGCGTCGTCGCGCGCATCATCGAGTGAGGGCTCAGTCACGTTCCGGCGCGAAAAGAAGCGGCCCGGCTGTTAGTCGCCGGGCCGCTTGCTGTTTGATGAAGATGTCGGTGATTGTCCTCCGCTTCGGCTCGCTACGAGGCGGTGGCGCGGCGGACGTTCTCGGCGAGCGCGCGCGCTTCGGGGAGGAGTTCGAGGGCGCGGAGGAATTGCGGGTCGCTCTCAAGGAGGAAGCGTCCGGCGGCGTCTGTGCCGTAGGCGGCGGTGATGAGGTCGTCGCGCAGGCGGAGACGCACGTAGTCGAGTTCCGCGTCAATCTGCTTCATGCCGAGCCCGCTCTCAGGGTCTTTGCGGACGAAGGCGCGGAAGGCTTCGATGAGCTTGTCGTTGACGGGGAGGTCGGTCGGGCGCGGGTAGCGGTCGAACTGCGGCCCCGCGTTGAGGCGGTAAGACTCGAAGCCCGGAATCTGCCCGCCGACGAGCGCGCGGACGAAGAAGAAAGACTCCTCGAAGATGCGCGCCCGCGCCGGGACGGTCAAGTCAATCGGCTTGACCTCGTAGTCGGGCGTGATGCCGCCGCCGCCGTAGAAGACGCGGCCCGCCGCCGTCGTGATGGCCGGGCCCGAAGGCGTCGCCTGCGGCGTGGGCAGAGGCGTCGGCACGTCCGCCGGAGCCGCGCCGGGCACGGCGGGCACGCTCGGCTGCGCGGGCGTCTGCGGCGTCGGCCCCGCCTCGACGCCGTGGCGCGTGTAGTAGTCGTAGAAAGAGCCGCCCGTGTACTCGCGCTGAATCAAGCGACCGTAAGGCGTGTAGTACTTCGCGGTCGTCAAAGTCAGCCCCGCGCCGTAGGGCAGTTGGAAGACCTTCTGGACGAGCCCCTTGCCGAAGCTCGTCTCGCCGACGAGGATGCCGCGCCCGTGATCCTGCACGGCCCCGGCGACGATCTCGGAGGCCGAGGCCGAGTTGCGGTTGATGAGGATGACGAGCGGGTAAGAGACGGGCTCGGCAATCGTGCTCTTGTATTCGCGGTTGGTCTCGCCGCCGCGCCCGCGCACCGAGACGATGGCCTTGCCGCGCTCGATGAACTGGCTCGCCACTTCGATTGACTGGCCGAGCAGCCCGCCGGGGTTGTTGCGCAAATCGAGGATGACTTGCTGCATCCCTTCGCGGCGGAGGCTGTCGAGCGACTGTTTCAACTCTTCGGCGGTCGTCTGCGTAAAGCCGCCCGTCATCCCGATGTAACCGACGCCGGGGCGGGCCAGGAAGGTGTTGCGGATGGAGGGCTGCGGCACGGAGCCGCGGACGATGGTGTAGAACTGCGGCGCGAGCGCCCCGGCGCGCTCGATCTTGATGGTCACGCGCTCGCCTTCGGGGCCGCGCACGGCCTTCGAGACTTCGGGCGTCGTCCACTCGCGCGCGTCCTTGCCGTCAACCTCGACGATGCGGTCGCCGAAGCGCAGCCCCGCCTTCGCCGCCGGTGTGCCTTCGAGCGGCGTCTGGACATAGACGCCGTCGCGCCGCCGGAGGATGGAGACGCCGATGCCGGTGAAGCGCGACTCCTGATCCTGCAAGAGCCTCTGGTACTCGGCCTTCGTGAAGAAGTTCGAGTGCGGGTCGAGCGCCGAGAGCATCCCCTGAATGGCGGCCTCACCCGCCT
>DASTQX010000392.1:0-17915 GCA_035761505.1 Pyrinomonadaceae bacterium
CGCCTGTGTCGTCAGCGACCAAATCTCGTCTCCGCCCTCGCCGCTCAACACCGCGCCGATGCCTTCGCTCCGGTCAGCAGCCCTTTCGTCAAACTTCGCGGCGACGAATCCGAGCGCCCGCTCAACCGCCGGGGCGTCGAGCTTGCGGAAGATCGAGTTGGCGCGGACGGCTGCGTACTGGCAATAAGGGCCGGTCTCGCCCTCGAACGAGAGCGCCTCCTGAAAGTCGAAGACGATGACGGAATTGCGCGTCCACTTCAAGAGGAAGTAGCGGAGCGCGCCGACGGCGATGACGTGCGCGGTCTTCCGCCTCTCCTCGTCCGAGAGTTGCGGGTGGCGCGACTCGACCTCCTTCAAGGCGTTCTCTTCGAGCCGGTCAATCAGGTCGTCAACCTTGATGCCCAGACCGCGACGCCCGCTCATCTCGATGAAGGGGCGCGCGCGGTCTTCGCTGCTCAACTCGACGCCGAGTTCTTCGGCGGCGGCGGGCGAGAGCGTGACCATCTCGTATGAGAGATGGACGCTCGCCTCCTCGCCGACTTCGGGCGCGACCGCCGCGACGCCGCGACGGACGACCTCCTGCGGGTAAGACTGTCGAGAGTCAATAACGTTGTAGACGGTCGCGCCGCCGCCGAACTTCGGCGCGCGCGCGGCGTCGGCCTCGTCGGGCGCGCTCGTCGTCGTCCAGACCGTGTGGCCGTCTTCAGAGGCGCGAAAGGGTTTGAAGTTGAAGTTGAGGTCAACCTGTCCGAGCTTCCACAGTTGATAGGCGATGTCCTTGCCCGTGTAGGTGATGGTTCCGTTCGAGCGCACGATGACCTTGTCGGCCTCGTGCTCGTCGGTGCTCGAATGTGTGTCCATCGGCATCACCCAGCAGCCCGCGTTGCGGCCCTCCGTCTCAAGGCGAATCGCGCCCGAAGCCTTCATCCGCTCGAAGGCGTGCTGCCAGAGAAAGTGGAGGACTTCGGACTCGCGCGGGAGCAGGTCGTAGCGGATTCCGAGCCGCCCCATCGTGTCGAGGTGGCAGTTGACGATGCGCGTCGCCACGTAGTCGGCGAGCGCCGCCGTCTCGCTCGCGCCCTCTTCGAGCGCGTGCAGCGTCTCGACGCGCAGCCGCAGCCGCTCCGGGTCTTCCTTGCCTTCGGGGTCGCCGCCCCGGTAGAAGAGGCCGACGCGCGCGTACAAGTCCCAGCAGTAATAATCGAAAGGGTGTTCGGGCGTGAGCGAGGCGTCGAGCGCGCGCACGTCTTCAAGCGTCATGCGTTCGAGATGAATAAACCCGACCACCACGTCGGCGACCTGCACGCCCGTGTTGTCAATGTAGTTGTGGACTTCGACGCGCTCGCCTCTGGCGCGGAGGACGCGGACGAAGGTGTCGCCGATGACCGAGTTGCGGAGATGTCCGACGTGCGCCGCCTTGTTCGGGTTGACGCTCGTATGCTCGACCATCCGCTTCGGTCGCGCGTCCGGTTCTTCAGAAGCAGACGCGGGTTCGGCGGAAGGCGGCGCGGACTTTTGAGCGGCGGTCAGCCCGGCGAGCAAGAGCGCGCGGTCGAGGAAGAGGTTGAGGTAGCCAGCGCCCGCGACTTCGACGCGCGCGACTTCTGCGACGGCTTCGAGTTCGACCTTCAACTCTTCGGCGATGGCGCGCGGGTTCTTCTTCTCGCCGGTCGCCTGCTTGATGCGCTTCGCCAGCTCGAAGGCGACCGGAAAGGCGAGGTCGCCGAGTTCGGTGCGCGGAGGGACTTCCGCCGAGACCTGTTCGAGTTCGACCCCGAACCTGTCGGCGGCTGCCGCGCGCACGCGCTCGCGCAAACTCTCCTGAAGGGCGATGAGATTCAAACGTTTACAATCCTTCCACCGATGTTAATCCCGGCCCGCACGAACGTCGAAGGAGGCGGGACGAGAAAATCGAAAGTATAGCGCAGCGCCGTCGCGGGTTGCCAACGCGGCGGAGTCGTCTCGCTTGACATCGGCGTATTGCGCTCTGCTACCATCCTTCAGCTTTGACACGGAAGCAGACTCAAATCAACGTCTCGGAGCGTCTCCGCGAGAGGCTCCGCGCGGCCCGCCGCGTCTTCGTTCTGACGGGCGCGGGCGTGTCCGCCGAGAGCGGCGTCCCGACCTTTCGCGGCGGCGGCGGGACGACCGTCTGGAAGGGTCTGCCCTTCGACGTGATCTCTTCCGCCGGGATGGTCGCGCGCGATTTGCCAGCCGTCTGGGAGTGGTTCGACTACCGGCGTCGGAAGCTCGAAAGCCTCAAGCCGAATCCCGCGCACGAGACGCTCGCGCGCTGGCAGGAGAGGTTCTCGCGGTTCACCCTCGCCACGCAGAATATTGACGGGCTGCACGCCGCCGCCGGTTCGCGCGGAGTGCTTGAGCTGCACGGGAGCATCTGGACGGCACGTTGTCTCGCGTGCGAGGCGCGCGAAGATTTGCGCCGCGTCGGGGAGGAAGAGCGCCCGCCGAAGTGTCGCGCGTGCGGAGACTCGATGCGGCCCGACGTGGTGCTGTTCGGCGAAGTCTTGCCGGAGGAAGTTTTTCGGGCGGCGGCCTTGCGCGCTTCGGAGTGCGACGTGTGCTTCGTCGTCGGGACTTCGGCGATTGTCTATCCGGCGGCGGGCCTGCCGGAGTACGCGCGGCGCGCGGGCGCGTATCTGGTCGAAGTCAACCCGGAGCCGACACCGCTCTCGGAGATGTGCGACGAGGTGCTTGAGGGGAAGGCGGGCGAGGTTCTGCCGCTCCTCGATTTGTGATGCGAACACTCTACTTCGATTGCTTCGCCGGAATCAGCGGCGACATGACGCTCGGCGCGCTCGTCAGCGCCGGGGCCGACCCGCGCGCCTTGCGGGAGCAGTTGGCCCTGCTCGACGTGCCCGGCTACGAAATCTCTTTCGAGCAGGTTGACCGCTCAGGCATCGGCGCGACGCGCGCGAAAGTGACGACGGGCGAGGAGACGAGCCATCGTCACTTGTCCGACATCGTTCAGATCATCGAAGGGTCTGGACTGAGCGAAGGCGTCAGGGAACGCGCGGCGAACATCTTCGGGCGGCTGGCCGAAGCCGAGGCGCGCGTCCACAACATCGCCGTCGAGCGCGTTCACTTCCACGAGGTCGGCGCGGTGGACGCGATTGTTGATGTGGTCGGCGCGTGCGTCTGTTTTGAACTGCTCGAAGTCGAGCGCTTCGTCTCGTCGCCGTTGCACGTCGGGAGCGGCACAGTCCGCATGGCTCACGGGCTCTTCCCCGTCCCGCCGCCCGCCGTCGCCGAGTTGCTGCGCGGTGCGCCCATCTACTCGACCGACATTCAAGGCGAACTCGTGACGCCGACCGGCGCGGCCATCGTCAGCACCGTCTGCGAGTCGTTCGGGCCGCTCCCACGGATGCGCGTCGAGAAGACCGGCTACGGCGCGGGCACGCGCGAATATAAAGACTTCCCGAACGTGCTCCGCGTGATGCTCGGCGAAGCGGAGGCCGAGCCGGTAAGTGAGGTTGGCGGGCGAGACGAAACGCTCTTGATGGTCGAGACGAACATTGACGACGCCTCGCCGCAGGTCGTCGGCAACCTGATGGACTTGGCGCTCGCGCGCGGCGCGCTCGACTGTTATTTCACGCCCGTGCAGATGAAGAAGAACCGACCGGGCGTGCTCATCTCGATTCTCTGCCGGCCTTCGGATAAAGAAGCGATGCTCGGACTCCTCTTCGACGAGACGACGACCATCGGCGCGCGCAGCTACGAGGTCGAGCGCCGCGCGTTGGAGCGCGAGGTCGTGCGGGTCGAGACGGAGTTCGGCCCGTTGGATGTTAAAGTCGCGCTCGCCGGCGGGCGCGCGAAGGGCGCGACGCCGGAGTTCGAGCAGTGCCGCGCCGCCGCGCAGAAGGCCGGAGTGCCTTGGCGCGCGGTCGAGGCCGCCGCGCTCGCGGCCTTCCATCAAAAGAAGTGACCCGCCCGGCTCAAGGCGGCCAAAGGTTTGTGAAGCATGGCGACTAAACTTCCGGCCAACGCGCCCGAAGAAATTTTTGCGGAGACGACGGCGCGCGAGTTAGACCTCGAAAAGATTGCGCGCGGCATCCGTCTCCTCCTCGAAGGCGTGGGCGAAGACCCGGAGCGGCCCGGCCTCCGACAAACGCCACTCCGCGTCGCGGAGATGTACGCCGAGTTGACCGCCGGGATGCGCGAAGACCCGCACGAGCACGTGCAGCCTCTGCCCGGCGACAAGCACGACGAGATGGTGATTGTCCGCGACATCCATTTCGCGTCGCTGTGCGAGCACCATCTCGCCCCCTTCATGGGCCGCTGCCACATCGCCTACATCCCGAAGGGCGGGCGCATCGTCGGCCTCTCGAAACTCGCGCGGCTCGTCGAGACCTTCGCGCGGCGGCTGCAAGTGCAGGAGCGGCTCACCTCGGAGATTGCCGACACGCTCTACGACGGCCTGAAACCGCTCGGCGTGATGGTCGTGATGGAGGCCGAGCACACCTGCATGTCGCTTCGCGGCGTCAAGAAGCCCGGCGCGCTCACCATCACCTCGGCCATCCGCGGCGGCTTCCGCAAAGACCCACGCACCCGAGCCGAAGCGATGGCGCTGATTAGAGGAAGGGAGTGAGAAGCTGGTGAACGGTAAATGGATAAAGGCCAGTGCCGCTTCATCATTCACCATTTGCCATTCACCATTTACCATTCACCCATGAAGACTTTCTACGTCACCACGCCGATTTATTACGCGAACAGTCTGCCGCACATGGGGCACCTGTACACGACGGTGGTCGCGGACTGTCTGGCGCGCTACAAGCGGCAGCGTGGTTACGAGACCTGTTTTCTGACGGGCACGGACGAGCACGGCCTGAACATCGCGCGCGCCGCCGAGAGGAACGGGCGGACGCCGAAGGGGCAGGTTGATTACATCGTCTCGGAGATGACGAAGATGTTCGCCGCCTTCGGGCTCGACGGCGAGCACGGCGGCTACGACTTCTTCATGCGGACGAGCGAGTCGTTTCATTACGAGGGCGCGGCCAACTTCTGGCGGCGCGTGGCGGGCGGCACGACGCCGAAGGGCCGCGAGAATATCTACAAGGATTTCTACGAAGGCTGGTTCTGCGCGCCGTGCGGAACGTTCAAGACCGACGAGGAATTAGCGCCCGCCGCGAGCGAGACGGAAGCGCCGAAGTGTTTGATTCATGAAGCGAGCGTGGATCGCGTCGCCGAGGAGGGCTACTTCTTTCGACTCTCCGATTACGACGAGGTGCTGCTTGAGCTGTACGAATCGCGGGCCGACTTCATCCGCCCCGAAGCGCGGCGCAACGAGGTCTTGAGCTTCGTGCGCGGCGGCTTGCAGGACACTTCCATCAGCCGCTTGCGTTCGTCGGTCGGCTGGGCGATTCCCGTTCCGGACGACCCGGCGCACACGATTTATATCTGGTTCGACGCGCTCATCAACTACATCACGGCGCTCGGCTGGGGGAGCGAAACGCGACAGGCGGAAGTGGGGCGCGAGAAATTTGAAAAGTTCTGGCCGGGGCTTCACCTCATCGGCAAAGACATCCTCCGGCAGCACGCCGTTCTGTGGCCTGCGATGCTTTTGGCGGCGGGCATCGAGTTGCCGCGCGCGGTCGTGGCGCACGGGATGTGGCTCGACCAGACGGGGCGCAAGGGCTCGAAGACGCTCGGCAACGCGCTCGAACTGGCGACGCTGGTGAAGCACTACCAGCCCGACGCCGTGCGCTACTTCCTGCTCCGCGAGATGTCTTTCGGGCAGGATTGCAAGGTGGATTACGAAGTCATCCTCGAACGCGTGAACAGCGATCTGGCGAGCGGGCTCGGCAACCTCGCGAGCCGGACGCTGACGATGATCCATCGCTACTTCGACGGCGCGGTTCCCTCGCCCGAAATCTCCGAGGCGCGGCGGCTGCAAGCGAAGCGCGTCGGCGTCGGCTCGGATGCGCAGGACTTGGCGAGCAGCCTCGAACTCGTCCGCGACCAGTTCGTGCAGGGCTTCGAGGACTTCGCCTTTCATCGCGCGCTCGAAACGGTCTGGGGCATGATCGCGCGCGTCGACAAGTTCATCTCGGACGCGAAGCCGTGGGAGCTTGCCAAGAACGAGGAGCAGCGCGAGACGCTCGGCGCGGTGCTCTATCGCTCGGCTGAGACGCTGCGTTGGCTGGCCGTCATGCTCTACCCTTTCATGCCGGAGGCGATGCGCGCGCTCTGGCTTCAACTCGGTCAGACGGATGAGATAGAAAAGTCTGACCCGAACGGACTCCGCTGGGGAGGCTTGGCGGCGGGCACGCGCCTCGGCGAAGTGTCGCCCATCTTCCCGCGCATTGATAAGGCAAAGACGATGGCAGAGATTGAGAGAGACATCGCACAACGAAACGAGAAAGAGCCCGCAGGCTCGCAACCCTCCGGCGCGCACGCGACGCAGGCCGCCGTGCCCGGCTCGGAGACGGCGAGCGAGGTGAAGCCCGCAGAGCCGCCGATGCGCGGCGCGACCGAAGCCGAAGCCGTCCCCGGCGCTCCCACGGCCCCGGCGGCGGCGACGCCCGAAGGCGTCGTCAGCTACATCACGATTGACGACTTCGCCAAAGTCGAGATGCGCGTCGGCGAAATCCTGACCGCCGAGCGCGTGCCGAAGGCCGACAAGCTTCTGCGCTTCACCGTCGACGTGGGCGAGGCCGAGCCGCGACAGATACTCGCCGGGATCGCGCAGCACTACGAGCCCGAAAACCTCATCGGTCGCAAGATCGTCGTCGTCTCGAACCTCCAGCCGCGCAAGCTCCGAGGCTTCGAGTCGCAGGGCATGGTGCTCGCCGCCTCCGTCGGCGACGAAGGCCGCCCCGTCCTCGCCTCCTTCACGGAAGACGTGCCGAACGGCGCACGGCTCAAATAGCTCTGAGCCTTCTCATGTTCGTTGATTCGCACGCGCACATTGACGGCGAGGAGTTCGACGCCGACCGGGACGAGGTGTTGGCGCGCGCGCGGGCGGCGGGCGTGCGGGCGTTGCTGAACGTGGGGACGGGCGACCCGCACGGCGGGAACTTCGAGCGGGCGGTGGCCGTCGCCGAAAAATACGAGGGCATCTACGCCGCCGTCGGCGTCCACCCGCACGACGCGAAGCTGTTCGACGAGGCGGCGGAACGACTCCTGCGGCGGCTGCTTGAGAGCGGCGGGCGCGTCGTCGCGCTGGGCGAGATCGGGCTCGATTTTCATTACGACCATTCGCCGCGCGACGTGCAGCGCGAAGTCTTCAGGCGGCAACTCCGTCTGGCGCGCGAGCTGCGAAAGCCCGTCGTGATTCATTCGCGCGAGGCGGACGAAGAGACGGTCGAGATTCTGCGCGAAGAGTGGTCGGGCGCGGGGCTCGGATGCGTCATGCACTGCTTCGGCGGGAGCGTTCGGATGGCGGAGCGCGTCGTCGAGATGGGCTTTTATGTTTCGTTCGCCGGGAACGTGACTTTCAAGAAGGCCGAGGCGCTGCGGGACGCGGCGCGCGTCGTGCCGCTCGGACGCCTGCTCGTCGAGACCGATTGTCCTTTCCTCTCGCCCGTCCCCTTCCGTGGCCGCCGCAACGAGCCCGCGCACGTCGTCGAGACGGCCCGCTTCCTCGCCGAATTGCGCGGCGTTTCCCACGAAGAGCTGGGCCGCGCGACCTCCGAAAACTTCTTCCGCCTCTTCGGCCTCGAACAGTCCTGAGCGGCCCGCCGCCCTTCCCCGCGCACGCGGATTTTCTCAAACCCCACGGCGAATCAAACTTTCCCTCAAGGCGCGTTAATGTTATAAAGACAGGGACGGGCGAAGGCGAAGAGTGATGGATTTCAGGGCACGTTTTTACCCATCGCTCATCAATCCGCGCTCATCACTTTATTTATGGCTCAACAGAATTCATTCGACATCGTGTCGCAGGTCGAGCGCGCCGAGATCGTCAACGCGCTTGACCAGACGATGAAAGAGGTCAGGCAGCGCTTCGACTTCAAGGGCAGCAAGGCCGAGGTGGTGCTCGAAAAGGAAGAACTCATCCTCACCGCCGAGGACGAGACGAAGCTCCGCAACATGAACGACATTCTGCAACAGAAGCTCGTCCGGCGCGGCGTCCCCCTGAAGGCTTTCAGTTACGGTCGCGTGGAGCCGGCGGCGGGCGGCACCGTCCGCCAGCACGTCGCCATCCAGCAGGGCATCCCGACGGACAAGGCCAAAGAGATCGTCAAGCACATCAAGGACACGAAGGCCAAAGTGCAAGCCTCGATTCAGGGCGACGTGGTACGCGTCACCGGGAAAGACCGCGACACCTTGCAGGACGTCATCGCGCGCCTCAAAGAGAAAGACTTCGGCATCAACATGCAGTACACCAACTATCGTTCAAACTAAGACGGTGAGCAGTCAGCGGTCAGCGGTGAGCAGAAACAATTCATCCCGCTCACTGCTTACTGCTCACCGCTTACTCCAAACTATGCAGACATCCGGGCACACCGCCGCCATCGAAGCACCACAACTCACGGCCAGACGCATCTTCAGTCTCATCGCGCCGGAACTCGAACAGGTCGAGGCGGAGTTCGGGCGTCAGGCGCGCTCGAACATTCAGGTCATCTCCTACATCGGAGACTACCTGCGCGCCTCCGGCGGCAAGCGCGTCCGACCGGCCCTGACGCTGCTCTCGACCTACGCGGTCGGCGGCGACGCGCGCGCGAACGTCGTGCGGATGGCGACCGTCATGGAGTTCCTCCACACGGCGACGCTCGTCCACGACGACATCATTGACAACGCCGAGACGCGCCGCAACCGCCCCTCCATCAACAGCCGCTTCGGCAATCAGACGGCGGTCTTGATGGGCGACTGGCTCTACATGTCGGCCTTCGAGACGAGCCTCGGCGAGCGCTCCCTGCCCGTCCTCGACATCCTCACCGCCGTCACGCGGAAGATGACCGAGGGCGAGCTGTTGCAGTTGACGCTCATCGGTCGCGCCGACGTGACGGAGGAGCAGTACTTCGACGTGCTGCGGCGCAAGACCGCTTACCTCTTCAGCGCGTGCTGCGAGATCGGCGCGATTCTCGGCGGCGCGAAACCCGCCGAGCAGGAGGCTCTGCGCGACTACGGGCTGCAACTGGGGACGGCCTTTCAACTGGTGGACGACCTGCTCGACTTCACGGCGCAGGAGGACGCTCTGGGCAAGGCGGCGGGCGTGGACTTGGTCGAAGGCAAAGTCACTCTGCCGCTCATCTACCTGCTCGAAAAAGAGCCGGGCATGAAGGCGACGGTGCAGGGCGTGATGCGCGAGGGCGGCTACGACTCCACGCCGCGCGCGACCTTCCAACGCGCGGCTGAGCGGAGCGGCGCTCTGGAACGCGCCCGCGCCCGCGCCGCCGGGTTCGCCGAGGCGGCCAGCCGCTCGCTCGACGCCCTCAAGCCCTCCGACTACACGGACGCCCTGCGCTCCATCCCGACGTTCATCCTCGAAAGGGAAACCTAGAGGATTTTAGATTTTGGATTTTGGATTGACTGAGCGACGAAGGCTGAGCGGTTCAAAATCCGGCTGCGAGGTTAAGTAGAGTGCCGATCCAGAATCTGAAATCCAAAATCTGAAATCGAAGATATGCCTGACGAAAATCTTCTCTCCACGCTCGAACAGGGCTTGCGACATTCGCGGGCGACGCGCTCGCGTCTGGCGTCGAGGCTCGCCGACCTTGAGGCCGAGGCCGAACGGGTGCGCACCGAGTTGAACGAGATGGACGCCATCATCAGCCAGACCGAGGCGGCGATGTTCCGCATCCTCTCTTCTTCGTTCGGCGTCTCCTCTTCGCACAACGCGCCTTCGGACGTGGAGATCGAAGTCGCCCTGCGGCGCGACGCCGTGAGGAACAGCCCGCCCGGCGGCGGCGCGTACCAGCAGCCCTCGCCGCCCGCGCACGTCCACGTCGCGCGCGAGCCCATCCCGCCGCTCAGGCCCGCGACCGAGCCTTCGACCGACCGCTTCTTCGAGCGCACCATCCCGCAGGCGACCGCCGTCCTGCTCCGCGAGTCGGGCGGGCCGCTCCACGTCAACGAGATTTACAACCGGCTCCTCGACGGCGGCTTCCAGTTCACGGGCCAGAACCCTACCATCAGCATCGCCGTCTCGCTCAACCGCAACCGCCGCTTCCGCAAAGTCGCCCCCGGCACCTTCGACCTGACCATCCGCGACGCCGCGCAAGCGTCCTGAGCAACGGAAGGGGAAAAGGGGTAAGAGGGGAAGAGGGTCAAAGGAGGAAAGCCGGCTCCGGTTTTGTCTTCCCCCTTTGACCCTCTTCCCCTTTCCCCTTTTCCCCCTTGCCTTCTTTCCCCCGGCGGCTGGTTTCGGCTAAAATACGCGCAGAGTAATTCAAAAGCATTTTGTTCCCCTCCCCTTGCTCGAATCCGTGACCGCCGGGACTTGTGGCCCGGCGTGTTAAAGTATTTGGAGTTATTGCCCCGACCCCATATGAGCAAAGATAAGGATCAGAAGCGCGACGAGGCGCTGGTCGAGCGACTCATGCGCCGCGTCTTCGAGGGCATGGGCGCGGTCGTCGACCGCAAGCTCGGACGCGAGCCGGAGACGCAGAGCGGCTTCACCACCACCCGCCTCATCGAGCGCATGAAGCACCTCATTGACGAGCGCGTGCGCCCCGACGACGAGGGCCGCCGCATCGCCCCGCACCTCTTCAAACTCAAAATCGAGTGGGGCACGCACTCCGAAGCCCCACCCGAATACATCAAGGAACTCGAACACGAAGTCCTCGCCGGGGCGATTGATTACATCAACGACCGCCGCCTGCGCACGCTCGCGCCCATCAAGGTCGAGACGACCGTTGACATCTTCACGACCGGCATCGCGGTTGACCCGACCTACGGCGAGTTCGAGGAGGAGTTGAAGCAGCAGGACGAGGCCGCGCGCCACGCCAGAGAGGTCGAAGGGATTCCGATTCCGAAGGCTCTGTCGCCGCCCGTCTCGCAGGACGTGGCCGTCGCGGCGCGCATCACTCTGCCCGGCGGCTCGCAGGAGAAGGTGCTCATGTTTCGTCCCGGCGGTCGCCGCCTGAACGTCGGTCGGGTGTCGGACAACGACCTCCACCTTGACCATCCGAGCGTCTCCAAGATTCACGCGGCCATCCTGATGAACCGGGAGGGCACGCTCCTCGTCGCCGACACCGGCTCGACCAACGGCACTTACGTCAACGGGCGACGCATCGCCTACGGCGAGGCGCGGCAGATCGTGGACGGCGATGTGGTCGGCTTCGGCGACGTGGAAGTGAGATTCAAAAGGGGGTAAATGGTAAATGGTGAAGAGTAAATGGTAAATGGATAAAGGCCGCCGCCTCTTCACCATTCACCATTTACTCTTCACCATTTACCGAAACGCATGTTTCTTCTAGCAGACATTCCCGAAAAGCAGCCCGCGATGATGAGCCTCATCTACACGGCGGGGTTCGCGTTGCTGGCGCTGCTGCTTGTCGTCTCCCTGTTGCTGAGCTTCCGGCACCGGCGCGCGAGTCGCGGCGGGTTGCAGGTCGCGGACTTGCCGCCGGAGGTGCGCGACCGTCTCGGCGTGACCTCGACCAACCGTGGCTTGCGCGCGATGCGCTGGGTCTTCGTCCTGCTCGCGCTCGCGGTCTTCGGCTTCCACGTTTACTGGGCGCAGTACGCCGAAGAGACCAACGAGCGCTTTCAGGAGTTGAGCTACAAAGACCTCCGTAACCGGCGGCTCGCCGAGTCAACTCTGCGCGGCTGGATTCTCGACCGTTCGGGGAGCCTTGAGCGCGCGCTCGCGCTCTACCGTCGCGGCGCGGGCGGGCAGATCGTCCGCGAGTACCCGCTCGACTTGGAGATGGCGCAACTGTTCGGCTCCGACCGTGGCGACGCCGGGTTAGAGCGCGCCCTCTTCGGCATCCAGAGCGGGGCCGCGCCCGAAGCGATTGACGTGGTGTTGGAGCGCGAGATTAAGCAGCCCGCCAACCTCGACGTGCGCCTGACGATTGATGCGGAGTTGCAGAAGGAGGCCGTCGCGCAACTGCGCGGACGCCACGGCGCGGTCGTCGTCCTCAACCCGCAGACGGGCGAGGTGCTGGCGATGTTCAGCAACCCTTCTTACAGCTTGAAGGAGGCGCAGGACGAGGCCACTTGGATTCGGCTCGAAGCGAACGACCGCGACAAGCCGCTCGTCAACCGCGCGCTCGGCGCGTACTACATCCCCGGCTCGACCTTCAAGACCGTGACGATGCTCGCGGCCTTCAACGCCGGGATGCAGGGCGAGCATTTCAACTGCTCCGGCGCGGGCTTCTACGCCGAGCGCGGCGCGAAGCCCATCTTCGACGCGGGCGGCGCGGGCGAAGTCCACGGGCGCATCGGCATTGATACGGCCTACGAAGTCTCCTGCAACCAGTACTTCGCGCAGATGGCGATTAAGCTCGGCCCGGAGAAGATGGCCGAGGCCGCGCGGCTCGTCGGCATCACGCCGTACAACAACACGACCGACGCCATCCGTGGGCGCAAGCAGCCGCAAATCTGGAACGCGAGCCAGCCTTCGGTGGCGCGCGCCCTCGCGCCGCGCGAGGCGACCATCGCCGTCTGGCCGCGCATGCGCCCCTTCGACTTGGGGCTCGTCGGCTACGGGCAAGGATATTCGGGACAGATGACGCCGTTCCAGATGGCGCTCGCCGCCGCGGCCATCGCCAACCTCGAAGGCAAGCTGATGAAGCCGAAGATCGAATACGACCTCATGCCGCAGGCGTGGGCGCAGGCCACCTCGCCGCAGCACGCCGCCGAGATGCGCCGCATCATGGGGCTCGTGGCGGGTGGCGCGTCGGGCACGGCGCGCGGCGTCTTCGGCCCCGTCCACGAGCAGGGCATCATCACCGGCGGCAAGACGGGAACTGCCGAGAAGGAAGTCCCGCTCTACGACAAGCGCGGCGAGCCCGTCACGCAGAAGAAGATCGAGCGCGACCGGCGCGGCAACCCGATCCGAGAATACGTGGTTCCCGTCATGGACCCGGAGTTCCGCATTGACAGTTGGTATCTGTCCATCGCGCCGCTCGACCGCCCGCAACTCGCCATCGCCGTTATCGTCGAGGGCGGCGGCTACGGCTCGCGCGCCGCCGCGCCCATCGCCGCCGCGCTCGTCCTCAAGGCCAGAGACCTCGGCCTGCTCGGACTCCCCGCCGGGCCGCAACCACAGCAGCCGCAGCCGCAACAGGGGCAGCCGTCTCAGCCGCAAACGCGCCCGCAGGCGACGCCGCAAACACAGTCAACGCCCGCCGCCCCGCGCGCCACGCCGCGCCAGAGGGCGACGCCCGCCAACCGCCGTCCGGCGACGCCCACGGCCCCGGCGGCGCAAGGTTAGAGGCGACGACGGCGGCTCCCGTTTCGGAGGGGTTTTGAGGAAGAGGATTTAAGATTTCAAATTTGAAATTTCAGATTTGAGATTTGAGATTCCGAATTTGAGATTCGTACTTGGGTGACGAGTGATTCCGGTCTGACTTTATGAAGAACAGGGCTTCGACACATCTTCTGCTGCTGCTTTTAATCGCGGGCTTCCAGATCGTCGGCTACGTCGCCGTCTATGAATCGGCGCTCCTGCGCGGCTACGAGCCTTCGCTGGTGAGCGCCGTCCGCGACCTCCTGCTCTACGTGCCGCTCGTCGGGCTCCTCTTCTGGCTCTCGCGCGTGATGAAGTTCAAGGGCAACTGGACGCTCTACACGGCGGCCATCCTGCTCTTCTCCGTCGGGATGCTCGTGCAGTACCGCCTCTACAGCGACCCCGAATACGGCTCCGGCAGCAAGGCGCAGGCGCGCGCCGAGAAGACGCAGGTGCAGCGCCTCCGCTTTGTCAGCCAGTACTACGACGCCGACAAAAAGAAGATGTTGGGGATGGAGGCGACCGCGCCGCAGCCCGAAGCCACGCCGCAGATTACCCGTCGCTCGCAGGTCACGGTCGGGCAGATTCTCACTTCGAGCTTCACTTGGATTCCGCTCTTCTCGTTCTTCGCAATGGCCCTCGCCTTCTGGGTCTGCATACAGGATAAGTATCTCGACTGGATACAGCGACACAGTTTCATCATCGTCGTCGTGACGCTCGTTCCGCTCGCCTTAGCCGTCGCCACTTCGAGCGCGGGCAAGGCGCTCGGCAACATGACGCCGTGGGAGCCGTCGAAGATTCCCTTCCTTCTCGGCTTCGCCGGAATCCTGACGGCGCATTATCGAGAACTGGCGCGCACTTACTGGGGGATGCCGCGCGCGCGCAACGTCGTCCCGCTTTTGATGATGGGCGTCATCCCCTTTATCCCCTTCTTCGCGCTCAAGGACTTCGGCCAGATGCTCGTCTTTTCGAGCGCCTACGCGACGCTCTATCTCGTCGCCGTCCGGCGCTGGCCGCAGCTTCTGCTCTTCGTCGGCTCGCTCGTCCTCGTCGTCGCCGTCCTCGTCGTCGGCGCTCTGCCGCCGAACGTGCAGGAGAAAGTGCCGACGCTCGCCACGCTCTCGCAGCCCGTCCAAGCCGTGCTCCCGGCGCGCATCAAGCAGCGCTTCCACCTCTGGCTCGACGGCTTCACGCCGCCCGACCCCGAAGTCTCTTGGTGGAAGAAGGATTACGACGACGCGCTCGCCAGCAACGAGCGGATGCGGCAACTCGCCGAGGAGAGCCCGGCGATGCAGAAGACGGTGAACGTGGATATCTGGTTCGACCGCATCGCCTTCCAGCCCGCGCAGGCCACCTTCGGCATCGCGGCGGGCGGCGTCAGCGGTCGAGGGCTTGGGCTCGGCTTCTCCGAAGTGATTCCGGTGGCCGACTCCGACTACATCTACGCGGCCATCGGCGAGGAACTCGGACTCTTCGGCGGCGCGGTCGTCATCCTCGCGCTCATCGTCTTAGTCAACGCGGGGGTTCGCACGTCACTCGAAGCGCGCGACATGTTCACGAAGCTCTGCGCGGCTGGGCTCTCGGCCTTCATCGGCTTTCAGGCGCTCGTCAACATCGGCGGCACGACGCGCGCGCTGCCGATGACGGGCATCACCCTGCCCTTCGTCAGCCACGGCGGCTTCAGCCTCATCACCAGCTTCGCAATGCTGGGGATGCTCCTCGCCTTCTCGCACCGCAACGCGAGCGACGCCGAGCCCGCGCGCCGCCCGGCGGCGAAAGTCCAACGCCCGACCGCAGAGGAGATCAGAGTCCCGGAGGCAGTTCAATGACAGAACACTCGACCGGCGTCCGCATCGAGACGGCGTTCGTCACCGACCGCGGCCTGAACGAGCGTCGCCCCCTGAACGAAGACTCGATGCTCGCGGACACGGAGCACCATCTCTACGTCGTGGCCGACGGCGTGGGCGGCGCGGAGGCCGGAGAGGTCGCCTCGCAGACCGCCGTCGAAGTCCTCGGCGAAGCCTTCCGCCACCACAACGCGGGCGAGGACGTTGAAGACTTGATGGAGATTGCCATCCAGCGCGCCAACGACTCGATTCACCGGATGTCGCGCGAGCACCCGAAGTTCTCGATGATGGCGACCACCATCGTCGCGCTCCACCTCGACGGCACGCGCGCGACCATCGGCCACGTCGGCGACTCGCGCCTCTACTCCCTGCGCCCCGACGGGAGACTCCGGCGCGAAACCGACGACCACTCGGTCGTCGAAGAGGAAGTCCGCGCCGGGCGGATGACGGCGCAGCAGGCGGCGAATCATCCGAGCCGCAACGTCATCAGCCGCGCGCTCGGCGCGGAAGCCTCGGTCGAGGTGGACATGAAGACCGTCGAGGTCGAGCCGGGCACGACCTTCCTGCTCTGCTCCGACGGCATCACGCGCCACATCCCCGACGAGGAACTCAACGCCGTCCTCAACTCCGCCCCAGACCTCGAAGCCGCCTGCGCCGAGATGAAGCGGCTCTGCTTCGAGCGCGGCGCGGAAGACAACCTGACCGCCTTGCTCGTCCGCGTCGGCGGTGACGGCCCCGCGCGTCGCTCGCCTCAGTTCGCCGAGGACAAGGACGACGAGCCGACGCTCGTGCAGGAGCGCGCGGCCCCGGCTTACGCCCGCACGCTCTCCGACGAGGAGACCGTCTCCACGCCCGCCGTGCTGCGCCGCCCCTTCAGCGACGTGGGCGTGGCCGCGACGAGCGCCGCGCCCGGCTCGGCCTTCGACGCTGCGGCGACGGAGACATCAACGGCGTCGAACAACTCATCAAAGCAGAGCGCGGCGAACACTCGCCGGAGCGGCGGGGCCGGTCGCGTGTTGGGCTTTCTTCTCTTGCTTCTGGCGGCTGCCGGGGCGGCCTTCTACGGCGGGATGCTTTTTCAGAAGCGCGGCGGCCCGGAGTTGAACGCGGCGGCCACGCCCGCCGCCTCCCCTTCGCCGACGCCCGAAGCCGAGAGCGCGGCGGAGTTGTTTGAAAAGAAGCGGGGGGCGGTGGACGCCTTGCCGAGCGCCGAGGCTTCGAGGATGGCGGCAGACTTAATCAGCCAACCCCAGAACGCCGAGAACCCGGAGTTCCTCTATCTCTACGGGCGCGCTCTGCTCCTGACGGGCAAGAGCGAGGACGCGGCGGCGAATTTCGAGAAGGCCGCGCAGAAGGCGGCGGAGAACATGACCTCGCGCAACGTCCAGTTGAAGATTGACGCGCGGCTCGCCGCGACCGCCGCTCGCCTCCGCTCCGACGACTTCAACGGGGCGCGGGAGGCCGCGCGCGCGCTCGACGAATTCATGCGGCCCGGACAGCCGCCCGTGGGCGCGGAGGGGAACACGCAGGCCGTGCCCTCCGTTACACCACAGTAGAAGTCGAGAGTCAGGAATCAGGAGTCGGAAGTCAGCAGCAACTTCTTGTTCGCGCCCCCTGACCCCGGACTTTGTTTAAGCAGGATGAGTGAACTAAAGCTCCAACAGTGTCGGCTCGACGGTCGTTACGACGTGCTCGACTGTCTCGGTCGCGGCAGCTATTCCGAGGTCTATATGGCGCGCGACGTGGCGGCTTCGGGCGGCTCGCCGCAGACGGTCGTCATCAAGGCGCTGAACACCTCCTTGCAGGGCGAGCCCGACCCGGAGCTTGAGCGCACGCTCGTCGAGAATTTCCGCAACGAGGCCATCGCCCTCGACCGCGTGCGCCACGCGAACATCATCAGCCGCCTCGGACACGGGACGGCGATTGACTTGCAGAGCCGGACTTTTCATTACCTCGTTTTGGAATACCTGCCGGGCGGAGACATGCAGGCGCTCTGCCGCAGCCGCCCGCTCCGCTTGGAAGGCGCGCTCTTCTATCTCGAACAGGTCTCCGCCGGGCTCACGCACGCGCACAAGCACGGCGTCATCCACCGCGACATCAAGCCGCAGAACCTTCTGCTCACCGCCGACCAGCACACGGTCAAGATCGCGGACTTCGGCGTCGCCAAAATCGAGGCCGCCGAGGGCGCAATCACGCGCGTCGGCACGGACGTTTACGCCGCGCCCGAACACCACCCGCTCGCGCAGACCGGCCCGCTCGACACGGCCTCTCTGACGCACCGCGTCATCCAGTTGACGCCCGCCGCGGACGTGTACTCGCTCGCCAAGACCTTCTACATGCTTTTGGCGGGCGAGGCCCCGCGCCGCTTCTCGCGCCGCCCCATCACGACGCTTCCGCCGCAACTCGCCAGCCAGCCGTGGGCCGAGCCGGTCTTGCGTGTCCTCGAACGCGCGACGAGCACCAATCCGGAGAAGCGTTACCAGACCGTCGCAGAGTTCTGGCGCGAGGTCAAGGATGCGACGCTCCCGCAGACGCGCCTCCTGCGCGAGCCCTCCGAGCCCAACGGCTCGCGCAAGGTCGGGACGGACACGCGTGACGCGGCGATGACTCCGCCGCCCCCGGCCCCGACCTTCGAGCGGCCCGTCCGCCCGTCCGAGAGTTCCGCGCGCCACCGCATCGTCGTCCCCTTCTCGCCGGAGTCCCGCAGGGAA
>DASTQX010000393.1:0-2692 GCA_035761505.1 Pyrinomonadaceae bacterium
GCCGCGGTGCGTCGACCAGCACGATGGTGTCGAAGTCGTCCACCATCTTCTTCTCGAAGAGCAGCGGAATGTCGCAGACCACGATGCGATCGCCGCGCGCGCGTGCCTCGGCGATGCGCTTGTCGCGCAGCTGCTCCACCTCGGGATGCACGATGTTATTGTGACTTGCCTGATGAGCCGAGCAGGACTCGAACCTGCGACCCGCTGGTTAAAAGCCAGCTGCTCTACCAACTGAGCTATCGGCCCGTAAGAGTGGAGAGATTATAGTGACGACACTGCAATTATTCAATCGCAGGTTGTCATCCGAATTTAATTGCTGAGCCACCCGGCGAGCGCGGAGTCGCGGACGAGGATGGTCTGGGCGCGTTCGGGGCCGGTGGAGACGAGGCCGATGGGGACGCCGATCTGTTGCGAGAGGAATTCGACGTAGGCGCGCGCCTGCGGCGGGAGGCGTTCGAGTTCGGTGACGCCTTCGGTCGAGGTCATCCAGCCGGGCAGAGTCTCGTAGATGGGCTCGACGTTGCGGAGGTCTTTCGAGACGGCGGGGAAGGATTCGAGCGTCTCGCCGTCGAGGCGGTAGCCGACGCAGACGCGCACCTCGTCGAGCGCGTCGAGCACGTCGAGCTTGGTCAAGGCCACGGAGTCGAAGCCGTTAATCTCGGCGGCATAGCGCGTGGCGAAGGCGTCGAACCACCCGCAGCGCCGGGGCCTTCCGGTCGAAGCGCCGTACTCGCGCCCGCGCTCGCGGATGAGCTGGCCGAGTTCGGCCTCGGCTTCGAGCATCTCGGTGGGGAAGGGGCCTTCGCCGACGCGCGTCGTGTAGGTGCGGACGATGCCCAGAACGCCGCCGATGCGTTGCGGCGCGAGGCCCGTCCCCATGCACGCGCCGCCGGCGGTCGTGCAGGAGGAGGTGACGAACGGGTACGTGCCGTGGTCAACGTCGAGGAGCGTCGCCTGCGCGCCTTCGATGAGGACGCTTCGGCCCTCGCGGACGGCGCGGTTCATAAAGAGGGTGGTGTCGGCGATGAAGGGCGCGAGGCGCTCGACGAGAGGCGCCATCTCGTCGAAGACCTGCGCGGGGTCGAGCGGCTGGCCGCCGTAGGCTTCGATGATGCGGTTCGCGTCTTCGAGGTTGCGCTCGATGCGCGAGCGCAGGACTTCGGGGACGACGGCGTCGGCGACGCGGATGCCGCGCCGACCGGCCTTGTCCTCGTAAGCGGGGCCGATGCCGCGCAGGGTCGTGCCGACGCGCTCGTTGCCGAGCCGCTCCTCGCTCGTGTGGTCGAGGGCGCGGTGGTAGGGAAGTATCAGGTGCGCGCGCGAGCTGATGAGCACGCGCTCCGGCGTGACCGAGATGCCCTGTTCGGCGAGCCGGTCGGCCTCCTGAAAGAACGCCTTCGGGTCAATGACCATCCCGTTGCCGAGCACGCAGGTCTTGCCCTCGTGGACGATGCCCGAAGGGATGAGGTGGAGGACGAAGGAGCGGTCGCCGACCTGCACGGAATGCCCGGCGTTGTGTCCGCCCTGATAGCGCGCGACCACGTCGAAGCGTTCGGCCATCAGGTCAACGATCTTGCCCTTGCCCTCATCGCCCCACTGCGCGCCGATGACAACGATTACTTTGGACATGATGATTCGGTGATGAGTGATGAGTGATAAGTGATGAGAAAGAGGACTAGCGAGCCGCCTTCTTCCTTCTTATCACTTATCACTCATCACTCATCACTGCCTTTCAGCTCGCTCTTTCCAGCTTGACCGGCTTCTCGACGAAATAGAAGCTGCAAGTGCCGCGGACTTCGTCGAGGTCGCGGCGTTCGATGGGGTAGAGGCGGCACTGGTTCGGGCGGTCTTCGTAGATGCCGCAGGTGGTCGTGCCGTCGTCGTGCTTCTTGAGAAAGGGGCACTTGAAGAGTATCTCGCAGCACGCGCCGCAACGGTTGCACTCGCCGCGCCGGAGCGAGAGCGCCTCGATGACTTCGTCGCGGCGGAAGTTGATGCGGACGAAGCGACGGAGTTTCCCCTGCACCTGCCGCGCGCGAAACTTCGACTCCTCGACGGCGCGCGCGCGCTGCGCGGCGAGACGCCCCTCGAAGGAGCGCTTGCGGGCCGCACGTCTGTTGGAAGATGGCTTCATCGAGGGAGACTGACGGGACTCGCGGCGGCGTCGCCCGGCGCGCGGGCGCGCGCGCGCACGTCAGGCGGACGACGCCCGCGCCGGACGCTTTTCGACGGCGGCGGCCCTTCAAGCCCCGGCGGCGGTCGTGCCGATGTGCTTGTCAATCATGCGCGAGATGGCCTCCTTCGAGGTCGCGCCGACGACACGCTCCACCTCTTTCTGTCCCTTGAAGAGGATGAGCGTCGGGATGCCCTTGATGCCGTAGCGCTGCGAGACCGCCGGGTTGTCGTCCACGTTGAGCTTGACGACGCTGGCGCTCCCGGCGTACTTCTCGGCGACGGCCTCGACCGTCGGCGCGAGCATCCGGCAGGGCGCGCACCACTGCGCCCAGAAGTCCACGAGGACGGGCTTGTCCGACTGTAAAACCTGCTGCTCAAAATCGCTGTCGTTCACGTCCAACACGTGCTCACTCATATTTCTAAATCTCCTCTGCTTGTCTAAATGAATGCGGGCGGAAAAGTCGGCCTTCACCCGCAGACCTCCGTCCGGGTAAGAACCGCCGGGAGTGCCGACCCC
>DASTQX010000394.1:0-1703 GCA_035761505.1 Pyrinomonadaceae bacterium
AGCCGGCGCGCGGCCGGGTGCCCTGTCCCAGGCTCCGGCAGGCGTTCAGATAGGTCGCCTGGACGGCGTCCTCGGCCTCCTCCGGCGAGCGGAGCAGTCGCAAGCAGTAGCCGTACAGCCAGCCCGAGTGCTCGTGAAAGAGCTGCTCTGCAGCTCTCGAGACCGTGGGGGACAGCCCGGCGCCGCTCGCTTCCTGCGCGACGGTCATGGGGGCATTGTGACGGACCAGGGCGCAGGATCAACACCCGAAAGGTCAGACCGCATGATTCGGCCGCCCTCGGCGTCTGTGGTGTTAACCGACGGACTCGGACCGAGGGGAGCCAGTTGTTCAAAGCCAAGATCCTTGCCGCCGCGCTTGCGGCGCTGCTGCTCACAGCTTCTGCGAGCGCGTCTCCTGGGAATGGGAACGGCAACGGCAAGGGGAACAACGACGGTTCTCCCGCGTCCGTCGGAGGCGGCGGCGGGGAGGCGAATGCCAAGGGAACGCCTCCCCGCTCCGCGCAGGGCCAGGCACGGAAGGCGGAGAACGAGGCGCGGCGGGCGGCACGAGCAGCCGCGCGAGAGAACGCACCGGCCGGGCCGGCGCGCGTCAATCCCGCGCGCGCGTGCAAGGCGGAGCGCGACGAGCTCGGTGACGACGCCTTCGCGGACGAGCACGGGACCAACGAGAACGGCGCCAACGCATTCGGTAAGTGCGTCTCCGAGCAGGCCAAGGAGCAGAGCGCCGACGATCCGGGCGACGAAGGGGCGGAGCCCGGAACCGGAGAGCCGGCGGACGCCGGCTCGGCTCAGAGCGAGTCTGCGCTCGCCGAGGTCATGACGTTCGTCCGGACGTTTCTTCAGTCGATGAGGGAGCTGCTCTAACCCGGGACAACAAGTGTGCGACGGGCACTGCGGCGCCGGGCGAGACCGCCCGATGCGCGCGTCCACGCGAAAGAGTCGCCCTCGGCTACGGCCGCCGAGGGCGACCGTTTCTTCAGGGGGGGCGCAGCTGCATGCCGCGTGATTTCAGGGCCCGCCCCCCGTCCGGCTAGTCCTGCTTGACACGGATTCGGCGGCGAGTTATTCGATCAGAGACAGGGTGACCCGAAAGGGGGAGCGAGCGAGGCGGTGGCCGTACTCCTCGCAGAAAGCTCCGATGCACCCGCGCGGCACAGAAAGCTGAAAGGAGCTCGGATGAAATACCCCCCTGGGCGGAAGCTATGGCTTCTCGCGGTTGCGGCCATCGCGGTCGGCGTTTTGGCGCCAACCGCGAGCGCGACGTCTCCGATCAACGCGTTCAAGACAGCGGAGGCGCACTGGGACAGGACGTTCGAATGGACGATCGAGAAGACCGTCTCGCCGGCGTCGTGGAATCTCTTGACCGGGCAGTCCGGCACCAGCACGTACACCGTGTCGGTGACGAAGAGCGCCCCGAAGGACTCCATCTACGTCGACGGCAAGGTGTGCGTGGAGAACGTGAGCCAGACGCCGACGGAGAACCTCAAGGTCGTCGACCGCCTCCAGGCGCTCGTGGGCGACGACGTCATCACGCTCGCGTCCGTTCCGCTGGACATGAGCCTGAACCCGGTGCTCGACCCGGGCGAGTCGCAGTGCTACCCGTACTCGATCCCGTTCGAGCCCGTTGCGGGCGCGACGTACCGGAACAACGCACGGGTCACCGTCACGAACGACCCGCGCGCACCGGGCGAGGAGATGGGCCC
>DASTQX010000395.1:0-3747 GCA_035761505.1 Pyrinomonadaceae bacterium
GTCGCCACCTCCGTCGGCAATCTCTCGTTCGGCTCGGCGGCGGTCGCGCGCCGCCCCTCGAACGGCGTCATCTACTACACCGAGTACGAACTCGACGGCGCTTCGGCGGGCCGCGTCGCCACCTTCAACCCCTTGACCGGCGTCAACACCATCATCAACGCCGCCGGCTTCAGCGCGCAGATGGTGCGCCTCGCCTTCAACTCTTCGGGCACGCTCTACGCGATGGACGCCGCCAATCGCCTCTTCGTCGTCAACACGGGGACGGGGACTTTCGCCTTGCAGGGCACGGTGTCCGGACTCCCGGCGGCGACCGGCGGCGGCGACCTCGCCTTCTCGCCGACGAGCGCGACGACCGGCTACATCCTGACCAACGGCAACCTCTACACCGTCAACATCACGACGCGCGTCGCCACGCTCGTCGGCGCGACGGGCATCGCCAACCCGACGGGCCTCTGCTTCGGCATGGGCGGCGTCCTCTACGCGACGAACCTCGCGTCTGATTCGACCGTCTATACCATCAATCCCGCGACCGGCGCGAGCACGGCCATCGGCCTCGCCGGGATCAACATCAACGACCTCACGGCGATGCCGAAGTTTGCCAACCTCTCCGTCACGAAGACGGCGGTCGGCAGCTTCGTCGTCAACTACAGCGCCTCGTACCGCCTGACCGTCAGCAACGCCGGGCCGCAGGCCGCGACCGGCCCCATTACCATCACCGACACCATTCCCAACGGACTGACCTACACGGGCTTTGCGGGCACCAACTGGACGTGCGTGAACGCCGCCCCGGTCGTGACGTGCACGCACGGCGGGCCGCTCAACAACGGCGCGAGCCTGCCGCAACTGACCATCAACGTGAGCATCGCCGAGGCCGCCGCGCCGAGCGTCATCAACACGGCCACGGTCGCCAGCACCACCTTCGACCACGTCGGCCCCGACACGGGTTCGGTGACGACGCCCGTCCTCTTCATCAAGCTCGTCAAGAGCTACGCGGTCAACGGGACTTACGCCTCGCCCGGAACTGATCTGACTTACACCATCAGCTTCCAGAACCTCGGCGGCGCGGGCGTGCAGAACCTCTCGCTCGTGGACATGATTCCCTACAGCACCGATTACAAGGTCGGCACCGCTTCGTCCTCCTACATGGTCACGCCGACCATCACCTTCTCGAACGTGGCGCGCAACCCCGCGCCCTCGCCGCCCCCGCCCACGCCTTTCACGCTCTACACGCCGTCGGGAACCTACGACCCGCAGGCGACGTGGGTGCGCTGGAACTTCGCCGGAGCCATCCCGCAGGGCGCTTCCGGCAGCGTCACCTTCACCGTTCGCATACAATAGAAGTCAGGCCGCCCGCGCGGCGGCGACGACGACGAGCCGCGCGCCCTCGCGCGACACTAGCGGGAAGGGAAGTTGAAGCCCGCATGAGGAAAGGGGTTTGAGCAGAGAGACCGTCACCATCTTGAAGTTCCTCTCCCGCGCGACGCGCGCCCGAAGCGGCGGCGTGACGCTCAAAGTCTCTCCGCGCGCCGCCCGTCCGCTCGCGCTCTCGTTCTTCTGCTTCCTCTGCCTTATCTTCGCCGCCACGCCTTCGCGCGCCGCCACCTTCACGGTCAACAGCAACACCAACGTCAGTGACGCCAACCCCGGCAACGGCTCGTGCCAGTCGAGCAACGGGACGGGGCGCGTCTGCACGCTGCGCGGGGCCATCGAGGAGGTCAACGCGCTCGCCGGGACGCACACCATCAACTTCAACATCGCGGGCGGCACGCTCGCCGCCGCCACCATCACCGTCACGGGGACGACCCTTCCGCCCATCACGCGCGCGGGCGTGACCATCAACGGCACGACGCAGCCCAACAACAACACGGGCACGCTCGGCACGGGAGGCACGGTCGGCGTCGGCGCAATCGCGCTCCCGACTTTCAACCGCCCGGACGTGATGATCGTGGACGGCGGCGGCTTCGCCGTCGGGCTCGACGTGCAGGCCGCGAACGTCACCCTCCGCGGCCTCTGCATCTACGGCTTCGGCACGGCGGCCAACGACGACGGGAGCGGCAACATCCGTGTCGGCAACGTCTCCGGCGTCATCATCACGCAGAACCTCATCGGCACGCCCGCGACGAGCTTTACCGACCCCGGCGCGGGCGCGCGCTCAATCGGCGACAACATCCGCGTCTCCGGCGGCGATTCGGGGACGATCACCAACAACCTCATCGGCTACAGCAACGGCAAGGGCATCCAGATCGGCAACGACGCCGACAACTGGACGATTACCGGGAACGAGGTGCGCGGCAACGGCATCAACAACTCGAACCTCGACGGCATAGACATCGAGAACGGGAGCGGCGGCGCGACCGTCAGCGCCAACTACTTCTGGGAGAACGAGGCGTGCGGCGTGGACATGTACGCCAGCGCGGGCGGCAACGAGGTCTCCAACAACACCATCCGGCGCAACGGGCGGGGGACGAACGCGAACCTCGAATCAATGGGCGTGAGGGTCTTCGGCACGGGCAGCACGATTGAACTCAACATCATCGAGTCGAACTACGGCGCGGGCGTCACCGTCACCTCCGGCGCGAGCGGCAATCAGATCACGCGCAACTCCATCTTCGACAACGGCACGATCACCAACAAGACGGGCGGCGGCCCCTCGACGCAGATCGGCATTGACCTCATCGTCGCCGGCGAGAGCGAGAACGTCGGGACGAGCCCTTTCGTCACGCCGAACGGCGCGGCGACGAACGGCGGCAACCTCCTCTTCGACTTCCCCGTCATCACCGGCGCGGTGCTCGCCACCGGCGGCGCGACGCTCACGCTCAACGGGACGTGTCCCGCCGGGGCCGACATGGAGTTCTTTATCGCCGCCCCCGACCCGCGCGGCTACGGCGAGGGGCAGACTTATCTCTTGACGCTGCGCGAGGGCTCGGCCTCCGACCTGAACGCGACCGCCGGGTCTTTCACCTTCCGCCTCTCCACGCCCGCGGGCGTCTCGGTCGGGACGACGCTGACGGCGACGGCCACGTCCACCACCACCCTCAACACCTCCGAGTTCAGCCTCAACGCCGTCGCCGTGCTCGCGCCCGACATCGAGCTTCGGAAGTGCGTCAACTGGAACTCGGCCTGCGTCGAGGGCACGGTGAACAACATTCCGCCGGGCACGGACTTGACCTACACGCTCACCTTCCGCAACCGCGTCGCCGCCGGGGGCATGAGCGCGACGGGCCTGACCCTCATTGACATCATCCCGCCCAACACCGAATTTAAAGTCGGCTCGATGACCTACAATCGAGGCACGACGACGCTCGGCGTCCCGCCGACGATGCAGGCCACCAACGTCAGCCTCCCCAACCCAGACCCCACACAGCCGCCGCTCCCCCCGCCCGACGCAGACCCCGCCTGGAGCTACACGCCCACCGGCACCTACGACCCCGCCGTCAAGTTCGTCCGCTGGAAGTTCACCACCGGCGCGGTCGCCTCCGGCACTTCCGGCACCGTCGCCTTTACCGTCCGCATCAAGTAAGGAGAAAGAAAAGAGGGAGGCTGCTTGAAAAAGCCCCCGAAGGGGGCGGAAGAAAGTAGCCCACGGCGCGAGCCGTGGGGGAGAGACAGGACGACGAACTCAGAGCCCCTGAAAGGGGCGAAAGATATCCGACGTTGGATATCTCTCGCCCCTTTCAGGGGCTCCGAATGTTTTGTTTATCCCTTATTCCCACGGCTCGCGCCGTGGGCTACTTTCTTCCGCCCCTT
>DASTQX010000396.1:0-17108 GCA_035761505.1 Pyrinomonadaceae bacterium
GCGCGGCCCTCTCTCTTCGTCTCTAAAACTGACGCGGCCTCAGCTCATCTTGAGCGCCACGCCGACCGAGGGGTCGCGGCGCACGCGCCAGATTTTGGAGTCCAGATAATAATGGACGAGCGCGTAGCCCCAGAGGAAGCCGGAGGCCAACTGCGTCGTGAAGGCTTGGGGGTCTGCGCCGTGGTTGACGTACTGGCGCGGCACTTGATACCAGAGGCCGAAGAGGACTCCGAAGGCGATGTAGTAGAGCGCGCGGCGGCTGATGAGTTCCGCCGCGCCGTGGCGCGCGCGACAGTCTTCGGACTTCTTGTATTTCTGGTTGTGGAACCAGATGAGCCGGTGGTATTGGAGGTTGTGATAGATGGTCAGGATGGCGACGATGGCGATGGGCTTGTGCTCCATCGGCGTCAGCAGCACGACCCAGTGCATCGGGATCGCCGCCGCGAGCAGCAGGTACTTCGGGACGTTGAGCGGCAAGCCCTTCAAATACCTCTGCCCCTGCCGCGCGACCCACGCGAGAGCGGCGGCGACCGTCGCCACGAGCAGCATCGTCTCCAACAGCCCGACGATGCCGTGGAGCACCGCGGGCACGCGCGCCATCGCTTCGGCGTCGCGCGCTACGAAGGCGACGAACGGGTACGTGAAGGCGAGCAGCAGGAACGCGCGGTCGAGCGCGTTGTCTAAAACGTCGAGGTCTTCGTTCTTCTTCTTGTAGAGCACCATGAAGCCGTAGTGCTGCTTGACGAGGTGATAGTAGGCCCACAGCGCCGCGAGGAAGAAGAAGACGAAGCCCGCGCCCGCCAGCACGGCCAGCGGCCCGACGGCGAAGAAGAGCAGCGAGAGCCAGAGCAGACGGCGGCGCGAGCGCCGCTCCTCGCGGTCGAAGTAGGTGCGCGAGAACGTCCCGAAGACGTGCGGCGCGTCCACCAGCACCGCCCACGCCACCACCAACGGGATGAGCGGCACCAACCCCCCGACGTAGAGCGCGAGCATCAAGTAGCTCGTCACCACCGACCCGATGAACCACACGAGGTCGTCGCGCGCCCCGATAATCCAACGCACGGAGAGCACGCGCGCCCGCTCGCCGCCCTCGGCGGTCATCGAGTTGGTGGTCGTGGTGGTCGCGGACATAAAGGGTTAAAAAGTGACGGCTGTCGGCCACTTGAACTGAAGTCGCCGCGCCGCTCATAATCAAACACGGTCGAAGTCGGCGCGGTCGAAATTTTAGCACAACGGAGGAGCCGGAGAAGAGATGCCCGAAGACGACGACAAGGCTTTGCCCGAACTGCTCGCGCTGCTTTTTCAGGCGCACCCGTGGCACGGCGTCGAGCCCGGCGAGGACGCGCCCGGCGTCGTCAACGCCTACATCGAGATCGTGCCGACCGACGCCGTCAAGTACGAACTCGACAAGACTTCGGGCCACCTCAAGGTCGACCGCCCGCAGCGCTTCTCCTCTTTCCCGCCGACGCTTTACGGCTTCGTTCCGCAGACCTTCTGCGGCGAGCGCGTCGGCGAGTTGTGCCGCGAGCGCGTCGGCGGCGAAGCGATTCGCGGCGACGGCGACCCGATGGACATCTGCGTCCTGACCGAAAGACCGGCGGCGCACGCGGGCTTCCTCGTCCGCGCCCGCCCCATCGGCGGCTTGCGCATGATTGACGGCCACGAGGCCGACGACAAGATCATCGCCGTGCTCGAAAAGGATGTTTCCTACGGCCACATCGAAGACCTGAAAGACGCGCCGACCGGCCTTGTCGAAAGACTTCAGCACTACTTTCTCACCTACAAGCAACTGCCGCAGGAAAGCCCTCGGCGCGTCGAGATCGCCGAAATCTACGACCGCGAAGCCGCGCTCGAAACGCTCGCGCGCAGCTTCGAGGACTACCGCACGCGCTACGGCGAGCCGGGGACGCGCATCGCGGAATTGCGGAGGCTGCTCGGCAGAGCTTGAGGAATCAAACACGCCGCCGCGCCCGCTCGTCACGCGCCTCGTCCCTTCCGTCACAAATTTTTTCAGGGACTTTCAGACACGCTAAACTTACGCCGCATGATTCTCTTCAAGACTCCGACTCATCGCACCATCCGCCTCCGCCTGTTCTCGCTGTTGCTCGTCTGTCTCTGCGCCAGTCTCATGTCGGCGCAGACGCCGAAGCAGGTCAACTTCGAGGAGCTTGAGAAAGTCATTCTCGACGAGCTGCGCGAGACGAAGACGCCGGGCGCGGCGGTCGCCGTCATTAGCGGCGGGCGCGTGGTCTTCGCCAAAGGCTTCGGGGCGGGGAACGTCGAGACGGGCTCGCCCGTCACGCCCGACACGCTCTTCCGCCTCGGCTCGACGACCAAGATGTTCACGGGCGCGGCCCTGCTCACGCTCGCCGAGCAGGGCAAGGTGAAACTCGACGCGCCCGTCGGCGACTACGCCAAAGGGCTTGCGCCGAGGCTGTCGCGCCTCACCGCGCATCAACTCCTGAGCAACACGGCGGGCGTCGGCGACTTCGCCGCGCCGTTCGTCTCCAACGACGACTCGGCGCTCTCGACGATGGCGCGCGGTTGGAAGGACGACGTGCTCTTCGCCGACGCGGGGCGGATTTATTCTTACTCAAGTCCCGGCTTCTGGCTCGCGGGCTACGTCGCCGAGGAGGCGGGCGGCAAGCCTTACGCCGACATGATGGAGGCGCAACTCTTCAAGCCGCTCGGCATGACGCGGACGACCCTGCGCCCCTTAGCGGCGATGACGCACCCGCTCGCGCTCGGCCACAACGTCGGGCCGGACGGCAAGCCCTTCGTCATCCGCCCCTTCTTCAACAACGTGGCGATGTGGCCCGCGGGCTCCATCTTCTCCAGCGCGAACGACCTCTCGCGCTTCTGTCTCGCGCTCATGTCGGGCGGACGCCTCGACGGCGCGCAGGTGCTTCCGGCCACGCTCTTTACGAAGTTGTCGGGCGAGCACACCTCGATGCCGGGCGAGCCCTCGGTGCATTACGGCTACGGCGTCTTGAACTTCAAGCACAGGGGCGTGCGTCTCGTGATGCACGGCGGATTCAGTCGCGGTTACGGCTCGATGATTCAGATGGCCCCGGAGCACGGCTTCGCCGTCATCGTCGTCGCCAACCGGAGCGGCGAAACGCTGCGCCGCACGACCGAGAAGGCGAAGGAACTCTTTCTGCCGCTCGAACCCGAAACCGCTTCGACTGAAGCCGCGAAGAAGCCGACGGCTCTGACCGCCGAAGACCTCTCAGGCTTCGTCGGCAAGTACGTCAACGGCCCACAGACGTGGGAGATTACGGCGAAGGACGGGCGGCTCTACCTCAAGTCCGAGGGCTCCGAAATCGCCTTGACGAAGACCGGCGAGACGCGCCTCTCCTTCGGCGACGCCTTAGAGAACGACCTCATCCTCGTCCGCGGCCCCGACGGCAAGGCCGAGTACGTCTTCACGGGATTGTATTCGGGAAGAAGAGCCATAAACGGTAAACCGTGACAGGCGACAAGAAAAAGCCGTGAACCGTGACAGCTAAACCGTGACAAGAAGGAATTATCTTCCTCTTGTCACGGTTCACGATTGACGGCTTTTTAAGTCTTCCTCCACGCCGCAGCGTGGGCAGAGGAGGGTGCGGCGTGAGTTGTCTTTCCAACGGGCGAGGGAGGGTGTGGAGAGGCGCGTCTCGCGCTCTTCGGCTTCGCCTTCGCGGAAGAAGCGTGGGAGAAGTTCTTCGTCGGGCGGGCGCGGCGCGTTCTGCTCGGCGCAGCGCTTGCACGTCCAGCCGAAGCCTTCGTTGACGAAGTGTTTGGTCTCGCGCACGGAAAAAAATTAGAGGCCGGGCCGCGTCAAAAGTCAAACGACGCGGCCCGGCCTTCGGGCTTCGGCTTCCAAGTCTTCGCCGTCGGCCTTACCTCTGTCTGAGGTCGCCGCGCCGTTCGGGGAGGAGGCGGACGGGGACGGTGGTGCGGCGGCCTTCGCGGAAGACTTCGACCTGCACGACCTCGTTGAACTGGTGCTTGTCGAGGACGCGGAAGAGGTCGTTCTGGTCGCCGATCTTCTCGCCGTCAATCGCGGTGATGATGTCGCCTAAGTCGAGGTCGCCGTCATCCGTCTCGCGCATGCCGCGCAGGCCCGCCGCCGCCGCCGAGCCGTTCGGGTCGAGCCGGTAGATGAGAATCCCTTCGTTCACCGGCAGGTTGGGGACGCGCACGTCGTTGAGGCTGATCGGATAGACGCCGAGCTTGGGACGCACGACGCGCCCGTCGCGGATGAGCTGCGGGACGATGCGCCGCGCGATGTTGACGGGGACGGCGAAGCCGACGCCGACCGAGCCCCCGGCGGGCGAAAGGATTTGCGAGTTGATGCCGATCATGCGGCCTTGCGAGTCGAGGAGCGGCCCGCCGGAGTTGCCGGGGTTGATGGACGCGTCCGTCTGCAAAGCGCCTTCGATGATGCGGCCCGTGCGCGCCTGAATCGGGCGCTGCAAGCCGCTGATGACTCCGGTCGTCAAAGTCCGGTCGAGGCCGAACGGGTTGCCGATGGCTAAGACCTTCTGGCCGACGACGAGCTTGTCCGAGTCGCCCATCGGCACGACGCGCAGAAGCTCGCGCGGCGCTTCGACCTTAATCACGGCGAGGTCTGTGTCCGGGTCTTGCCCGATGACGCGCGCCGGGTAGGTCTTGTCGCCGCCGAAGTTGACGGTCAAGGTGTCCGCGCCCGCGATGACGTGATGGTTCGTCAGGATGTGGCCCTGCTCGTCAATGACCGAGCCGGAGCCGGAGCCCGCGCCGCCCGAATCGAAGTAGCTGCGCGGGCTCCGCCGCGAACTGACCGAGATGACGCCGGGCGAAATCGCTTTATAGACCTCGATGTTGTTGCGCTCGTCGGTCGCCACCGAAGGGTCTGTCAGCCCCGCGACGTGGGCGGCGGGCATGCCCTCGCCCGTGAAGGCCGAGGTCGGCTGCTGAAGTCTCCCGCCCCAACGGTCGAAGCAGGCGACCGTGACGGCGGCGAAGAGCGCCGACAAGAGCGCGACGCCGAGGATTTGACGTGCGGTGAGTCTATACATGGCTTTGTTCTCTGATGATGATGTCATAACTCGTTTCAGACGTTTGAAGGGCCTCCGAAGCCCCGAAAAGTTGTCTATGAGATGCCTGCGGGCCGTGCTCGCGTTGTGCGCGGAGGGCGCGGCCACGGCGCTTCGGACACTCGCAAGGGGTGTAGATTCTACTACGAAGCGCACGCGGAGACGGTTCGTCCGAGATTCGGGCGAGCGGCGGGAAAGTTTCCGGCGTAAGTTTTGGGCTTAGGAGAAAAGTCCGAGCAGGTTGGACGGCAACTCCGCGACGAAGGCGACGACCGCCACCGGCGGGTGCCAGCCGAGGGCCGAAGCCCCCGTCGCCGCGTGGACGAGCATCAGCGTGAGGTAGAGGCCGAGCGCGAAATGCAGCCCGCGCCGCGCCAGCGCCAAGTGCGAGAAGCGGAAGAGCGTGTAGGCGACGAGCGCGCCGACCGCGAGTTTCGTGAACAGGAAGGGCACGTTGCCCGCGTCGAGCAGGCGAGCCATGAGCCCGTTGCCTTCGGTCGCCCAACCGCCGCGCACCCACAGAATCGTCAGTTGCGCGTCCAGCCAGTTGAGGAGGAAAAGCAGAAGGCTCTTGCTCAAGATGCTCATCGAGGTTCCCGTCCCTTTCGCGGCCAACTCCGTTTAACTCTGCCCCTGAAACGAGCGAACCCCCAGTCCGTGGACTGGGGGCTCAACTCTCACCAACAGAGGAACTGCGAGACTCGCTAACGTTACATCCTGAATAAATTCTGAATGAGCGCCGCGTTCCAGCACCCGATTTTGGATTTTAGATTTTGGATTAGAAGAGCCGCTGACCGCCCGTCACGGCTGAAGGCCGGGCGCAACGGCTGTCAATCCAAAATCCAAAATCGTTTCACTCGACGCCGATGCCTTTCTGCTTGATGATCGCGTAGATGGATTCGATGTCGGCGGGGACGGCGGCGGTGAGGTTCTCCGCGCCGGTCGGGGTGACGAGGACGCTGTCTTCAAGGCGCATGTGAATCTTGCGGTCACGAAATTCCAGCAGCGGCTCGACGTTGAAGACGACTCCGGGTTGGAGCGGTTCGTTCGGGTCATTGCCGCCTACGTCGTGGACGGAGAGGCCGACCGGGTGGCCGATGTAGCGGTTGAGTTCGAGGAACTGCGGAAGGTAGCCGTGCTTGGTATAGACCGCTTCGGCCACGCCCTGCAACTGCTTGAGGGTCACGCCCGGCTTCATCGCCGCGATGAGCGCGTCGCGCGCTTCGAGGATGCAGCGATACATCTTCAACTGCTCTTCGGTGAACGTGCCGGAGACGGGCCACGTGCGCGTGATGTCCGAGGTGTAGTAATCGAAGTCCGCGCCGTAGTCCATCAAGACCACGTCGCCCGCCTGCATCTGCCGGTCGTTGCGCTGGTAGTGCCAAGTGATGGTGTTCGGCCCCGACGCGACGATGGGCGTGAAGGCGTCGCCGCGCGCGCCCATCTTGGTGTAGATGAAGCGGGCGGCGGCTTCAATCTCGTACTCGAACATGCCGGGCTTCGTCCCGCGCATCGCGGCCTTGACGCCTTCGGCCCCGATGCGACCACTGCGGCGCATCCGCTCGATCTCGTAAGGCGTCTTGACCCAGCGCAGTTTGTCGAGCAGAGGGTTGATGTCGGCGAGCGCGAGATGCGGGTGCAACTCGTGGAGGCGCGCGACGGCCTGCTTGACGAGCGGCGTGTAGCGGAAGAGCGCGTTGGCGGCGAGTTCGGTTTCGTGCGCCTCCTGCTCGCCGCGCCCGTGTTGGAGCGTGTCGGGCGCGGTCAGAGGAACGTAGAGCTTGCGCGCGCCTGAGTTCTTCGACATGAAGTGGAGCATGCGGAGGAAGGCTTCAATCGGCATCACGGGCAGGCCGTAACGCGCGGCGGGCCGCTCTTCGTCGAGGATGCCCGGCCCTTCGACGCTCACGTCCTGCTCGGAACGCTTGTGCGCGAAGATGATGGCCTGCTTCGCCGGGCCGACGAGGAGGAGCAGAGCGCCCGGCTCCTCGACGCCCGTGAGGTAGAAGAAGTCAGGCGACTGTCGGAACTTGACCGCGTGGACGTGCCGCTCGTCGGCGAAGACGACGCCGACGCCGTCCGCCATCTGCTCGAAGACGCGCGCCCGCCGCGCGGCGAACTCGGCCTTGTCGAAAGGCGCTTGCGCGCAAACGTCCCCCGCGAAGGTGAGACAGAGAAAGACGAAGACGAAGGGGCCGAGAGCCTTCCTGCAAGAGCGTCGCATAAGCGTCAAAACCTCGTCAGTCGGATGAGAGTTTGAAGAGCTTCCGCCGGTCGAAACGGAGGCCGTAACATACCACGATTCGGCGGCGAGCGAGAGGACGACGAGCGCGAGAAGACGACGAGCGCAGGTGTTGAAGAAAGAGTCCTTCAAGTGCGCCGGTCTTCAGCCGACTTTGATTCGCGCGAGGAGCGGGAAGTGGTCTGAGGCTTTCGTGACGGCGGTCGGCGCGGTGACGACCTGACAGTCCTTGAGACAGTCGGCGAAGCGTTCGGGGAGGAAGACGAAATCGAGGCGGACGTGCGGCGACCAAGTGGGGAAAGTAAAACCCTCATCGAGCGGGTGGAGCGCGCGGAAGGTGTCGAGGTAGCGCGCGTCGAGCATGATCTTGATGGTCTCGTAGCGGACGCGCCCGCCGCCGAGCCAGACGAGCGCGCGCAGGCGCGGCGGCAGAAGTCGCGTGTCGAGCAGTTCGCCCGGCGCGAGCGTGTTGAAGTCGCCCGCGAGGACGTGCAGGCCGTCCTGATGGCGCTCGATGCTGCGGAGCGTGGCGCGCAACTCGCGCATCCGCCGCCACTCCGTCCAGTTCGAGTGCACCGCGCTCAGGTGCAGGCCGAAGATGCGCAACTCCGTCCCGGCGGGCACAAGCTCGACGAAGGGGTGGCGCGCGCCGGAAGGCTTGTGCCAGTCGTGGCTCTCGACTTTCCGGCGGGCCATGAAGGCGAGAGAGTGGCCGGGGCGCGCGCCCCAGTCGGCCATACCGGTTTCGGCGGCGAGGCGTTCGACGACGTGTGGGCGGGTCGCCTCCTGAAGGATGACCACGTCGGGCGCGGCTTCGAGGATGACGGCGGCGATTTCGGCCTCGCGCCCCGTGCCGCCGCGCTGGATGTTGTAGCTGAGGAGTTTGAGCGTCAAGACTCTCCGACCTTGCCGATCATGTTCAGATAAGGCTGGCCGAGCCAGTCGCCGCGCAGCCGCATCCAGATGTCGCGCGTGGCCTGAATGTTGACGGGGCGTCCCGTCATCGCCATCAGCCGCTCGCGCAAGGGGACGAGTTCGGGGGCGATGTCCGGGTCTTTCTCACTCAAGGGTTTGGTGTGGACGCCGGGCAGGTAGAAGCCGTCGAGGATGTAGAAGCCGAGCACCTCTTCGCCGACGAGCGTCAAGTCGAGGTCGCTTGTGCCGGGGCCGTCGGCGTCGAACGGCGCGCCGTCGTCGTAGCGCACGCCCGTCACGGAACTGCCGCGCATGACGACGCAGGTGCCTTCGGGGATCGCGCGGCGCACCTCTTCGCAGAACTCTTCATAGCGTCGCGCGTCGCCGCCGAAGGCGAGGCGGATGACGCGCTCGCGCATCTCCTCCTCGCTCATCTCGCGCTCGCCGCGGTCGTCCCTCTTCGCCTCGTCGGCCATCGAATCTCCCTCCCTTGTTCGTTCCCGTGCCTGCATGTTAAGAGGCGGCTTCCTCGACGGTGATGATGCGCAGGCGGGGCGAGTCCTGAATGACGCGCGAGCCCGCCGGGACGCTGTGCGTGAGCCAGACGTTGCCGCCGATGACCGAGCCGCGACCGATCACGGTGTCGCCGCCGAGGATGGTCGCGCCCGCATAGACGACCACCTCGTCCTCGATGGTCGGGTGCCGCTTGGTGTTGCGGACGACGCGCCCCGCCGCGTCCTTGTCGAAGGAGAACGCGCCGAGCGTGACGCCCTGATAGAGCTTGACGCCGCTGCCGATGACGGCTGTCCCGCCGATGACGACGCCCGTCCCGTGGTCTATGAAGAATCGCTCGCCGATGGTCGTCGCCGGGTGGATGTCAATGCCGGTGCGCTGGTGCGCGTGCTCGGTCATGATGCGCGGGATGAGCGGAACCTTGAGGCGTTGCAGTTCGTGCGCCAGCCGATAGACGGTGACGGCGTAGATGCCGGGATAGCTGAAGATGATTTCGTCGAGGCAGGTCGCCGCCGGGTCGCCGTCGTAGGCCGCCTTCACGTCGCCCGAAAGCGTCTCGCGCAGGGAGGGGAGCGCGGAGAGAAAATCCTCGGCGCACTCGGTCGCCTGCCGCTCGGTCATCGGGCACGCGTCGTCGAGCCGGTGGCCGTGGTTGACGGCGCGGCCTATCTGCTCGGCCAGCGTCTCGTAGAGCCAAGCGAGCCGCGCCTCCGTGTGCAGGCGGAGCCCCGCGCCCGTCAAGCCCTGCGCGCCCGCGTAGCCGGGGAACAGAAGCTCCTGCAACGCGTCGAGCACCCGCACGACTTCATCGCGCGAGGGCAGAGGCCGCCGGTCGAGGTGATGAATCTTCACGCCCTCGCGCGAGTACGACTCGACCAACTCGCCCGCCGCCCTGTTGAGCTTCTCGTGCATAGGGAACAGGAGTCAGGAGTCAGCATCCGGAAGTCAGGAGGAAGAGGTTGCCGTCTCTCACTTCCGGCTTCCGGATGCTACTCGATTTCGATGCCGCGCTCGCGGGCGATGCCGCGGGCCTTCATGATGATGTCGTCGTCGGGGGGCTCGGTGCCCTGCATCCACGCCTCGACCTCTTCGATGGGGCGGCCCAGTGCGACGGCGAAACGCTCGTCGTCGGAGTCGAAGCCGCCGTCGCGCAGCCGCTTCAAGAGCGCGAGCCCGCCCGCCGCATCCGTCCCGCGATCGTCGAGCGCGTTCTCGGTCTGGTTGTCGCCAGTGTTTGTCGCTTCCGTCATTACCCTCTGTCTCCCTTTTGCTGTTGGTCGCCGATGGTGGCCTGATAGCCGAGGTCTTGAATCTTCTTGACGAGCGTGGCCTGCTGGACGACTCCGTCGTCGAACTCGACGACCGCCGTCTTGCCGTTGAAGGTCACGTCCGCCGTCCGCACGCCCGCCGTCTCTTCGAGCGTCTCCTTGATGTCCACGGCGCACGAGTCGCAGTGCATCCCCTGAATGTGAAACTCCGCCCTCATCCCTCTCGCCCTCCTCGGAAAGCGCCGCGCGGCCCCGCCGACAGAGACACCGACAGGCGGGACGTAACGCGGACACGAATTTTGGCCTTGCTTGTAGTGGCGCGTATTATATCGCACAGCGCGACGCAAAAGGAAAAGCCGCCGCGCACGCTCTGACAGATGGACGAACAAGCGACGAGCCCGACGATTGCCGAAGCCTTGAGCGAAGCCGCGCGCTCTCTGCGTGAGGAGGACGTGGCCGAGGCGAGGCGCGAGGCCGCTTCGCTGCTCGCGCACGTGTTGGGGCGCGACCGCGCTTACCTGTTCACGCACGACGAAGAGAGTTTGACGGCGGAGAAGCTGACCGAGTTCCGAAGTCTCGTCCGACGCCGGGCGGCGGGCGAGCCCTTGCAATACGTGACCGGGCATCAGGAGTTCTACGGGCTCGACTTCGAGGTCACGCCCGACGTGCTCATTCCCCGGCCTGAGACGGAGTTGCTGGTCGAGACGGCGCTCGAAGTCTGGCGCGGACGCGCCGCGCCGCTCGTCTGCGATGTGGGGACGGGTTCGGGATGCATCCCGGTCTCGCTCCTTCACGAACGCGCGGACGCGCGCGCCGTCGCCCTCGACATCTCGCCCGCCGCGCTCGGCGTCGCGCGGCGCAACGCCGAGCGGCACGGCGTCTCCGCGCGCCTGACGACCATCCTTTCCGACTGTTTCGACGCGCTGCGCGCGGGCGAGTGGAAGGAGACGCGTTTCCCGCTCGTCGTCTCGAACCCGCCTTACGTCGCCGAGGGCGAACTCGCCGGGCTCCAACGCGAAGTGCGCGACCACGAGCCGCGCGTCGCGCTCACGCCCGGCGGCGACGGGCTCTCCGTCATCCGCCGACTCGTCGCCGAAGCCCCGGACTTCCTCGAACCCGGCGGCCAACTCCTCTTCGAGATCGGCTTCGGCCAGCACGAACAGGTCGCCGCCCTCCTCGACCCGAACGTCTGGACGCTGCTCGACATTCGCCGCGACCTGCAAGGCATCCCACGCCTCTTCGCCCTCCGGCGCACAGGGTAGCCGCCGCGTCGGGGCCGTGCTAGAATCCGCACACTTTACTTCCTCGTAGCAACGGCTCAACTTCTCTCTCTCGCACGATTGAGAACTCACACTCGACTTTGACCCGCCACGCGGCGCGCTCTTTGACAACTGGTTGCCCCCGACGACTGAACTTGATAAATTTTCCTTCTTAAATTTCTTCACCTTCAGGAAAGTTGGAGAACTTCAAATGTCCGACTTATTAACCATCGGAGGGGTTCCGCTTCTTAAGATTTGGGGCAACTTCTCGAAAATCAATAAATTTTTCGCGGAGGGCCAATATGAGGTGGCACTTAAAGCACTAGGCGATGTGACGTTCTCTGCGGGACTGAAGAGTTTGACGCGAGCGGGATTAAATGAAGCGACAAAAAGAGAGAATGCTTTGCTTGGCATCAGTCAATTACAAATAGCCCATGAAGCCTTTTTACAAAAAGGCGAGAAATCCTCGAAGCTCTCGTTTGTCCCGATTGCGGGAGGGATTCACGAACTTCGGCGGGCAGATGCCTACGAGAAGGCGGCAAAGGTGGCGTTAATAATAGCGTTGGCCTATAAGTATATTGAAGACTCGATACATGCTAATGAGTTCATTGACATGGCTATCGGTAACTATGAATCAAGTCTGTTTTGTAGAGAGCTTGCGGCAACGTACAGCCCCTCGCCGCCGAAACGAGATTACAACCCGCACGCGCCGCTCTCGGATGTCGAAAAGGAGCGCCGGAGAACGATTGCCAGTCTCAAAACATTAAAGGTGATCAGCCCTGATGAAGAACCATATATCAACAAGCTCAAAAGAGCCCGCGGATTAGACTGATTCTCTGGCGGTCTTGCCTCCAAAATCATTAAGTGAAAGGAGATGAACTCTATGTCGTCGGCACGCGTCCCTGACGCGGCGTTATTGGGAAGCGAAATCGGACTGGATGAGTTAGCCACTTACTTATATTTAGTTCTGGAGACACACGAGCAGCCGAGCGAGCAGGAATTACTCCAAGTCGTCGGAGAGTTGAAGCGAGCCGGATATAAGACAATCGGGAACGTCGATCACGATCTGAGGCGCGGGCGAAAGGCGACCCAAGCTTTATTTGAAGACCTTACGGGGACGCCTGCCGCTATAGGCATCCTCCGGATCACCCTGACCGTAGTAAATCCTAAGTTCGAGGAGATTGCGAATCCCGGTTTTAATGCCGACTTTCCTGACTATTCGCGGATGGTGCAGAGCACCCCGGAGCCCTTCTCGGATTATGTGGAAGGCACGAAGATTGTCATTGGTGAGCCTGATGAAACGATTCTCTCCCTTCCCATTAGTGTGGAAAGTTTACGCCGCTACTTTCAAGCGGTTGGCCGCGGGAGAAGCCAGCCCAAACTCGAAATGTTACAGGAACTGGCGTCCGAACTGAGCAAGGCGCGGTATCGCACTCTGGCTGAAGCTCATCGGGACGTGCAGCGCGGCCAGAAAGCTGCGGAAGCTTTCTTTATAGATAAGCTCGGTTATAAACCGGGGGTCGAGCCGGGAAGGGCCGCGACGCGTTTCTGCGTGGCACTTGCCATCGTGAATCCAGTGTTAAGAGAAATACGAGAGCCGGGTTCGGGTGATTTTTACGGAGTCTATGACCATTTGGTCGAACGTTGAGAGTTATTCCCAATGACATCCTCGTGCCCGTCAAGGAGATTCTCGGCGTAAAGAAATGAACGCTCGCGGAAATTTGTTTTGCATTTCACTCGAAATGCCTTCCACCACGACTTCAATTACAAGGCCCTAGTCTCCGGTCTCCGGCCTCTAGCTTATGGACAAATTTCTCATCACCGGCGGGCAGCCTTTGAGCGGGCGCGTCGTCATCAGCGGGGCGAAGAACTCGGCGCTGCCGTGCATGGCCGCCGCCGTTTTGACGCCGGAGACCGTGACGCTGCACAACGTCCCTTACGTGCGCGACTGTCTGACGCAGCGGCGGCTGCTGGAAGACCTCGGCGCGACGGTGCTCGTGCCGGACTTGCGCACGCACAAAATCACGGCCTCGAACATCGAGCTCTTTGAAGCGCCTTACGAGTTGGTCAAGACGATGCGCGCCTCGGTGCTCGCGCTCGGCCCTCTGCTCGCGCGCTTCGGCAAGGCGAAGGTGAGTCTGCCGGGCGGGTGCGCCATCGGGACGCGCCCGATTGATCTGCACCTGGAAGCCTTGAAGGTCTTGGGCGCGCAGGTGAGTTTGGAGGCGGGCTACGTCGTCGCGCGCGCGCCCAAAGGCGGGCGGCTGCGCGGCGCGGAGGTGCGCTTCGACAAGGTGACGGTGACGGGCACGGAGAACCTCTTGATGGCCGCCACGCTCGCGCGCGGGACGAGCGTCCTGCACAACGCCGCGTGCGAGCCGGAGATTACAGACCTCGCCGACCTCTTGAACCGCATGGGCGCGCGCGTGCGCGGCGCAGGCACGCCGACGATTGAGGTCGAGGGCGTCGAACAACTCGGCGGCGCGGAGCACACCATCATTCCCGACCGCATCGAGACGGGCACGTTCCTCGTCGCGGCGGCGATTACGGGCGGCGAGCTGGAAGTCAAAGACTGTCGGCCCGAACACCTGTCGGCGGTCATCACGCGCCTGCGCGAGGCGGGCGTCGAGATTGAAGAGCTGAACCCGACGACCTTGCGTGCGCGGCGCTCGGCTGCGGGACTCAAGGCGCGCGACGTGACGACCGAGCCGCACCCGAAATTTCCGACCGACATGCAGGCGCAGTACATGGCCTTGATGACGCAGGCCGAGGGCCGCAGCACGATCCGCGAGACGATCTTCGAGAACCGCTTCATGCACGCCTCGGAGATGCAGCGGATGGGCGCGCGCATCCAGATCGAGGGCAACACGGCCATCGTCGAAGGCCCGACCGCCCTGACGGGCGCGCGCGTGCAGGCTTCGGACTTGCGCGCCTCGGCCTGCCTCGTCCTCGCGGGCCTCGCCGCCGGTGGCGAGACGACCATTGACCGCGTCTATCACATTGACCGCGGCTACGAAAAGATTGAGGCCAAGCTCCGCGCCGTCGGCGCGCGCATCGAACGCCTCCGCGAATCCGTCACCGCCCAACTGCCGCCTCTGGACGAAACCGGAGGCTTGAGGCCGGAGGCCAGAGGCTAGAGACTTGAGGCCGGAGGCCGGAGACTTGTGAAAGACAAAGTGCTTCCGACCAGTCTCAAGCCTTGAGCGTCTCTCCCCCAAAATTATGTCTGAACAGAACTGTCTCTTTTGCAAGATCGTCGCGGGCGAGATTCCCGCCGCGCTCGTCCACGAAGACGGGCGGGCCGTCGCCTTCCGCGACATCAACCCGCAGGCTCCGACGCACGTCCTCGTCATCCCGCGCGCGCACATCGAATCCCTCGACGACGCCGCGCAGGCGGACGAGCCGTTGCTCGGCCATCTGCTCCGCGTCGCCGCCCGCGTCGCCAATCAGGAAGGGCTCTCCGAGAGTGGCTACCGCACCGTCGTCAACACGGGCGCGGACGCGGGCCAGTCCGTCCTCCACGTTCACGTCCACCTCCTCGGCGGTCGCAACCTCGCGTGGCCTCCGGGCTAAAATAAGTCGTTCGAGTTTAAAGCCGGGGGATGTTGAAGGATTAAGTCTCAGCCGCCTCGCGTCGCCCCGCGCCCGCCTCCTCATCACGCTG
This sequence comes from Pyrinomonadaceae bacterium, assembly GCA_035761505.1. Lineage (GTDB taxonomy): Bacteria > Acidobacteriota > Blastocatellia > Pyrinomonadales > Pyrinomonadaceae > JAIVJM01. The sequence continues at coordinate 14,922 of DASTQX010000396.1, forward strand.
CGCCCGCTCCTCTTTGAGTAAAGAGGTCTCGTACTTCACGTCGCCGACGAGCGTGTCGAGGATCGCTTTGGCGAAGCCGAGGATGGCGGGGCCGAGGACGATGCCGGGGATGCCGAAGGTGAAGACCCCGGCGACCAAGCCGATGAGCATCCAGTAGAAGTTGAAGCGCTGCGCGCCGAGCGCCGCGAGCTTCGGGCGCAGGATGAGAGAGGACGAGGCCGTCATCGCCACGCCGACGAGGAAGTAGGCGGCGGCCCCCGTCGGGTTGTTCTGGAAGACGAGCAGGAAGATGCTCACCGGGATATAGACGGCCCACTCGCCGAGCAGGGGGAAGAAGCCGGTGACGAACGTCACCAGCGCGAGCACCACCGCGAGCGGCACGCCGAAGACGAAGTTGAGGACGAGGATGACGAGCGCCTTCGCCGCCTGATCAATGGTCACGGCGAGCAGCGCGCCGCGCAGCGCGCCGCCGACGTTCAAGCTCAACTTTTCATAGAGCGGCAGAAATTCTCCCGGCACGCGGAGTTTGATATAAGCCGTCAGTTTCGTCCGGTGCGTCAGGACGTAGAAGACCGTGAAGAAGAAGACGGTCGCCGACGCGAGCAGCAGCGCGGACTTCTTGCGCGCCTCCTCAATCGCCTCGCCGGAGCGCAGCAGCGCCTCGCCGAAGGCGGCTTCGAGCCCCGTCCGCGTGTTCTCCACCGCGACGTAGCGCGAGAGCGCAGCGCTGATGGCCGCGATGATTTCGTCCCGCTTCTCCTGCACGAGCACGAGGTTCGAGTAGCCCGAAAGCTCGTACCAGCCGTAGCCGACCAGAGCGACGAGCGGGATGACGATGAGAGAGATCGTCACCAGAGCGCTCCCCGCCCGCGCCTTGAGACGCGCTTCGAGCCATTCCTGCACCGGCACGAGATACGCCCCGGCCACGACGCCCAGCAGCAGCCCGACCAGAACCTTCCCCACCAGAAGCCCGAACAGCACGAGCGCCAGAAGCGTCGCCGCCGCATAGACGAGGATGCGCTTGGCGTCGCCGAGCGTCAGGTCGCTCAGGCGCTTCTCATCTTGACTCTCTCCGCTCTTGTCGCTCTCGTCCATCGTTTTTCGGCCCGACTATAGCACGCCTCCTGTGGCGAAGTTCTCACGCCCCTCGCGGCGTCGGAGCCTCGCCGCGCCTTGCGCGCCGCGAAAAAAATCCTGACGGTAACGACGGGCCGAGAGATTCGGCGAGCGGCTCGCCGGAGACAGCAGTTACAATGATGAGCAGCCAGAAGTATTTCGCGGAGGGCGTGCCGCCGCAGGCGGGTCTGGCCGTCCGTCCGGCGCGCGCCGCTTTGATCTTCTACGTCTCGCTCCGCGTCCTGGGGCGGCGTGATTTCCGAATCGTCTTGGTTAAATCGTCTTGCGGAGGTGTCGCCTTGAAAAATCTTCTTCTCTTCGTCAACGTCTTTGTCTTCGCGCTCTTGGTGCACGGGACGCCGACCGCGCGCGGGCAGGCCGCGAGCGCTTCGGCGAACGTGGCGGAGGGCGCGGGCACTTACACGACTTATGTCGGCGGGCAGCAGTTCGGCGCGGAGTCTTACACGGTGAAGGCGAACGCCGACGGCTCGCGGCGAGCGGAGGCCGACGCGAGTTTCACGGGCGCGAAGTTCAAGGCCGTGACGGTCTTCGGGCCGGACAACCGCCCTCTGAGTTTCGAGACGGAGACGAACGGCGCAAAGACGCTCGCGGAAGAGTTCACGGCGGCGGGCGTGAAGGTGCGGGTCACGGGGCAGCCGGAAAGGGTCGTCGCGGGCCGACCGAAGGCGCTGTTAGAGAACGGCGTATGGCATCACTTCATCTTCCTGCTCGCGCAGTACGACGCGGCGCGCGGCGGGCGGCAGAGCTTTGAAGCCTTTCTGCCTTCGCAGGCGCTCGCCTTCAACATCTCGCTCGAACGCGACGCCGCGCCCTCGTTCGACGTGAAGGGGCGGCGCGTGGTGACCGAGCACTGGCGGGCGGCGACCGACCTCGGCCTCGCGTTTGAAATCTGGGCCGACGCGGCGCGCACACCCTTAGTCATCAGCATCCCCGCGCAGACGATTAAGGTCGTGCGCGGCGGCTCCGAAGAGCTGGCCGAAGTCATCCTGCCTTCCGGCCCCGCGCCGGTGGCGGCGGCGGTTTCGCCCGACGCGCCGTACACGGGCGAGG
>DASTQX010000397.1:0-1113 GCA_035761505.1 Pyrinomonadaceae bacterium
TCAATCACCGAGAAGATTATCTTCGAGCCCTCGACGCGCCCCTCAAGTCTGACGCTCCCGCCGCGCGGCGTCGCTTGCAGCGCGTTGAGCAAGAGGTTCGACAGCGCGTCGCGCACCGCCGCCACGCCCGCGCCGCTCAACTCGGACGGCGCGGGACTGAGGTCGTTGATGAGCGTGACGCCGCGCCCGTTGGCCTCTTCGCGGAAGAGGTGCGCGAGCGCGCTGACGACTTCGTCGGCGCGGCGCGGCGCGTCGTCCTGCGGCGGGCGGCGCGCGAAGCTGAGCATCTGCGTGACGCTGCGGTTGAGGCGGTCGGTCTCGCTCACGATGAGGTCGAGGTCGCGCAGGTATTCGCGCTTGAGGTCGTCGTCCTCGCGCATCACCTGCGCGATGGACTTGATGGCCGAGAGCGGGTTCTTGACTTCGTGCGCGACGGTCGCGGCCATCTGGCCGAGCGCGGCGAGCCGCTCGCCCTGCGCCACGCGCCTTTCGAGCTGGACGTTCTGCTCGACGAGGCGGCAATCCTCGACCGCAATGGCGACTTGCCCGGCGAGCATCTCAAGGACGGCTCGCACGTCGTAGGTAAGCGCGTCGGGCGCGGCATCCACGAGCATGAGACCGACTTCCCGCTCATCGCGCCGGAGCGGAAAGGCAATCTCGAAACCGGCCCCGCGCAGAAGCGGCTCGCCCTCGACCACCGACCACGCGCGCGCGCGTGAATATTCAAGCACCTCCCACAGCCACGCGTGCTCGCCGTTCCGCTTCACATCAACGCCGCCCGCCTCCGGCTCCGAAGCTCCGACGACTCCGGCCACAATGGCTGACTCCGCAACGGCTGATTCCGTACCGCTCACCCTCAATGCCTCTTCATTCGTCTGAACCGCCACCACGCCGCCGCTCGCACCGCCGCTCAAATTGCCACTCAAATTGCTGCTTGCACCACCGCTCGCACCGCCACTCAAACTGCTGCTTGAGTCCCTGCCCAAACCGCCGCTCAAACCGTTCGAGCGATGCTGCGCATCGCCACCGGCGTTATCGGACGCTTTGGATTGTTCGAGGATGACGAGCCGGACGCGTCGCAGACCGAGCCCTTCGGCGGTGCGCTCCTCGACG
>DASTQX010000398.1:0-1196 GCA_035761505.1 Pyrinomonadaceae bacterium
CGAGGTGTCGAGGCGTGGCGGCGCTCGCTGGCTAACCCTTCGGGCAGCGGCATCAAAGAGCGAGCCCGCGCGCTCGACGAGTTGTTGATGTCTCCTTTGCGCAAGCTGCTCGGCGAGACGCGCCGCATCTTCCTCTCGCCGGACGGCGCGCTCAACCTCATCCCGTTCGGCGCGCTCGTAGATGAGCGCGGGCGTTACCTCGTCGAAGACTATTCGATTACTTATCTCACGAGCGGGCGCGACCTGCTGCGCGCGCAGGCGAGCGCGGCGAGCCGCGAAGGGCCGCTCGTTATCGCCAACCCTTCGTTCGGTGCGGGCTCGCCCTCGGCGGGCGGTGCGCCTTCGAGCCGCCTGTCGCAACTCGGCGGGGCGACTTTCTCGCCGCTCCCCGGCACGAAGGGCGAAGCCTCGGCGCTCGGCACGATTCTGCCGGGCGTCCGCGTCCTCACGGGCGCGCAGGCCAGTGAAGAGACGCTCAAGCGAGTCAGCGGCCCCAGCATCTTGCACGTCGCGACGCACGGGTATTTTCTCCCAGACCTCTCGCCGCCCGTGGGCGCGGACGCGCGAACGGCGCAGGCGCGCGGGCTCAAACTCAGCCGCGAGCGTGCGGAGCGCGCGCCGGTCGAGAACCCTCTGCTGCGCTCCGGGCTGGCATTGGCCGGGGCGAACGACGGGCGCGGCGGCGCGGGCGAGGACGGCGTGCTGACGGCTTACGAGGCGGCCTCGCTCGACCTCTGGGGCACGCGGCTGGTCGTGCTCTCGGCGTGCGAGACCGGCGTCGGCGACGTGAAGACGGGCGAAGGCGTCTATGGCCTCCGGCGCTCGCTCGTGCTGGCCGGTTCCGAGAGTCAGGTGATGAGCCTCTGGCAGGTGGACGACGCCGCGACGCGCGACCTCATGGTCGAATACTACAAGCGCCTGCAAGCGGGCGAAGGAAGAACGGAAGCACTGCGCGCGGTGCAACTCGAAATGCTCCGGCAGGGCGGCGGGCAGAATGAGGAAGGCTCGGAGCGTGCGCTCGGCGCGCAGCAGGACGCGGCACGCCGCCGACCGAACCGCAGCCATCCCTTCTTCTGGGCCAGCTTCATCCAGTCGGGCGACTGGCGAAGCATGAGCGGCAAATGAAAAGATGAGTGAGGAATAAGTTTTCAGTTTTGAGTGACTCTGTTGCATAAAAGAGGATGAGCAAAGCTGAC
>DASTQX010000399.1:0-10287 GCA_035761505.1 Pyrinomonadaceae bacterium
CAAATCTCCTGCGACTCCGACTTCTCCGCGACCGACAGCCCCGCGCCCCGCGCCGCCTCGCGCACCTCCGCCTTCGACATCTCGCCGAGCGGAAAGAGCGCGTGCGACAACTGCTCCTGCGTCAACTCCCACAGGAAGTAAGTCTGATCCTTCCGCGCGTCGAGCCCGCGCAGGAGACGGTAACGCTGCGCCTCTTCGTCGAACGCGACGCGCGCGTAGTGGCCCGTCGCCACCTTCTCGCAGCCGAGGCTCTGCGCCAAGCGGTCGAGCGAGGCGAACTTCAGGCGGCTGTTGCAGGCCACGCACGGAATCGGCGTCTCACCTTCGAGGTACGCGTTGACGAACGGCCCGACCACGTCGCGCTCGAACTCGCGTTCGAGGTTCAGGACGTAGAAGGGGAAGCCCAAGTCCCCGGCCACGCGCCGCGCGTCGTACACGTCGTCGAGCGAGCAGCATCGCGACGGCAGAGGCTCGCCGTGCTCGTCCACGCTCAAGCCCCGCCGCTGATTCCAAAGCTGCATCGTGAAGCCGACCAACTCGTGACCGGCCTCCAACAAAATCGCCGCCGCCGCCGAACTATCAACGCCGCCGCTCATGGCTACCGCAATCTTCATTACTCAAAACGGTGATCCGTGATGAGAGATAAGTGATCAGAAAAGACCGTCTCCTTTCTTATCACTTATCTCTCATCACTCATCACTTTCCTTCCGTTTGCCGCCCTTTTGCGGCAGGTGCTAAGATGCCCTTCCGATGTTTGTCGCTGCTTTTTCAGCACTTTAAGGATACCCGATTGGGGCCGCCGAGTCAGCCTCGCAGGGCCGCTTCAAAGTTCAGGGTTCAAAGTTCAAAGTTCAGAACGAGAGCTTTGCCTTCAACTTTGAACTTTGAACCTTGAGCATTGAACTCATTATGGAACGAGCCATCGAAGAATACGTCGTCACGGAAGAGCCCTTTTATCTTTCGGTCGAGAGCGAGGTCGAACTGTTCGAGGCGGCGCACGCCGCGCGCCTCCCCGTGATGCTCAAGGGGCCGACCGGCTGCGGCAAGACGCGCTTCGTCGAGCACATGGCGTGGCGTCTGCAACGCCCGCTCATCACGGTCGCGTGCCACGAAGACTTGTCGGCGACCGACCTCGTCGGGCGCTACCTCCTCGAAGGCGAAGAGACGGTCTGGCATGACGGGCCGCTCACCGCCGCCGTGCGCGGCGGGGGCATCTGCTACCTCGACGAGGTGGTCGAGGCGCGCAAAGACACCGTCGTCATCATCCATCCCCTGACCGACGACCGCCGCCGCCTCCCCATCGAGAAGCGCGGCACGATACTGGACGCGCCGCCCGACTTCATGCTTGTCGTCTCTTACAACCCCGGCTACCAGTCCATCCTCAAAGACCTCAAACAGTCCACGCGCCAGCGCTTCGTCGCTCTGGAGTTCGACTACCCGCCCGCCGAACTCGAAGCCGAGATCGTCGCCCGCGAAGGCGGCGTTGACTTGCAGACCGCCCGCGACCTCGTCCTCATCGGCCAGAAGGTCAGAAACCTGCGCGGCCACGGCCTCGAAGAAGGCGTCTCGACCCGCCTCCTCATCTACGCCGCCCAGATGATCGCGCGCGGCATCGCCCCCACCGCCGCCGCCGAAGTCGCCCTCTGCTCGCCCATCACCGACGACCGCGAACTCCAACGCAGCATCCGCGAGATCGTGACGACGGTGATTTGATAACGCTCCGGTCGTCATGCTCTCGACGCTCCTGTCAACACTCGCCCTCGTTTCGGCCATCCACACCATCCGCGCCGAATACCGAGGCCCGCGCCGCCGCGTGTATCTCTTCAAGCCTCTGACCGTTGTTCTCATCATCCTGATTGCGCTCGAAGGGAATTTCTCGTCGCCGACGATTTACAGATACCTGATTGTTGCCGGGCTGCTCTGCTCGCTGGCGGGCGACGTGTTCCTGATGCTGCCGCGCGACCGGTTCGTCGAAGGGCTGGCGAGTTTCCTCGTCGCGCACGTTCTCTACATCGCGGCGTTCTCGTCCGGCGGCGTGCGCGCGCCGTCCGTGTGGGTTGGCGTGTTGCTGGCGGCTTACGGGGCTTTGATGCTGCGGCTGTTGTGGCCGCGTCTGGGGAAGTTGAGAGCGGCGGTCTTGATTTACGTGCTGGCGATTTTGTTGATGGCGTGGCTGGCGTCGAGCAGGTGGCTCGTGATGGGCGAGGCGGGGAGCCTGCCGGCGTTCCTGGGCGCGCTGCTGTTCGTCGCGTCGGACTCGCTGCTGGCGTGGAACAGGTTTCAGGGCGGCTTCCGCGCGGCGCAGGCGTGGGTGCTCGGCACGTACTTCGCGGCGCAGTGGCTCATCGCCCTCTCGACTTAACATTGCGGAGTGCGGATTGATGAAGACAACGCTTCTGTTAATCCGCGCTCCGCAATCCGCACCGCGCGCTCGTCTTGGATGCCATGAAAGCGGGTGCGGTAGAATGATTCGGACTCAACTTCGAGAGGCGTTCACGGGAAGAGTATTGACGTGGACGGGCGTGCGAAATATCGGATGAGCGAGCGAGACGAAGAGAAGGGATTCGACCCAAAGGTCGGAGGGCAAGCGGAGGCCGAGGGCGAGCCTTTGGAGCGGGCTCTGCGCGAGCGCCTGCGCTCGGTGCGGAGCGCGTCGGAGCGGCGGACGATTGCGGGGCTGGCGCGCGAGATTGGGAAGCTGCCGGGCGATGTGGCGCGCGCGGCTTTGGAGGTGTCGGCGGGTCTGGCGGGCGTCTCTTTGCGGGTCGGCGTGGATTTCCTGCGGGCCGTGCCGGAGGCCGCGCGCGTGCTCGACGCCGAAGAGTTGCGCGCGTGGGGCGAGATGGGGCGGCGGCTGGCGATGGCCGACGCGGAGACGGGCGCGGGGTTCTTCGCGGCGGGCGTCGAGGAGTTGCGCGAAGTGCCGAGGGGCGCGCGGCGGCTGCTGTTCGAGGTCTGTGGGCGTCAGTTGTCGCTCTCGACTTCGGTCGCGCTCGAAACGTACAAGAGCGCGCCGGAGTTGGCGCGCGGCGTGGGTGACGAAGCGCTCTTGGGCGCGGTCTTCGAGGTCGCGCTCGAAGTCGCGCGCCGTTCAGCGCGGCACAGCGCGGACTTCCTTGCGGCGACGCCGGGCGTCTTCGAGAGCCTTCCTGCCGACGAGGGCGCGGCGGCGGCGACGGTGGTTGATGAAGGGGCTGCTGATTGGAAGGGAGGCGTCGGGCGCGCGGCGGTCGAGACGGCGCGGGAGTTCGCCGTTAGGGCGGGCGGCATCGCTTCGGACTTGTGGTCGGCTTTGCCCGCGGCGGTCGAGGGCTTGAGTGCGGAAGCGGTGCTCCGCCTGTTCGGTCACGCAAAAGAATTTTTGGGGCGGGGCGGGGCGGCGGCCTTGCACGCGACGACGGCGGGCGGCGAAGTCTTGCGCGTGCTGCCCGAAGCCTTCGACGCATGGGCCGAACTGCTGCACGCCGTCGCCGAGCACAGCAACGCGGGGCTCGTCGCTCTGGCTCGTTCGAGCCCGACCTTCTTCCGCTCTCTGTCGCAAGGTCGCGCGGGGCGCGCGCACGTCGCGGAGGTCGCGCGGCGCGTGCTCGCGTCGGCGCGCGAGGTGGCGCGCGTGGATGCCGAGGCCGCCATCTCGTGCTTCCGCTCCGCGCCGCAGGCTTTGCGCACGACGACGATTGAGCAGTTCGAGCGCTGGGCCGCAGAGGGACTGGCGCTCTCCGGGGCGACGGCGCGCGCGCGGCGCGGTTACTACGCTTTGGAGACGCGGCGGAGCCACGAGCAGTTGAAGAGCGGCGGGACGGGCGTGGCGCTCGAAGAGGTTTCGCAGACCTTGCGGCTCTACGTCGAGGCGCTGACGGGCCGCGCCGTCGAGGTCGCGCCGCTCGCCGCCGTGCCCGACGAGGCGCGCATCGGCGACGGGCGCACGATTCACTTGCCCTCGACGGTCGCCGAGTTCGGCTCGGACGAACTGGACTTCCGGCTCTACAAAGTTCTGGCGGCGCACGCCGCCGGGCAGATCGAGTTCGGGACGCACGAGCGCGAGAGCGAAGACCTGCGCGCCGCCTTCGAGTCACTCGCCGAACTTTACGCGCCGGAGAACGTGGACGCGCTCGACGCCTTCGCGCTCGACGGCTACCTCAACGAGATGGAGAAGGGCGAGCGCGCGCTCGCGCCCGAAGAGGAAGCAAAGAGGACGAGGGAGTCGCGCCGCTTGATGCCCGCCGACTCGGACTACCGCGCCGTGCTCGCGCTCTTCCCGCAGAAAGGTCTGGCGACGCGCATCTTCGGGACATTGGAGAACGGGCGCATTGACCGTCGGCTGCGCCACACTTATCGAGGCTTGGGCCGCGACCTCGACCTCGTGCGCGAGCATCTGCGGCGCGGGCGACCGCGCATCGCCGTCGTCCCCATCACGCTCGTCCCCTTCGAGTTGCTGTTCCAGATTACGCTCTGCGGCGGCGCGCTCGACGACGCGCGCGCCTTCTACGGTCAGGTCGTCTCGGAACTCGAAGCCATCGTCGCCGATTACCTCGCGGGCGCGCGGGCTTCGGTCGCCGACACGCTGATGGCGACGAGCCGCGTCTATACGCTCTTCCAGTCGGTCGCGCCCGAAATCCGCGAGCGCCAGTCGCAGGAGGAGGAAGGCGACGAAGGCGAGGACGGGCGCGCACAGTCGAACCTTCAGCGCGAGAGCGAGGAGCGGGAAGAGCAGCCCGGCGGCGAGAGGCAAGAAGGCCAGCGCGACCGCGACGCGCGCGACCTCTTCAATGCGTGGGCGGGGCTCGAATCTTCGGCGGTGGGCGAGGAAGCCTTCACCGGCATGGAGCGCTGGGTGACGGGCGAGTCCGCCGAGCAAGACCTTGAGCCGGACGAGACGGCCTTCGAGTACGACGAGTGGGACAGAGACCTCTCGGACACGCGCGTCGGCTGGTGCCGCGTCGTCGAGAAGCGCGTGCGGCGCGGCGAGCGCTCCTTCGTCGAACTCACGCGCTCGCGCTATCGCGGCGTCATCTCCTCCATCCGCCACCAGTTCCAACTCATGCGCCCCGAAAGCCTCAAGCGCGTGATGAACGAGATAGACGGCGAGGACTACGACTTGAACGCCTTGATTGATTACGTCATAGACCGCCGCGCCGACGGGCGGCAAAGCGAACGCCTCTACACCAAACGGCTCCGCCGCGAGCGCGACGTGGCCGTCTCGTTCCTGCTCGACCAGTCGAGCTCGACCGCGCGCACCATCGGTCGCCACCCCTTGCAACCCTACACGCACCCCGGTCGCCGCATCATCGAGATCGAGAAGGAAGGGCTCGTCCTGATGAGCGAAGCGCTCGAAGCCGTCGGCGACCCGTACTCGATTTACGGCTTCACGAGCGAGGGCCGCCGCAACGTCAAATTTTATATCGTCAAGGACTTCGACGAGCGCTACGCCGAAGAGGTCGAGCGCCGCATCGGCGGCATCAATTACCAGAACAACACCCGCCTCGGCGCGGCCATCCGCCACGCCGCCGCCAAACTCCAACGTCAGGAGGCCCGCACCCGCCTCCTCATCGTCCTCTCCGACGGGCGACCCTACGACCACGACTACGGCGACGCGCGCTACGCCCGCGAAGACACCCGCGAAGCCCTCCGTCAGGCACGCCTCGACGGCATCACCCCCTTCTGCATCACCATTGACCGCGACTCCGAAGCTGAACTCCGCGACCTCTACGGCGAGATCGGCTACACCATCATTGACGACGTGCTCAACCTCCCCGAACGCATGCCCGCCATCTACCGCCGCCTGACGACCTGATTCGGCAACCTTTCGCGGGCCGCGCCCGTATCTACGCCGTTGGTCGTGAGATGAATTTGGAGGGGAGGGACGGACTATGAGATCGAACTCTTTTCTAGGGAAGGGAGAGGCAGGAACTCTTCCTCGCTCTCTTTCCCCTTTCCCCTTTTCCCCTCTTCCCCTTTTCCCCCTTTGCCTTTAATTCCTCTCGCCGAGGCCGTGCTTCTGCTTGCAGAGCTTGCAGAAGGTCGGGGCTTCGGTGTTGTCCACGCGATGCGCGGCGGGGCGGAGCGTGCGGAGGTAGGCGAACATCTGCGTGAGGTCTTCGTCCTTCATGTTCCGGTACAACCACCACGGCATCGCGGGGCTGAGTTTGCGCGCCTTGACGTGACCCTCGCGCATCGCTTCGAGGAAGAGCGCTTCGTCGTAGTAAGGGATGCCGGTCGCGTCCGGCGTGATGGTGGCGCTGGCGACCGTGCCTCCGGCGAAGAGGTTGCCGCCGCCGTATTCGAGCCCTCGGATGGGCTGGCCCCGCTCGTCGCGCGGCGTGTGGCAGCCCGCACAGTCGCCGACGCGGACGAGATACTCGCCGGACTTCAAGGCGTCAGACCTGTCGGGCGCGAAGACCGGCGCGACGACGGGTTCGGGCGCGTTGTTGATGAGGCGCGAGAGCGGGAAAGGAATCTCGGACTTCGGTAACTCGCTCTTGACGGGCTCCAACGTGCGGAGGTAGATGATGACCGAGGCGAGGTCTTCGTCGGAGAGATGCTTGTAGCCGCCGTAAGGCATCGCGGGGAAGAGCGCGCGCCCGTCGCGGCTGACGCCTTCGCGGATGGCGCGCGCGAGCGCGTCGTCGCTCCACGCGCCGACTCCGGCCTCCCGGTCGGGCGTGATGTTGGGCGCGACGAGCCACGGCATCCCGTCGGCCTCCATCGTGTTGCCGCCGCCCTTCCGCGCCGCCGCGTAGGAAGTCTCAGGACTCTTGAGGTCGTACTGCGAGTGGCAGCCGAAGCAGCCGAGGACGTTCTCCGTCAGATAGCGCCCGCGTTCGAGTCTCGAAGGCGTCGACTCGAAGCGGTGCGCGGACAGTGGCCGCGCCTTCGGCCCGATGAAGGGCCGCCAGCCGACCGTCAACGTCACGGCCACGGCGAGCAGCGCGAAGAGCACGCCGAGCCCGTAACCGATTACCTTCTTCAAACGACTCAACCGTTTTCCGGCCACGATTTTTCGCCTCCCGTCGTCTCGCATCTCCGGCCCCTCGCACGCGCGGGCCTCGTCAACCTGTAACGCGTTAAAGCGGCGCGAAACTGTTCACCCGCCGGACAAAATTTCTTTCAGCCCGCCCGCCGGAAGCGGCGGAGCGCTGGCGGCCCGGTTGAGCGCGCGCGAAGCGGTAGGGTATATTGTGCGGCGGGAAATCAACGCGGAGGGGTAGCATAATTGGTAATGCAGCGGTCTTGAAAACCGCCGCCCTTGCGGGCTTGCAGGTTCGAGTCCTGTCCCCTCCGCCACAGTAATTTTTTGCACCGCGACAGCCGCCCGCCCCCAAACGGCGTGGCGGCTGCGACAGTTTTGCGCGGGCGAGAAGGCGTTGGCTCGGAGAGGCCGAAAATGAGCGGAGTGATTCTGACGGGATTATGCGCGGCGGCGGCGAAGGCTTCGGCGTCGTGGTTGATGAAGGGGTCGCTGTTCGGCCTCACGCTCTGGCAGGGGGACGAGAACGTCTTGGAGCGCTTGTGGCGTTGGACTGAGCCGCTGCGCTACTACATCAACTTTCGCTGGAAGCTCGGCACCTTCACTTTTTCGGCGTCCGACTTGGTGCTCGGCGTCGTCATCTTTATCTTCGCGCTCGTCATCTCGCGTTACCTGCGGCGTTTCCTCGAACGGAGGATGGCGGCGCACCCGCACCTCGACCCCGGCGTTCAGTACACGATCCTGCGGGTCGTCAATTACATCATCGTCGTCGTCGGCGTGCTCTTCGCGCTGCGGACGGGGCTCAACCTCGACCTCACTTCCATCGCCGTCCTCTTCACGGCGCTCTCGGTCGGCATCGGCTTCGGCTTGCAGTTCATCGCGGGCGACTTGGCCGCCGGATTCCTCTTGCTCTTCGAGCGGCCCGTGCGCGTCGGCGACTTCATCAGCGTGACGGGGCCGGACAGCAAGATTACTGACGGCAAGGTCGTCTCGATTAATCTGCGCACGACCGTCGTGCAGACGAACGACCACATCTCGGTCATCGTCCCGAACTCGAAGCTCACCAATCAGAATCTCGTCAACTGGTCTTACAGGGGCCGCCGCTCGCGCCTCTCGGTGCCGGTCGGCGTCTCCTACGACGCGGACGTGGAAGTGGTCAGAGACACCTTGCTGCACGCCGTCGAGGGCGTCAACTACGTCCTCTCGGAGCCGAAGCCCTCCGTGCAGTTCACGGAGTTCGGTGACTCTTCGCTGAACTTCCGCCTCCTCGTCTGGACTGACCGCCCGCGCCGCCACCCGCAAATCAAGAGCGACATCAACTACAACATCCGCCGCCTCTTCCTCGAACGCGGCATCGAGATTCCTTTCCCGCAACGCGACCTCAACCTCCGGGGCGGGGCCGTCCGCATCGAGCCGCGCGAGGGCCAGCTCTTCGCCGAGGGCGACGGCGGCGCGCGCGATGCCGAAGAGCAGAAGGCCGAGACGCGCGGCAACTGACGGCGGCCCTTCGTCTTCTTGCGCAAACGCGCGCGCGCGGGTTAGGCTAGGGACAATCCGACTGAATGAACGACCATTCAGCCGCCGGCCTGCGGGCCGCGAAGAGAGTTCGGAGCCGATTTCCCCTTTATGCGTTCAGCACGTTCCCTCCAGAGCGCGCGCCCGGCGGCGGGCGACAAGCGCGAAGCCATCCTGCGGGCCGCGACGCACGTCTTCGCGCGCGGCGGCTACTTCAACTCGAAGGTCGCCGACATCGCGCGTCAGGCGGGCGTCGCCGACGGCACGGTCTATCTCTACTTCAAGAGCAAGGAAGAAATCCTGCGCTCGATCTTCGAGCGCAACACCACCGAGGCCATCGCCGAGGGGCGCGAGGAACTCTCACGCGTGGGCGACGCGCGCGAGCGCCTGCGCAGAATCGCGCGCCACCACCTCGAACGCCTCGGCGCGGACAGGGACTTGGCGGTTGTCTTTCAGGTCGAGTTGCGCGGCTCGACCAAATTCATGGAGGAGTTCTCCGCCGCCGGGCTCGCACAGTATCTCGGCCTCATCCGCGAGGTCTTCGAGGAGGGACAGCGCGAGGGCGTCTTCCGCAAGGACTTGAACGCCAAGCTCGTCGCCAAGATTCTCTTCGGCGCGCTCGACGAGATGGCGACCAACTGGATTCTCTCGAAGCGGCGCTACAAGCTCGCGCCGATGGCCGACGAAGTGCTCGACATTTTTCTCAACGGGGTGAGCGCCAGATGAGGCAGACGAAGGAACAGACGACCGCACCGGCGGCGGACGGCGGCGGGCAACAATCGGCGGACGAAGCGCGCCCGCGCTCTTCGCACCCGCCGCGCGTGCCGCTGCATCCGGACGAGCCGCGCACGCTCGCCGAAGTGTTCGAGCGCGTCCCGCGAGAGCACCCGAAGCCCGACATGCTCAACTACAAGCGCGGCGGCGAGTGGCGCTCGATCTCTGCGGAAGAGTTCCTCGCGCGCGCGCGACGCATCGCGCTCGGCCTCCGCTCGCTCGGCGTCGAACACGGCGAGCGGGTGGCGATACTTTCGGAGAACTGCCCCGAATGGACGCTCGCCGACGCGGCGTGCCAACTCTCCGGCGTGATAGACGTGCCCATCTACCCGACGCAAGCCCCGCCGCAGGTCTGCTACATCCTGAACGACTCCGGCGCGCGCGTCCTCTTCGTCCAGAACCGCGCGGCCTTCGCGCGCATCGCCGAAGCAATCGAGGGCTGCGCCGCGCTCTCGCACATCATCCTGCTGCTGGAAGACGAAGAGGCTGCCGACATCCCTCACTCTCTGACCTTCGCGCGGCTCGAAGAGCTTGGGCGCGGGCTCGAAGCGGAGCGGCCCGACCTTGCGGGAGAGCTGGCGCGCGCGGTCGAGGCGGAAGACCTCGCGACCATCATCTACACTTCGGGGACGACGGGCGAGCCGAAAGGCGTCATGCTCACGCACTCGAACCTCGTCTCGAACATGATTGACAGCGGCGAGCGGCTCGACTTCGGCGAGCGCGACACGTGTCTCTCCGTCCTCCCGCTCTCGCACGTCTTCGAGCGCGTGGCGATGTACATGTACCTCTCGCACGGGATGACGGTCTTCTACGCCGAGTCTCTGGAGAAGGTCGGCGACAACATGCGCGAGATTCGCCCGACCATCGTCGTCGCCGTGCCCCGGCTGTACGAGAAGATTTACGGGCGCATCAAGCAGAAGGGGGCCGAGGGCGGGAAGGCGAAGGCGGCTCTTTTGACGTGGGCGGTCGAGGTCGGCAAAACTTGGGCGCGGCTGTCGCTGAACAAGCAGCCCGTCCCGCCGCTCCTCGGC
>DASTQX010000400.1:0-2004 GCA_035761505.1 Pyrinomonadaceae bacterium
AGGAATCGTGTCGCCTTCTTCGTTGTCGTCGAAAAGGATGCTGAGGCAAGGCAAACTTCCCTCGGCCTTGCGAAACTCCGAGATGTCCAAGACCTCCACGTTCCGGCAGTGTCGGTTGACCAGCTCAAGCGTGCGCGGCGCACCGGCCTCGACGCAGACCGCCTCGCCGACGCGCATCGTGCTCGCCGCCCAGGGCTCTCCCTCCGGCACTTCCAGAACCCATTGGCGCGCGAACGGCGCACAGTCTATCCAGCGCGGGTTGACGAGCACCGTCTCCTCGTCGAGCGCGCTGGCGGCGGTCGTCAGATGCAAGCTCCCGCGCACGGCGACCGGCGTCACCTCGTAGCCGAAAGGCTCGACGACGGAAGCCAGAGCCTCGACGCCCTCGCGGTTCGTCCGGCCCGAACGACCGACGAAGAGCCTCCGGCCCACGCGCAGCACGTCGCCGCCGTCGAGCGTGGCCGGGAGCTTGATGCGTTTGACGGGACGGAGTGAGGAAACGACTTCTTCGACGGCTGCGACTTCGGCGCGGCGCGAAGGTGCACCCATGCTCGCGACGACAGCCAGCTCGTCCAAGACGACCACCGCGTCGGCGACGAAGCAACAGTCCGGGTTCTCTTCGCGCGCGTCGAGTTCGATGACTTGCGCCCCGCGCTCGCGGAGCAATTCTCGATACGCCGCGTGCTGCCGGACGGCCCGCTCGTAGTCCACGCACTCGCGCCGCACGTAGGTCAGTTCGCAGCGCGAGATGTTCCGCGACACGGCGCGAGTGATGGCCTTTAACAACTCCCCTCCCCTTGCTCGTCGTGACGCTCCGACACTTCGGGCGTCACTCCGAACGCGAATTTAGCCACGCCACTTTGACGAAAGTAACGCGAGACGGTCGCAATTAACACAAAAAGATGAGGATATGTCGCTCGTCGTGAGGCTCGCCGGGCCTTCGCGGCGCGGGAGTCGTCCGAGAGACGTTTGAGGCCGGTCAGCGTCTCTTTCAGGCCCGCGCGCGGCGGCGTCCGCCGAGGCTATTTTCGGGCGTCGTCAATGATGGTCTTGGCGCTCTCGACCATGTCGCGGAACTCGACGAGGCCGGTCGGCCTCAGAATCAGACGCGGGCCGCGCACGCCCTCGGTGGAGATGGCCGTGCCGTAGCCGCCCGGCGCGTTGAAGCGGAAGATGGCGAGCCCGCCCCGCGTCTTGTACTGCGCCTCGAACCGCGCGAGCTTCGTGGACGAGTTTTCGAGCTTGATGATGTGGTCAATGCCTTTGATCAATCCATCGAGTTCGTCGTAGTCAACGTAGGCGACCTCCTGCGCGCCGTCGGAGCGCCCCGTGTCGCCGATGAGGATGCTGACGCCGTACTCGGCGCTGCCGGTCTGCGTGTCGAGCATCTCCCAACTGGTGAAGGTCGCCGTCCCGCGCAGGCCGTTGATCGTCCCGACCGTGGTCGAGCCCTTGACGACGACCGCGCCGGTCTTCTCAAGGAGCAGTTCCATCTTCGTCAGGTACTCGTCGTAGGGGTCGGGCGTCGGCGTGGGCCGTGGGCGCTGCGCGTGGGCCGCGCCGCCGAGCAGCGTGAGGAGGAAGAGTAGCTGAACAATCCGTGTGAGACTCAAGGTCGGTTCCTTTCGCCGGGGCGGGCTTTGGGTCAGAGCCTCCTGTGCCTGTCCTTGACGGACACGTAGAGGACGAACATGACGACGATGAAGCCGGGCGCTCCGTATCCGTAAATGCCGAAGTAGTCTTCGACGGCGGAGAGAAATTCCTGCCACGTCACCCCTGTTGACACTCGCCGCGCGCCCGAAAGTTCCTGAAAGAGAGTCGGGCGCGCGTCCGCCGGAAAGAAGAAAGCCTGCCGTCATCGTGGCAGGCTTTCCGGTGAACTGAGTGGACTAGCCATCCGACCGTTCACTTCGATTGCTTGAGTGGGTCGCCGCTTCAACCGGAGTCTCTCTAACTCTGCGGACGATAGCGCCGGTCGAAGCTTATCAGGCTTCAGCCACCTCA
>DASTQX010000401.1:0-6816 GCA_035761505.1 Pyrinomonadaceae bacterium
CTCGACGTTTACGGCGCGCGGCGGCCCCGGCGAAGTGACCTTCGCGCCCGGCGGCCCCGGCGACATTGCCGCCCTCGAAATGGGCAACCAGCACTTCTTCGTCCAGTCCAGTTCCTACCTCGCGGGCGACGTGGGCCTCAACGTAGATACGAAGTGGGGTGGAGCCAAATCCTTCTTCGGCGGCGAGGGTCTGTTCGTCCTGCAAGTCAGCGGGACGGGCCTGCTCCTCGTCTCCTCCTTCGGCGCGATTCATCGCAAGCGGCTCGCGGCGGGCGAGCGCTACGTCGTGGACACGGGCCATCTCGTCGCGTGGGAGGGCTCGACGCAATACACGCTCCGCAAGGCGGCGTCCGGCTTCTTCCGCACGCTCGTGAGCGGCGAAGGAGTGGTCGCGGAGTTCATGGGGCCGGGCGAGATTCTGATTCAGACTCGCAACCTCGCGGCCTTCGCGGGATTGATGAAGCCCTTCTTCCCTTCGCAGGGCGGCGGGGGCAGCGGCTTTAACCTCAACCTCGGAGGGTGAGTTTTTTCTGCCGAGAGGTTTTCCAATGAGTGAAAGCGTTTTAGAACAGACACACACGCCGACTCCTTCCAGACTCCCCGGAGCGGGACGCCGCGTCAGCATCGTCGGCGTCCCCTGCGGTTACGGCGCGAGCGTGGCCGGGGTTGACCTCGGCCCGGCGGCGATGCGTGTCGCCGGGCTCCGGCAATCAATCGCCAAGCTCGGCTACGAGGTGCGCGACCTCGGAGACATGCGCGTCGAATGCCCGCAAGGTCAGCCCGCGCCGCAGGAGAAGCTGCGTTACCTGAACGAGATCGCCGCGACGTGCAAGCTCCTCGCAGAGGACGTGAAGAAGATTCTTGAGGGAGGGGAATTGCCCGTCGTCCTCGGCGGCGACCACTCGATTGCGATGGGCTCGGTGGCGGGCGTGACCTCCTTCTACCGCGAGCGCGGAGAGACGGTCGGCCTCATCTGGTTCGACGCGCACGCGGATATGAACACGCCGGAGACGACGCCTTCGGGCAACATCCACGGGATGCCTCTGGCCGTTTTGCTCGGCCACGGCGCGCCCGAACTGACGGGCATCGAGGGCTTCTCGCCGAAGGTCGAGCCGCGCTTCTGCGCGCACCTCGGAGCCAGAGACTTGGATGAAGGCGAGCGCCAGTTGATCCGCGAGCTGGGCATCCGTTTCTTCACGATGCGGGAGATTGACGAGCGTGGAATGAGCGCCTGCATGGATGAGGCCATCCACATTGCTTCCAAAGCCTCGGCGGGTTATCACGTGACGCTCGACGTGGACGCGCTCGACCCCGGCGACGCGCCGGGTTCGGGGACGGTGGTGCGCGGCGGCCTGACCTACAGGGAGGCGCACCTCGCGATGGAGAAGATCGCCGAGGCGGGCGGCGCGCTCGCGCTCGAAGTGGTCGAGATTAACACCGCGCTCGACATCAACAACCGGACGGCGGTGTTGGGCGTCGAGCTGCTCCTTTCGGCCCTTGGAAAGACCATTCTTTAAGGTGATTCCTTAATTGTAAATACTGAAGTCCGGAGCCGGAGATCGCTGTAACTCTTTGACTTCGGGCTTTTCTGCTTTTCGGGCTCTCAACGAACACATGGCGAGAAAAGTTCAGGTCGGCATCATTTTCGGGGGGCGTTCGGGCGAGCACGAAGTCTCCGTCCGCTCGGCCATCTCGGTCATCGAAGCGATTGACCGGGACAAGTACGAGGTCGTCCCACTGGCGATTACGAAAGAGGGGCGTTGGCTCTCGCCTTCGGGCTCGGCGGCGTTGCTGCCCGAACACGTGCGCGGCCTCCTGCCCGCGAACGTGGAAGGCTCCGGCGAGGCTCTGACCATCGTCGGCGACCCTTCGCGCGCGGGGCTCTTCAGGCTCGAAGGCGACGGCAGGGGCTCCGCGCGACAGAAGCTCGACGTGGTTTTCCCCGTCCTGCACGGAACCTACGGCGAGGACGGGACGCTTCAAGGCTTGTTGGAGATGGCGGGCGTCCCTTACGTCGGCTGCGGCGTGCTGGCTTCGAGCTGCGGCATGGACAAGGTGACGATGAAGGTGCTCTTCCGTCAGGCGGGCCTGCCGATGTGCAAATACACGTGGTTCCTGCGCGGCGACTGGGAGCGCGACCCACGTGCGATCTCGGAGCGCGTCGCGCAGGAGATAGGGTTTCCGTGTTTCGTCAAACCGGCCAACCTCGGCTCTTCGGTCGGCATTTCGCGCGCGGACGACGCGGAGACTTTGAGGGCCGCGGTCGAACTGGCGGCGGGCTACGACCGGAAAGTTATCGTGGAAGAGGCTTTGAACATGCGCGAGATCGAGTGCGCCGTGATCGGGAACGACGAGCCGGAGGCGAGCCTGCCGGGCGAGTACGTCGTCCACGACGCGCAGGCGGCCTTCCTCGACTACACGGAAAAATATTCAAACACCGGCCACGTCGAGTTCGTCGTGCCCGCGCCCGTCCCCCGGAGGCTCGCCGAACGCATCCGCCGTCTGGCCGTCAAAGCCTTCAAGGCCGTGGACGGCGCGGGGCTGGCGCGGGTTGATTTCTTCCTTTTGCGCGACACGAACAAGCTGCTCATCAACGAGCTGAACACGCTCCCCGGCCTTACGGATGTTTCCGGCTTTCCGAAGATGTGGGCAGCCACCGGGCTGCCTTTCGGGAAGGCCATCGAGCGCCTCATCGAACTCGCCTTCGAGCGTCACGAAGACAAGTCGCGCAACCTGACGAGTCTCTGAACACCAACTCTTTCCCCTTTCAAAAACAAAAAAACCGCAGACCTCACGTACTCCTTCAAGTAAGGTCTGAAGTCTTTCCCGCCTGCGGCACTTCTAAGATTTGGGGGCTTTGTAGCCTGTGCGCGTGCGCGCCTTCACGTCCTCGCGCGCGAGCTTGAGTTCAATCGTGCGCCAGCGACCGTCGCGCGCGCGGTTGGACGGGCGGTAGCCGACCGTGTACTGATTGCTCAACTCCTCGACGATTTTGGCGAACGCCTCGCCGAGCGCCCTCCCTCCCGGACTCGAAACGTAACGCCCGCCGCTCTTGCTCGCGAAATGCTTTAAGGCTCCGCCGCCGCCGAGGCGTTGGGCGGAACTGGCGGGCGCGGAAGGGTCGTTCATGTCAACGGAATAGATGGTGGCGTTCGCGGCCAGCGCGGCGTTGAGGGCTTTGTCGGCGGAGGCGGCGCTCTTGGTGTCGGCCCCGTCGGAGAGGACGATGATGGCGCGACGCTTTTCGGGCCGCGTGGAGAGGTCTCTGGCGGCGCGCAGGACTGCGTCGTTGAGTGCCGTCATGCCGTCCGAGCGGAGCGTGTAGGCCATCGGCGGGAGGTCTCTGCCGGGCGAGAAGTCCTGCAACTGCTCGACGAGCGAGGCGAAGTTATAGACGGAAGCCACGTCCTCGGCCCGCAGGCCGTCGAGGAAGCGGATGGCCGCCGCGCGCGCGAGCGAGACGCGGCTCTCCATGCTGCCGGAAGTGTCGAGGAGGATGGCCGCCGCGAACGGCGTCTCTTCGACGGAGAAGAGGTTGATGACCTGCTCACGCCCGTCCTCCAAGACTTTGAAATCCGCGCGCGAAAGCTTGTGGACGTAGCGGCCCTGAGCGTCCGTGACGGTGACGTTCAGGATGACCAGCTCCGAGTCCACGCGCACGACTTCGTCTTCGTCGTCCTGCCGTTGTGCGTGGACGCTCCGCAGCGTCGAGACGAGGGGCAGAGAGAGCAGGGCGGCGGAGAGTCCCGCGCCGAAACGCCTGCGCGAGAGCCTTTCGCCGGGTGAGGGTTGGCCCGGTTGATTTCTCATTTCTGGACGGAGGTGCGGATGAAACGGATGAGTTCGATGAGTTCGTTCGAGCGTTCGATGACCGCGCCGGAGACGACGAGCCTCGAAGTTTTACTCACGCCCTTCTTCAACTCCGAGGAGATTTCGTTGAGAAGTTCCACCGCCGCGCCGAGGTGCGGGGGCGTCTCTTTCAAGGCGAGCTTGTCGTCGTCGCCGCCCGCGCTGCCACGGATTTTGCGCGCGAGCTTCTCCATGCGCTCAAGTTTTTTCAAGTCCTCGCGGTTCAGAGCCTTCGACGTTTGGAAGGCAGCGTGAAGCTCGCCCGCGAGTTCGACGGTCTCGTCCGCGCGCTCGACCATCTCCTGATGCTGCTCTTCGGCGTGCTTGATTTCGGCGCGACGGATAATCTCCTCGGCGGGCGAGCCCAGGCGCGGCGCGCGTTGATTTGAAGACGGGGAAGAACTGGACGCGTCGGGCAAGTCTCTCGGTATCGTCGTCTGCGCGCTGGCCGTCGCCGACAGGATGACGAGAAGGGCGGGAATGATGAAGAGGATTCTAGACATAGAGGCCGACCCCGAACGCGACTCCTTTCCCGAACAATACCCGTTTGATATGGCAGCCGGAAACAAAGGTTGTCCACCGCCTTGTTGATTTAAATCGCCGGACTGAAAGTTAAACTTGAACTCCGGTCGTCGCGCCGACTCTTTAAGTTTTACCTGAGTGCCCGCGAAAAACTTCAAGGCACGGAGGTCGCCGTGTCGGGCGTGTTGATGAACTCTTCGCCCTTTGAAGTCGAGCGCGGGCGCGAGTCTTGAATAACGCGCGTCACGGACGTTGTCTTCTCCGGCGGGCGACGCGCGCCCGGAAGCGTTCTGAAAGCAATCTCGCGCCGGGCCGAAGCGTTCCGGAGGCTGATGATGCGCGAACCGCTCCACTCGTCGGAGAGAACCTTAATCGAATACTTTGCGCTCCCGCCCGGCGCAAGCTCGCGCGGCTCGACGGCGATTTCACGCCGCACCGCGCTCCCGTCGTCACGCCGGATGAGTTCCAACTCAAGCGAGAGATTCTCAAGCTTCTCCGTCCCGACATTCTTCAAAGTGCCGCCCAGAACGGCGTGAGGCTTTCTGAGCATCGCCTCATCTACAAAAATCTCCACGTCGGGCGTTTGCGAAACGGCGACCGAAGCCTTGTCGCTCTTGGCCGCCGAAGTCTCCCGCGCCTGCCGCGTCTCGGCGGAGCGTTGACAGGCCGACAGCACGAGGACGGGCAAGATGAGCAGGAACGAAAGCGCCTTCCTGTTCGCACGCGAGGGTTGATTCATTACGTTCGATACTTCCAACGATTGATGTTTTTTAAGAGAACCGAGCAGGGGATTCGACGGATTCTTAAAGCTTACACGTCAACGACTTGGCCCGTGCGAGCTAAAGTGATGGCTGATTCCGGTTACAAGACTTTAGGGAGCGAGCGTTTCGCGTCCGGGGGGCGGGCCTCCCGTGACTTTTTCGACGAGCGCGATAAGAAATTCTTCTTCCGCCGTCCCGTTGCTGCGGAGCGAAACCCATTCCGCGCCCATCACCCCGTCGCTGCGCCCTTCGATTCTGGCGTTGACGGAGATGTTGGTGTGGGCGCTGTCAATCGGCACCACTTCGACGATGATCGTGTAGCGCCCGCGCGTCCAGTTGCGGAGGTCTGTGCTCGGCACCTCGGCCACACGGTTCAACTCGGACGCGGTGATGACGGAGCCGCGCGTGAAGGTGTAGGGCTGCGAGATGAGAAGCCCTTCCTGCGGCTTCGAGACCGTGTCGTCAACGATCATCTTGCGGTCGCGTATCAACTCGGCCACGGCTTTGGTTAAAACGTCGTTCGGGATGGAGAAGCGATAAGGGTTGGGCAGAGGCGGCGGCACGACCGTCCGGCCTTTGCCGAAGTCCACGCCGCGACCGGCCCCGGTGCTCACGTTGCCGCCGTTCACGGCGGGCACTCGGTTGTTACTATTGTCCCTGATCCGCTCGTTCTGCTGATCGACGCCCTTCTCCTGCGCCTGCGCGCTGAAGGTAAAGAAGAGTGTAAGAAGCGCGAGAGCAAGTATTTTCTTCATCGTGTGAAACCCTCTGTCTATGATGTCGAACCGCCGCCGGAGGTTGTTACGAGAAAGGGGACGGCGCTGAGCATAAAGCAACGAACACGCGAATTCAAGAATTGAATTCGCGTGTTCTCCGCGCGCGGCGAGTGTCTGAAGAGAGGGCTCGGTTCACAAAGCTCAAGGCGTGGGAGTGGCCGGAGTCTGGGGCGCGGCGCTCAGGTTGGCGTTGCGCGAGCGCTCCCACTCTCGGAGCGCCTGCACGCCCCGCTCGAAGTCGGCGGCGTTGTTGTAGAAGTTGTGCGCGCCGTCGTTCCGCGAAGGCTCGCGCACGTAGTAGAGATAGTCTGTCTGCGCGGGGTTGAGCGCCGCTTCCAGAGAGAGCGCGCCGGGCGAGGCAATCGGGCCGGGCGGAAGCCCCCGGACTTTGCGCGTGTTGTAAGGCGAGTCGCGTTCGAGGTCGCTCAGATAAACCTTGCCGTCGTTCCTCCACTTGCCCGCGAGCTTCGAGGCGTAGATGACGGTCGAGTCAATGCCGAGCGCCATCCCGATTTTCAACCGATTGTAGATGACCGAAGCGACGAGCGGGCGCTCGTCGGCAATCTTGGCCTCAGTCTCAATCAGGGACGCGACGGTCACGACCTCGCGCGGCGAGCGGTTGACGCCGCCTTGACTCTTCGCGCGCACGCCTTCCCACTCCTGCCTGAACCTTCTGACCAGAGCGGCGACGACCGCGCGCGCCTCCGTGTTCGGGGGAAAGCTGTAGGTGTCGGGATAGAGATAGCCTTCGAGATTTTGGGCTTCGGGGTCGAGGTCGCGGATCAGGCTCGTGTCGTTCAAAAGGGCGAGGGCTTCTTCGGCGCTCGCCAGCTTGAGGTCGGGGATGCGCGCGAGGAGCGCGGCGATGTCCCAGCGCGTCCAGCCTTCGACAATCGTCAGGCGGCTCA
>DASTQX010000402.1:0-9781 GCA_035761505.1 Pyrinomonadaceae bacterium
GCCACCGCCAGCGGCAAGGCGCTCGACATTGACCCGTGGCTCGTGCTGGGCCACGAACTTTGCGGGCACGGCTGGCTCGGCGACTCCGGCCAGCACGGCCCGGACGAGACGGCGCGGCGCGGCGAGGGCGGCCATCAGGCGACCGTCGCCAGAGAGAACGCCCTGCGGAGTGAGCACGGCATCGAGTTGCGCGGGACTTTCAAGCAGCCGCACTGCGGCGAATCTTTCTGGCGCGACAAGGCCACGGGCGGCCCCGTCAACTGGTCGTCTTACCACGCCGTCTGCGAGCAGTGGCGGAAGAAGTACAACAAGAAGCACAAGACGAAATACACCATCGCGGACACGATTCCTTAGAGTCCGGCGGCAAGTGGAGGGCAGCCCTGTGGGCGGCGCGGTCGAGGTCAAAATCTTGAAGGTGACGAGCGAGGAGACGCCGCCGTCAACTCACTTGGAGTACGAGGTGAGCAACCGGGGCGACGCGCGCGTCTGGTTGGTTGACGACGGGTGGCTCGTCTGGAAGCGGGACGGCGAGCGGGTCGAGCTAGGGTTCGGGCGCGCGAAGATGAGGGCCGGTTCCGAGGCGTTCGGCTACTTCCCGCCCGCGACCGTCGCGCTCGACCCCGGCGACAAAGTGACGCGCGTCGTCGAGTTGAAATGGCCGCAACGTCTCTCCCGTTTGTGGAACGAAGAGGAACTGGCCGCGCCGCCGCCCGGCCAGTATCAGGCGACGGTGCGCGTCGGTTACGGGCTCACCGCCGAGGCCGAGCCGCCCCTCCTCGGTGAAGGGGTCGAGGCCACGGTCTTTCGCTGGCAGAAGGAAGCGACGAGCCCGGCGGTAACGATGACCGTGCCCGCCTCTTGAAACCAGCGCGAGGGCGCGAGAGGGAAGCAGAGGAAAAACTTTTATGAGCACCTTTCCGGGGAGCCCGCGCGTGCTGAAGGGCGCAATCATCGGGTTCGACATCTTCAACCCGGTGGCGAGCGTCATCATCTTCCAGTACAACCCCGACACGATGACGCGCACGCTCTCGGCGCGGACGGGGAGAGAGGAGGAGGCCGCGCGCTCCGAGGCGCTGCGCGTGCGGGGCGCGCCCGTCGAGACCATCAAGATGGACGTGGAGATAGACGCCACCGACCAGTTGGAGAAGGACGAGGGCTTTGCTTCGAGCCTCGGCATCTACCCGCAACTGTCGGCGCTCGAAATGCTGCTCTACCCGAAGAGCATCCTCGTCATCACCAACACCATCATGCTCGCGCTCGGCAGGCGCGAGATCGTTCCGCCCGTCGGGCCGATGACGCTGCTCATCTGGGGCTACAAACGCGTCGTGCCCATCCGCCTCACCGAGTTCACCATCACCGAAGAGGCGCACGACGTAAGCCTCAACCCCATCCGCGCGCGCTGCTCGCTCGGCCTGCGCGTGCTGAGCTACAGCGACCTCTCCATCAAGCACCCCGGCTACTACGTCTTCCTCGCGCACCAGATCGTCAAGGAGACGATGGCGACCATCGGCAGCGTCAGCAACATCGGCTCGCTTGCCGGAGACGTTGACCTGTTCTGAGAAGGGGAGACTTTATGTTCGACTTCACGAGTCGTTACTACTCAATCGAGACGGCGACGCACACCGCGCCCGACGGGAGAGTCCTTCTGTACAAGCGCCGCCGCTTCCTGCCGCGCGGCGAGACGCTGACGTTGCTCGTCGAGGCCACGGTCACGGAGGGCGACCGGCTGGACTTAATCACGGCGCGGACGCTCGGCGACCCCGAACAGTTCTGGCGTGTCGCCGACGCCAACGAGGCGCTGAACCCTTTCGACTTGACGACGGAGATCGGGCGGCGCTTGCGCGTCCCGTTGCCGGAGGCCGGAGGCTAAAGAGAGATGCTGCTCGGAATCCACCTCGGTTTACTCATCGGGCCGAGCGTCGCCGTCATCCCGCCCGTGGACATCACGGAGGCGCTGACGGGCGCGACCGTGACGCAGAACGACCGCGGGCGCTCCGGCTTCCAACTGACCTTCGAGGTCGGGCGCTCCGGCCCCGTGGACATGTTCGACTACGGGCTCCTGCTCAACCCGCTGCTCAAGCCCTTCAACCGCGTCGTGCTGACGGTCTCCTTCAGCCTCGTCCCGGAAGTCATCATGGACGGCATCATCACGAACGTCCAACTTCAGCCGACCAACGAGCCGGGCGCTTCGACGCTCACGGTGACGGGCGAGGACGTGAGCGTCTTGATGGACATGAAGCAGGAGGCGGTGGCGTGGCCCGCGATGAGCGCCGACAACATCGTCCGCCTCATCGTCGCCAAGTACGCGCAGTACGCCATCGTCCCGCAAGTCTCCCCGGCGCTCTTTCCGAGCCCGCCGCTGCCGACCGAGCGCGTGCCCGTGCAGACGATGTCCGACTACCAGTACGTGCAGTTCCTCGCCGCGCGTCAGGGCTACGTCTTCTACGTCGAGCCGGGGCCGGTGCCCAACACGAACGTCGCCTACTGGGGGCCGCCCAAGCGCGCGGGGCTGCCGCAGAGGGCGCTGACCATCGCCGCCGGGCCGGACAGCAACATCAGCTCCGTGAGCTTCAACTACAACGCGCTCGCGCCGACGACCGTCTCCGGCCACATTCAGGACAGCCGGACGAACCTCTCCGTCCCGTTGCGCGCGCCCGCGCCCCTGCGCGTCCCGCTCTCGGCCCGTCCCGCCGCGCTCGTCAACCGCCCGAACGTCCGCCAGAGCCTCCCGCCCGTGACGCGCGAGCAGGCCGAGGAGCAGGAGTCCTTGAGCCAGACCGGATCGTCCGCGCCCTCCGGGCGGAGCTACGCGCACGCGCGCACCGTGCCGGGGCTCGACGCGGTGGAGGCTTTGGCGCGCGCGCAGGCGACCGTGGACGCCTCGACCGACAACGTCGTGACGGCGACGGGCGAACTCGACGCCGTCGAGTACGGGGCCGTCCTGAAGGCGCGCGAGTTGGTCGGCGTGCGCGGCGTCGGCTTCACCTACGGCGGCAACTACTACGTGCAGAGCGTGACACACCACATCCGGGAAGGAGAGTACAAGCAGAAGTTCACCCTCGCCCGCGAGGGCACGGGCGCGCTGCTTCCTCTGGTGCGACCATGAGCCAGTACTTCGGAAAATACAGGGGCAAGGTGACGAGAAACCTCGACCCGAACAACCTGGGGCGCATACAAGTGAGCGTCCCCGCCGTCTTCGGCGACGTTGATGTCAACTGGGCGATGCCGTGCGTCCCCTACGGCGGGATGCAGAACGGCTTCTACGCCATCCCGCCCGTGGACGCCAACGTCTGGATCGAGTTCGAGGGCGGCGACCCCGACCGCCCCATCTGGACGGGCTGCTTCTGGGGGCTCGGCGAAGTGCCCACGCAGGCGCTCTCGACGCCCGCCACCATTGACCACGTCCTGCTCCAAACGCCGGGGCCGACCCTTCTCCTGCTGAGCGACATGCCGGGGCCGACCGGCGGCATCACGCTCTCGACGGCGGCGGGCGCGAAGATCACCATCAACGACATCGGCATCACCATTGATAACGGCAAGGGGGCGAAGATCGAGTTGACGGGGCCGACCGTCAGCATCAACGGCTCGGCCTTCGCCGTCACGTAAAGTCGGAGGGCGCGGGAGCGCCCTTCACGCATCTGGAGACGAACCTCATGCCCGGATTTCTTTTGCACGTCGGGGCGACCGTGCAGTGCTCGCACGCGGGGACGGCGACGCCCGTCACGCCGAACCCGCGCGTCACCGTCGGCGGCCAGCCGATTCTGACGCTCCCCGGCAACCACACCGTCGCGGGCTGCACGATGCCGCCGCCGACCGCCGGTAACGGCCCGTGCGTGACGGCCAACTTCCTGAGCGGCGCGACGCGCATCACGTCGAACGGCCAGCCCGTCCTGCTTCAGGATAGCCAGTCCATCTGCGCCCCGACGGGGACGCCTTTGCTCATCCTTCAGACGCAGACGCGCGTCCGGGGGACGTGAGGTCAGAAAAGCCGTGGACATAGATTTCCCGTTTCAGTTCGACGCGCGCGGCCAGACGGCTTCGGTCGCCAGAGACGCGCACATCCGCGATATGATCGAGCAGCTCGTCTTCACCAACCACGGCGAGCGCGTCAACCGCCCCGATTTCGGGAGCGGCCTCCAACAACTCATCTTCGCGCCCAACAGCCCGGAGCTGGCGACCGCCTTGCAGTTCGCCATGCAGGCGGCGCTCCAACGCTTCCTCGGCGACGTGATTGATGTCGCCAACCTCGAAGTCGAGAGCCGCGACTCGACTCTGCGCATCCTCGTCCAGTACGTCGTGCGCGGGACGGGCGAGACTCAGGCCGCGATCTTCACGCGGACGGTGTGAGGCTATGAACAGTCCAGAGAACTGCCGGGACACTTGGGAGCGGCGGCGGCGCATCCGCGAGGCCGCGCGCCGCGCCGGGTCGAACGAGCCGAACGGCATTGATTACGTCGAGGTGGACGAGGGCCAGACGGTCATCACCATCTACTTCTTGAACAAAGCCCCGCACGGCGTCGGCCCGGAGAACGTCCGCATCGAGGGCGGCGTCCGCGTCCGCGACATCCGCGTCGTCGCCGTCACGCTCTGCGAGGTCGAGGACGAGGCGCGCGACGATTGCATGCGCGTCGTCGTGGACAAGTACGGCGACTTCTCGACCTACACGCTGCGGCTCGTCGAGGCCGTCGAGGGGCGGCCCGGCACTCTGCCGCTCGCAGGCTTCGACCCGCGCTACGCGCAGATAGATTTCTCCTTCAAGGCCAACTGCCCAAGCGACTTCGATTGCGCGCCCGCCGCGGACTGTCCCGCCGAGCCGACGACCGAGCCGGAGATTGATTATCTCGCCAAAGACTACGCGAGCTTCCAGCGACTCATCTACGACCGCCTCTCGCTCGTCATGCCCGACTGGCGCGAGCGCCACGCCCCCGACATCGGCGTCGCGCTCGTCGAACTGTTCGCCTACGTCGGCGACTATCTCAGCTACTTTCAGGACGGCGTTGCCACCGAGGCTTATCTCGAAACCGCGCGCCGCCGTATCTCCGTCCGCCGCCACGCGCGCCTCGTGGACTACCTGATGCACGAGGGCTGTAACGCGCGCGCGTGGGTCACGTTTGAAGTGGACGGCGACGCGACCATCGAGAGCACGAAGGATTTCTACTTCGTCACGGGGCGCGGCGGCTCCTACGGCGCGGGCGGGCGCGTCATCTCGGAAGACGACCTGCGGGGCGTCGCCCCTTCGGACTACGAAGTCTTCGAGCCGCTCACCGCCGGTTGGCGCGGCGAAGCCTTCCGCCTCCGCAAGGCGCACAGCCGCATCAGCTTCTACACGTGGGGCGACCGCGAATGTTGCCTGCCGCGCGGCACGACCTCGGCGACGTTGCGCGACGAGTGGCTGGGCGGCGTCGAGCCGGGCGAGCAGTACGAGCAGCAGCAGCAGGGCGGCGTCTCCGCAGAGGGCTCGAACGAAGGGCCGGAGCAGCAGCAGCGCGCAGCAGAAGCTCGCGCGCGCGAGCGCGCATTGAGCTTGAGCGCGGGCGACGTGCTTATCTTCGAGGAAGTCTTGGGGCCGCTGACGGGGGCCGCGCCGGACGCCGACCGCACGCACCGCCACGCCGTCCGTCTGACGAGAGTCGAGCCGCGCGTGGACGAGCTTTACGACCAGCCGGTCGTCGAAATCGAGTGGGCACAGGAAGACGCCCTGCCCTTCGCGCTCTGCCTCTCGGCCATCGGGCGCGCGCCGGAATGCCTCTACCTCGAAGACGTGAGCGTCGCGCGCGGCAACGTCCTGCTCGTTGACCACGGGCGCACGACGGGGCCGGAAGAATGGACTGTGCCGGAGGCCGAAGAGCTTCCCGCCGGTTGCTTCGCGGCCTTCGACCCGCGCGAGACGATTGAGCGCGCGCGCCGCTTCCGCCCGACCTTGAAGCACGGCAACGTCACGCACCGCGCGCCGTTCCCCGCGCCCTCGGTCATGCGCGCCGGGCAAGTGCGGCTCCTCGGACGACTTCTCGAAGACGTGCGCGCGCGCGTCGAATGGCTCTGGAAGCGCACGCGCGCGGGCCGCCCGCTCGCGGCGGAAGAGGTATCGGAACTGACGATTATCTTCGGGCGCGCGACGCTCGTGCGCGCCGGGGTCGTCGTGGCGTCGGGCACGAAGGAGAAGCAGAAGCAGCAGCAACAGCAGCAGCCGACGCCGACGCCCGCCGAGCAGGCCGAAGGGCTCGCCAAGTTGCTGGCGCGCTTCGACGACTACCTTCGGAAGAAGGCGCGGCGCGTGCGATTTTTGCGCGAGCGCGTGCTCGGCGGCTACGTCCTCGCGCGCGCGGAGCGCGAGGAGTTGAAGTCTCTGTTCGGCGCGCGGTTCGTCGAAGGGCTCGAACCCTCTTCGGCCATCACCTACGGCCCGGCGAGCATCGCCCTCAAGCAAGAGCCGCGCGAAGCGCTCGCCGCCGTCAAAGTCCGCAAGAGTCGTCGGCAGCCCGTCGCGGAAGGCGCGGAAGGCGAGGAGCCTGCCTTCCTCTCGAACCATTACCCGCGCTGGTGGCCCGCCTTCGACCTGCTCGGCGGCGACCGCCGGAGGTTTTTCGTCGCCGAGATAGACGATGAAGGGCGCGCTCATTTGCGCTTCGGCGAGGGCGAGGCGGGTCGCGCGCCGGAGCCGGGGATGAAGCTCGGCGCGACTTATCGCGTCGGCAACGGCGCGGCGGGCAACGTCGGCCCCGAAGCCATCTCGCACCTCGTCATGCGCCGGAGGATTGATCCGGGGATCAACGTCTCGCGCGTGCGTAACCCTCTGCCCGCTTCGGGCGGCGTCGAGCCGGAACCCGTCGAAGAGGTGCGCGTCTTCGCGCCGGGCGCGTTCCGCAAAGAGTTGCGACGCGCCATCACGCCCGAAGATTACGGGACGCTCGCCGGGCGCGACTCGGCGGGGCGCGTGCAGCGCGCGGCGGGGAGCCTGCGCTGGGGCGGGAGTTGGCAGGTGATGCGGACGGCGGTGGACGCGCGCGGCGCGGCGGAAGCCGACGCGGCTCTGCTCGCCGAGGTCGAGGGCTCGCTCCATCGCTACCGACGCATCGGCCACGACCTCTCGACGCGCGCGGCGCGTTACGTCCCGCTCGACATCTTGATTGAGGTCTGCGTCCTGCCGCACTACCTGCGCGGCCACGTCCGCGCGGCGCTCCGAGATGTGTTCGGCAGCCGCGACCTCGCGGGCGGGCGGCGCGGCTTCTTCCATCCCGACAACCTGAGCTTCGGCGAGGCCATCCACCTGAGCCGTCTGGTCGCGGCGGCGCAAGAGGTCGAGGGCGTCGAGAGCGTGACGGTCAAGCGACTCCAAAGACTCGACGAAGGGCCGAGGGGCGAACTCGAAGAGGGCTTGCTGCCGCTCGGCCCGCTCGAAGTCGCGCGGCTCGACAACGACCCGAACTTCCCTGAGCACGGCAGGCTCGTGCTCGAAGTGCGAGGTGGAAGATGAAGCAACCTTGCGGCTGCTGCGAAGGCACGGAGCAACTGACCCCGGCCTCGACCGTTAACCGTCCCGGCCTCGGCGCGCTCGCGTACCGCGTCGGCACGCACGGCTCTTTTCTGGAGACGATGCTCGCGCGCCTGTCGAACCACGCGCTCGTCGCGCCGACGGGCGAAGAGCCTCCGCGCCCCCTGCAAGCGCTGACGACGCGCGACGCGCGCGACGCCTCCATCGCCTTCCTCGACGCGTGGGCGACCGTCGCCGACGTGCTCACCTTCTATCAGGAGCGCATCGCCAACGAAGGATACCTGCGCACGGCTACGGAGCGCCGCTCGTTGATGGAGTTGGCACGGCTCATCGGCTACCGCCCGCGCCCCGGCGTCGCCGCGAGCGTGCATCTCGCCTACACGCTCGACGAAGACAGCGAGGTGACGATCCCCGCGGGCAGCCGCTCGCAGAGCGTGCCCGGCCCCGGCGAGCTGCCCCAGTCGTTCGAGACGACCGAAGACCTCGCAGCGCGCGCCGTCTGGAACCTCCTCCAACCGCGTCTCACGCGCCCGCAAGACCCGCGCCGCCAACTCAACCGGGGCGAAGCGCTCTACTTCAAAGGCACGGCCACGAACCTCAAGCCGAACGACCCTCTGCTCGTCGTCGCGGGCGAAGGAGCCAATCAGCAACTTCTCCTGCGCGTCCTCAAGGCCGAGCCCGAACAGGCCAACGACCGCACGAAGGTCAACGTCGAACTTTGGGAGAAGCCTCCGTCGGTTCCGTCGGGGAACGCGGCTTTCTCTTTCTCGGAAGAGTCGCGCGGCGGTTTGAACGGCGAGGCGACGACGGGTTCCGCCGCTTCGTCCGCCGACGCTCAAGCGACGATGCAGGTCGAAGCAGCGCGCGAAATCATCGAGCGCCACCGGCAGACCGAAGCCTTCGATGTCAACGCCGGCACGGCGACGGCGCGGCGCGTCCTCGGCCACTTGGACGTGTTGGAAAAGCGGCTCGCCGCTTCGCCCGCGCCCGCCGGGCTGCGCCTCTCTCTGGAAGAAGCGCTCACGCCTCTGCGGGAGCAGCACCGGCTGGCGTTGGAGGGGCACTTCAACAAGCTGGAGCCGTGGATTGCGAGCATCGTCTCCGGGCTTGAGCAGGTGTCCGCGAGTCTCGACGCGTGTCCGCCCGACGCGGACGCGGCGTCGTCGTTCTCTTCTTCCGCGTCGGCGGAAGAGACAAAGCGCATCAACGTCGAACCGGCGGCCACGGCGGCGGCGACGACTTCGCAATCCGCCTTCGAGTCCGCGCTCGAAAACGTGAGCCAGAAGTTTCTGGACGACCTCACGAAGCCCGCCTCCGAGCAGCCCGCCAGCCGTCAACATTTGGGACGCGGCTTGGCCGACACCTTCTCGCCCGCTTCGGGCACTCTGACCAAGACGCTGACGGCGCTCCGCCCCGGCCTGCGCGACCTCTTTGAATCCTCTTGGGGCAACGTGCCCGTCACCGAGCGCGCCGCCGTCGCGGTCTTCGCATTGCGCGCGCGCGCCTCGCTCTTCGGCAGCAGCGCGCCGCTCAAGACCATCTTCGACGACGATAACCGCGTCGAAGGCCAAGAGGAATGGACGCTCTTCCGCGACATCGGCGAGCCCACGCCGGAGTCTTTCATCATCGCCGTCGGCATGTCCGACGACGTGGGCAGCAGCGCCGTCGCCAGCCTTCCGAGGCAGACCGTCGTCGTCGAGATTCGGGCCACAGAGGGCACGGCGCAGAGCCCGCGCGTGACCTTCCCCCTCACGAACGGGCACCGCGCCACCATCAACGTCCCCGCGCCCGTCTCGGAAATCATCACCCTCGACGTGTCGGTCACGACGGCGCGGCTGGTGCTCGTCTTCTCGTTCCAGCAGCGCGAGGTCGTGGTGTCCGCCGTCATCCAATCGGGGCAGAGCACCACCGTCCAGACTCACTCCTTAAACGCCCACAGCCGGGGCACGAACCCCACGGCCTTCCGCTTCGACCCGTCGGACTTCCGGCCCGCGTTCATCTCCGGCGAGACGGTTAACGGCTACCTCGTCGTCGAGGCCGAGGTGCGCCGGACTTCGGGGAGCACGCCGACCGAGGAGCCCCGCGTCGTCAGCCTCGACGCCTCTTACAAAGAAATCCTGCCCGGCAGTTGGGCCGCCATCGAGCGCCCGACGCCGCTCAGGGGAGTCCCGCCGCGCGTCCTCATCCGCAAGGTCGAGCGCGTCGCCGAGGGCTCGCGCGCTGACTACGGCGTCTCGGCGAAGGGGACGCAACTCCGGCTCGACGGCGACTGGATCAACCCGGTCGTCG
>DASTQX010000403.1:0-8691 GCA_035761505.1 Pyrinomonadaceae bacterium
TCAGGAAGTTGAACCCGTCGGTCGGGGCGACGCGCGGGAGCTGGACGAGGCCGGTCTGAATCGGCACGCCGTTGATGACGGCGGCGGTCGTGTTGATGCTCGTGAAGACCGGGTTGAGCGCATACACCTGATTGAGGAACGAGAGCGAGTTCAGGACAGCCGCGCGGCTCGCGGGCGTCTGCGCGGGAGTCGCTCCGGAGGCGGGACGCAGCGGGACGGTGTTGAGCGCGGCGAAGCCCGCCGGGGTCGGGATGCGGATGCTCGCGCCGAGCGCCGCGCCCGAACGCTGGAGGTCGGTCTGGAACGAGGTGAAGAAGAAGGTGCGGTCTTTGCCCGAATAGTAGGAGGGGCCGCCCTCGCCGAACTTCGGGAGGTGGAGCGGGCCGCCGACGGCCCAGCCGAACTGGTTGCGGACGAAGCGACCGGGGCGCGTCAGCCCGCTGCGCTTCTCGACGTTGGTCAAAGCGTTGAGGCGGCTCCCGCGATAGTAGTGGAAGAGGTCGCCGAAGAAGTTGTTCGCGCCGGAGCGGGTGATGACGTTGATCTGCGCGCCGGAGTTGCGCCCGAACTCGACGCTGTAGGCGTTGGTCAGGACTTGGAACTCGGCGACCGCTTCGGGGATGACGGTCGAGGTGGCGAGCGTCACGCTGATGTCGTTGTTGTCGGTGCCGTCAATCGTGAAGTTGTTGTTGCGCGCGCGCTGGCCGTTGACCGAGATGCCGGTCGAGCCGGGGGCCGGGACGGAGAGCGGCGCGAGCAGCGCGATCTGGTTGATGTCGCGCGCCGCCGAGAGGGGGAACTCCACGACCTGCCGGTTGCTCGCCGAGAGGCCGAGCGTCGGGTTGGTCTTGTTGAGCGTGATGCCCTCGGTGGTGGCCGTGACGTTGACGGTCTCGGTCACGTTGCCGACCGTCAACTGGGCGTCGAAAGTGGTTTCGAGCGCGGTGCGGACGACGACTTCCGTATTCTCCAGTTTGGAGAACCCGGCCTTCTCGACGATGACGGTGTAGGTTCCGGGGTCGAGCGCGCCCACGCGGTAGAAGCCCGCGTCGTCGGACGTGGCGCTGCGTGTGGTGTTCGTGCCCGTGGCGATGACCTTGACCTCGACGCCGGGAACGACCGCGCCGGACTCGTCGCGGACGGTGCCCGCGATGGAGCCGCGCGTGATCTGCGCGCTCGCGACGACGGGTAGCAGCAGGGCGAGTAGTGCCGCGCACAGGCTCAGGCACAGTTTAAAATCTAAAGCTCTACTCCGCATGTGGGGTGCTCCTCCTTTAGACTTGGTGGAAGGTGGGGGGCCGCTTCGCTCGTTGACAAGAGAGGGCGCACGGCAACGGTCAACGTCCCGGCGAAAGGGCTGCTGGCGTCCGTCCTCGATTTCATCTCACTCGGCGGCGATAGACGGCACGCGGGTGCCGCGCTCTGTCTTTCCGGGGACAAACTACGAGGCCGGAGCCTCAAAAGCGTGTTCCCTCGAAATCGGTGGGCTGTGCGAGGTAGGTCGTGGCCGAAATACTGCTCGCCTCAGAGTTGGCCGCGAGGGTCGCGGCTCCCCTTCCTTGACGACCCGCATCCCGTCACACGTCGGCGTGTGCTCTGAGGCGTTCCGGTTGGTTTTGGGTGCGGGTGCGGAAGACGGGCGGAACTCGCCCGGTCTCCCTTAACGGATGCTGCTGACACTTCGGCCCCTTGAAAGCGGCAAAAATTATGCCGGGTTGAAAAGTGCCCGCCCGTCGAAGGCAAGTCTTTTAACTGCTTGAGGTTAATGAAGGGGGGAATTTGTCCGGCGGGGATTTTCGTCCAATATTTCGGATGTTGTACAAAATCTTGGTCAAAAATCTCTCCGGCGGATGAGCGGCGCGAGGCTCTTTCTCGTCGCGGGCCGGCGACGAAGGACGCGCAAAGAGGGGTGAGCGTTTGAGGTCTTCAAACGCCCACTCCTCTTTGCGGTTTCGTCTTGGAATAAGTGGCCGGGGCTAACCTTTGGAGCGGAGTTCTTTGATGGTGGCGCGGAGGCGCGCGGCGTTCTCGGCCTGCGGGGTCAGGCGGAGGTAAGTCTCCAGCGCGTCGGCGGCCTTCCGGTACTCGTGCCGCCCCCAGTAGAGGCCGCCGAGGTAGTAGTAGGCCATCGCCATCTGGTCGCCGCCGGAACTGATGGCGCTCTGCAACTCGCGCTCGGCCTCCTCGTAGTTGTTCCGCTTGAGGAGGGCGAGGCCGAGGTAGTAGTGGGCCGAGGGCGAGGAGGAGTTCTTGCGGAGCGCCTTGCGGAGTTGCTCCTCGGCGTCCGAGAACTGCTTCTGCTCGAAGAGGACGATGCCGTAGGTGAGGAGCGTCGCGTAGTCTTCGGGCATCAGCTTGAGAGCAGAGCGGAGCGCCTCGGAGGCGTTGGCGTACTCCTTGAGCTTCATGTACTGCACGCCGAGTTGCGAGTGCGCGAGCGCGAATTCGGGGTGGAGCGAGAGCGCGCCCTTGAGCTGTTCGACGGCCTTCCGGCTCTCGCCCTTGCGCGCCGATTCGAGCGCCTTCTCGTAGAGTTCGACGGCGGGCTTCGGCAGCCCGGCCAGAGCCGCGTTGACCAGACCGGGCCGGTGCTGCGCGACGGACTGGCCCTTCGGCTGCATGTAAATCTGGAGCGTGAAGGGGCGCGCAATCGGCATCCCGACCGTCCCGCCCCGGCGCATCCGAATGTTGCTCGCCTCGATGAAGATCGGCTCGCGCACCGTCTCGTAGTCGTCTCCACCCTCGATGACGACGGTGTAGTTGCCGGGCTTGAGCGCGCGGAAGCTGAAGGAGCCGTTCGGGTCGGAGAGGACGGTCATGTCGCCGTAGGCCGAACTCTCCAGCCTGATCTTCATCCGCGCCTCGGCGCGCTTGCCCGAAGAGTAGATGATGCGGCCCTGAATGCTGTGCTGGCCGCCCGTCCCGGAGGACTCGACGCCCCCGCCCTGCGCGCGCGCCGCGCCGCAGGCGAGCAGCAGAAGGGCGGCGAGCAAACTCAGGTGGCGGGTGATTGAGAAGGCGCTCGCGGCGCGGGCCGCGCTCTGCTTGAGCAACATACCGGCGACTCCTTTCAAACGGTCTTCGGTGGGCCGCTTCGGGGATTCCTCTGTGGATGAACGTGGGGCAGGATACCACAAAAAAGAGAGGGGAGGGACGCAAGATTTGCGTCCCTCCCCGTGAAACCTCCGGCGCGCAGGACGCGCCGAAGCAGTTAGTTTAGAACTGGAACTTGACGCCCAAGCGAACCGACGACGGGAACTGGAAGATCGTCCCAGTGCCGAAGAACGGGTTCTGCTGCGGGACGACGCCCGGCGTGCCGCTGTTGATCAGGAACGTCTCGTCCTGACGGATGGCGCGCTGGTTGTTGAAGATGTTGAACCAGTCGAACTGGAAGCGGAGCTGGCGGTTCTCACCGAGCTGAATCGGGTAGTACGCGCCGAAGTCCACGTTGAAGGTCGTCGGCGTGCGGTTGTCACCCGTGATCGGGTTGATGGCCGTGCCGCGCGGGTTGCAGCTCAGGTCGGGGATGCAGAAGCCCTCGTTGTCGCCGTAGAGCGGGTGCGGAACGAGCGCGTTGAACGGGATGCCCGACTGGGCGCGGAACGAGGCGCTCGTCATCAGGCCGAACGACCAGCGATAGCTGCCGTCGAACTTGAACTGATGCGGGCGGTCGTTCGGGAGGCGACCGTACATGCCCTGAAGGAGGCTCACGAGGTCAAACAAGCTGGTGATGTTCGGGTCGGCCTGACCGTTGTCGTTGCGGAACAGACCCTCGTAGTTACCGATGAGGCTGGAGAAGACGTAGGAAGCGATGAACTGGTAGTTGTTCGTGAAGCGCTTCGTCGCCGTGAACTCCAAGGCGCGGTAGTAGCGGCGCGCCCTGCCGAAGCACTGCGCCGCGATGCCGAGGTCGGCGTCGCCGTTGCAGGCCAGCTCTTCGGTCGTGCCTGGCTCGTTGCGACCGGGGTTGAAGATGAAGTAGGTCGTGCCGTCGTCGAACGAGCCGTCCTCGATGACGTTGTCCTGCGCGCGGTAGATGCCGCGGAAGCCGATGGCGAAGTCACGGACGGGCTCGAACTCGACGCCCGCCGTCCACTCGTTGACCGTCTGCGGCTTGATGCCGGGATCGAACGGCGTCGGGTGGTTGCCGAGGTTGCCGAGGAAGCCGATGCTCTCCGAGCCCACGGGCGCGTTGAGGCGGTTGGCGTTGAGGTGGAAGTCGTTCTGGATGTCGCTGCCCGACGCGCGGACGTTGATGTCGAGCGGAATCGGCGTCTCGACGAAGCGCGCGAAGTTGGCGAACACCTTGCCGCGGCCCTCACCCGTGAAATCCCAGATGAAGCCGAGGCGCGGCTGCGTGTTGCTGATGAAGTCGTTCAGGTTGAAGTACTCCGCGCCGCCGATGGAGTAAGCCTGCTGGAAGTCCCAGCGAAGGCCGAGGTTGAGCTGGAGGTTCTTCGTGACCTTGAAGTCGTCCTGAATGTAGAAGCTCTCCGTGTTGGTCTTCGTGAAGTCGCCCCGCGTGTTGAGGCTGAAGTCACGGACGCGAACCACGTCGAGGAGGAGGAACGGGTTGACGATGTTCGTCAGGTTCCCGACCGCGCCCTGCGCGACGGTGGTGATGCCCTGACCGGCGAGCGCGCCGGAGGTGAGCAACTGTTGCGCGCGCGTGACGCGGGTGGCGTCCGGGCAGATGAGCGTGGTGCCGTCAATGCGGCAGACGGCGAAGCGGTTCTCGACGCGGTAGCGGAGCGCCGGGGCCGGGCCGCCTTCGTCGGCGCTGATCTGGAAGTCGTTGGTCGGGCCGCTCTGGAAGGTGTCAATGCGGTACTTGTTCTGGTTGAACTCGAAGCCGTACTTGAGCGTGTGCTTGCCCCAGACGTTCTGGAGGCGCGCGGCGAACTCGTTGCGGTCACGATCCTGCTCGGAGATGAGCCCGAAGCCCTGCCGGATGAAGTTGCGCTGGATGGTGCCGCCCGCGCCGTTGACGAAGGCCAAGCGGAGGCCGTTGCTGGCGATGACGTTGGTCTCCACGGGCGTCAGCACCGAGCCGCCGCGCAGGACGGCGAAGCGGTCGGTGACGACCGACTCGTCCGCCACGTCGGCGTCGGGAATCGTGTTGGCGCGCTGGAAGTGGAGGCCGGCGGAGAACTCGCCGATGAAGTTCGGCGAGAAGGTCGAGTTGACGCGGAAGGCGTAGTTGGAGCCGCCCGTCTCGGTCACGCCACGGAAGCTGTTCGGGTTCGAGCCGAAACCGGCGTTGCCGAAGAGGAAGCCTTCCTGCTTCGTGAAGTCGCCGAAGGTCGAGAAGGTGAAGACGTGGTTCTGGTTGATGCCCCACGTGATCTTCCCGGCGTAGAAGGGGGTCGTGACCTGATTCTCCTGCTCGTTGAGCAGCGTCTGGGTCAGGAAGTAGTTTTT
Source organism: Pyrinomonadaceae bacterium (assembly GCA_035761505.1). Lineage (GTDB taxonomy): Bacteria > Acidobacteriota > Blastocatellia > Pyrinomonadales > Pyrinomonadaceae > JAIVJM01. Next base: position 5,422 of record DASTQX010000403.1, read on the forward strand.
GCGGCGCTGCGGGTTGAACGCGCCGAAGAACCAGAGTTTGTCCTTGATGATCGGGCCGCCGATGTCGAAGCCCGCGTCAACCTCGGAGAAGCCGTTCGGGGCCGCGCCGGTGAAGGGGATGGCGTTCGACTTGACTTCGCGGACGAAGCTCTTCGGGTTGAAATAGACGAAGGCGTCGCCACGGATTTCGTTGCCGCCCGACTTGGTGATGACGTTGAAGATGCCGCCCGTGGACTTGCCGTACTCAGCGCCGTAAGCGCCGGTCTTGATTTCGACTTCCTGCACGAACTCGAAGGGGAGGTTCGCGCCGGAGCCGCCGAAGGCCGGGTCGGAGACGCCGACGCCATCGAGGATGTAGTTGTTCTCAGGGCCGGAGGAGCCGGCGACCGAGGGGTCACGGTCGCGGCCCGAAGCGTCGCGCAGGCCGGAGCGCGAGACGGTCGGGGCGATGGAGTAGAGCGACTGGACGGTGCGCTGCGTCGGGAAGTTCGAGAACTGCTCGGTGGAGACGTTGGTGCCCGTCGTGTTGGCGGTCACGTCCACGGCAGCGCCGGAGCTGGCCGTCACTTCGACGGTCTCAGTCGCGCCTGCGGGGCGGAGCGTGGCGGCAACCTGAGAGGTGCGCGAGAGGTTGACCTCGACGTTCGACTGCTCGAAGAGGGCGAAGCCCTTGGCGGCCTCGATGCGGACGTTGTAGCGTCCCGGCGGGAGGTTGCTGATGCGATAAGCGCCCTCCTCGTTGGTGGTCGCCGTCTGGGCGCGAATCAGGTTCGGGCTGGTGACGGTCACTTCGACGCCGGGGACGGCAGCGCCGTTCACGTCAACCACCGTCCCTTCAATCGAACCAGTGGTAGATGTCTGCGCGGAGGCGCTCACCGCGAAGAGCGAGAGCACGAGCGCAAACATCACGCTAAAGATTCGTATGGGATTTCTCATACTAAGCATTCCTTTCATTGTGTTTAGCCGGTTCAGAGGCACATTTTTCGGTTTGGCGATTGTGGAGTGCAGAATTGCCGCTGACCCTGACGCAACTGAAAGGCCAACACCGGCGCGCGCGTCCCCCGCCGGGACGTAAACGACTGGCGTGCAATAATTTGGTCTTTAGCAAAGGAATTTGGACGGAGGGTCTGAGGAACCTCAAACCGAGGCCGCGGAACGAATTTCTGAAGTTAACTTCAAATTTTTGAATAACATCGCCATACTCCTGACACAGAAGATTTTCCGGCCCGCCGGAGAGTCGCCGTCGGCGCAGCCGGAGCGGCGCGCGGGCCGTGTGCTACAATCCGCCGCGCCCGACGGAAAGCAAGAAAAATTCGGCTCGTTCGACGCGACCTCAAGTGGCGACACTGGCTGTCAACCAACTGCAACTGGCCCCCCTCGGCGCGGGCGACCTCATTGACCGCACGGTGAGGCTCTACCGCCGCCACTTCATGGCGCTCATCCGCGCCTCGGCCCCGCCCGTCGTCATCTCCTCCATCGGGAGCGTGCTCTACTCCATCGGCGTCCGCTCCATCGCCCTCACGGAGAGCGAGGGGCGGCTCGCGCTCTACTTCCTGCTCGCGCTGATGGGGCCGCTCTTCTGGTTCATCGGGGGCATCGCGCAGTTGATCGTGATGGGCGGCGCGTCGCGCAACCTCGTGATGCACCTGCTCTCGGACGAGCCCGTCACGGCGCGGCTCATCTACCGGAGCGTGCGCTCGCGCTTCTGGGGGCTCTTCGGGGCGACGATGGCGGTCGTCATCAGCCTCATCATCTCTTCGGTGCTGGCGTCGGTCGCGCTCTTCGTGACGGTGCTCCTCATCATCCTCGTGGCGGTCGTCACCGTCCCGCTCGGCGCGACGTGGCTGACGGCGATCCTGAGCATCCTGCTTTATCTGGCGGGACTTTTGGCGACGCTCTACATCTTCTTTTTGATCGGCGGGCGCGTGGCCTACGTGCCGCAGGTGTTGATGGTCGAGGGCAAGGGCGTGATGGCCTCGGTCAGCCGGAGCGCGCAGCTTGCGCGCGGCAACGTCCGGCGGCTGATGGCGCTCTTTCTCTTCATCACGTTCGCCACCTACTCGGCGCTGATGCTGTTGATGGTGCCGCTCGGCTGGGTCGGGTATCTGAACGGCATCAACCCTTTCGAGATGGACGCGTCGCGGCTGCCCGTCTGGTACTCGATCAGCTCGACGGTCTTCGCGCAGGTGGCGGCCATCCTGCTCGCGCCCGTGTGGATGCTCGGACTCTCGCTGCTCTACGTGGATGAGCGCGTGCGGCACGAGGGCTACGACGTGGAGCTTCTGGCGTCGCAGAGGTTCGGCGACATGCCGGAGTTGCCGGGCGGCGCGGAAGGGCCGCTCGCCCCGGCGCTCGCCGCCGCGCACGTGCCCACGGCGCGCGCGCCCGACGACGAAGAGAGATTCCCCGGCTCCGTGCTTGGGCTGACGGACAGGAGTTGAAGGGACGAGGCGAAGGAAAATCGCGCGGGCGGAAAATCGCGCGGGCTGATGAAGAGGGCAGGGCTCGCGGAAAACGGCGTGAGTGGATGATGAAGGGGCTGCTGGCGAAAATCTTCCGGGGTGGTTGCGGCGCGGCGCTGCTCTGCGCCGTGTGCGTGTTGAGCGTCGAGGCGAAGCCCTCGTCGCTCGCGGACTACCGCCGGAGGGTTGAGGAAGCTCGGTCGTCTCTGTCGGAACTCGCGGAGCTGTGCGACAAGCTCGACGCGGGCGAGCGCTACGAGAACTGGTCGCGGCCCGAAGCGGACAGAGACCTTCCGCTGACCTTCCCCGGCTCGGAGGAGCGGGCGCTCAAGCGGGTGCGCGATCTTCTGCCGGTGACGGAGCAGGTCGAGTGGGGCGGCGCGGTGGTCGAGGCGGACAATCGCTGGCTGCGCGACGCGCTGCGGAACTACGAGCAGGTGTCGGCGCGCGGCGGCGCGTCTCATTACGTCCGCCGCGCGGCGGCGCTGCGCGAGATCGCCGAGCGGCTGCACGCGCTCGGAGCCCGTCTCGCGGAGTCGGAGCAGAGCGCGGCGGCGCAGCCCGCGAGGGACAAGGACGCCGAGAAGGGGCGACTTGCGAACATCCTGAGCCGCCCCGAATACAACAAGGAAGTGGCCGAGGGCGGCGCGCTCCAACGGCTCGTCGAACAGTTCTTCCAGTGGTTGAACGACCTCTTCCCCGACTTCGCCCCGGTGCGGCCCGGCGCGTCTCCAGGCACTTCGCGCGCGGCGCAAATCTTCGTCATCGGGCTCTGCGTCCTCGTCCTCGCCTTCGTCGTGCGGAAGTT
>DASTQX010000404.1:0-17539 GCA_035761505.1 Pyrinomonadaceae bacterium
CTATGCCTTCGCCGTCTTCGGCTACGTGACGGCGACGCTCGCCACCTTCTTCGTCGGGCGCGACGCGGAAAGCGCCGAGGCTGAGGTGGCCGGGGCGGAACAGGTCGAGAGCCTGCGGGCGGAGGTCGCGGCGCTGCGCGAGGAATTGCGGGCCTTCGCGCGGCGCGACGACGGGGGCGCAGGGTAAAGGTCTTGGGCGCTACGAGAGCCTGAAGCCGGCGGAGGGAGGGAGCCGAGGACTTCGCCAGCCTAAGTGAAATCACCTATCACGGTTGAGTATTACCACACTCGAACGAATGAGGGCCGCGGCGTAGGCTATAGACGATGTCATTCGACAGGCGGTTTTGGAAGAGACCGGCGCGGCCTGAGTCGCCGGGGTCAGCTCAATCTACATTCAGGACGGGGAGGTGAAGTAAGATGCTGTGGACAATTTTAGTAATTCTCTTGGCCTTGTGGCTGCTCGGCCTAGTTCTGGACGTCGCGGGGGCCTTTATCCACCTTCTGCTGGTGGTCGCGCTGGTGGTGTTCGTCATCAACCTGCTGCGGGGCCGCCGCACGGTTTAGAGGCCGCCGCCGAAGCGGTGAGACCTACGGCGGCTTGCCGCCACACTTTCACAAAGGTCGGTGAGCCGTATGATAATTGCTTCGCCGAGGCGGCTTTTGCTGCGCGCGGCGGGTTATGAAGTCGAGGCGTCCCTGCCTGCCCCTGACAATGGAGAAATTACTGCTCGGCCTGCTTTTCATAGCACTCGGCACCTTCGCCGTCCTCGCGGCCTCCTTCTCGTTGAGGCGGACGAGGCGCTTCGTCTCCGAGTCGCTGCCCGCCGACGGCGAGGTCGTGGCCTTGCACGAGCGCCGCGGCCGCCGCGTCATGTACTCGCCGGTCGTCCGCTTCACGACCCAACTCGGTCAGGCCGTGGAGTTTGCGGACGAGATATCGAGGAGCCGGCCCGGCTACCGCGTCGGCCAGCGCGTCCGCGTCCTGTATCACCGCCGCGACCCGTCCGACGCGCGAGTGGCCTCGGCCTACAAGCTCTACGCTCCGGAACTCATCTTCGCCGCCGCCGGCACGTTCTTCGCGGCCGTCGGCTGCGTGCTGGTCTACGGCTTCGCCTCCGGTTAAGGCGGGCCGCCTCGCGGCCCTCGCCGCCTCGCTGAGGTGTGAAAGCCGGGAGGGGATCACGAAGGCGGCCTTCACGACGCCCACTTACTTCGTCTTCGAGACTAGGTTCTAGGTCTGTTCCGGGGTGGCCGCGAAATCCATCGCGTCCAAGTCGTCGTCGCCCGGCATGGGCCGACCAAGCAGCTTGAGCCAGACGAAGCCGACCGCGCCTGCCACCAGTGAGGCCAGCAGGATTGCCATCTTCGAGGTGTTGATGGCCTCGGCCTGCCCGGTGAAGGCGAGGTTCGTGATGAAGATCGACATCGTGAAGCCGATGCCGCCGAGGAGCCCCGCCCCGAAGACGTGCTTCCAGTTGAGGTCGAGCGGCAGGCGGCAGAGGCCGACCGAGACGGCGATAAAACTCAGCAGCGTGATGCCGAGTGGCTTGCCGATTAAGAGCCCCGAAATAATCCCCAGACTGTTATTCCCGGTGAGTCCCGGCAGGGCGTCCGCGCCGACGACGATGGCGGTGTTCGCCAGCGCGAAGAGTGGAAGGATGACGAAGGCGACCGGCTTGTGCAGGAAGTGTTCGAGCCGGTGCGAGGGCGACTCCGCGTCGTCCTCTTTGCCCGTGAACGGGATGGCGAAGGCGAGCAGCACTCCGGCGATGGTCGCGTGGACGCCCGACTTCAACATCAGGAACCACATCAGAGCGCCGCCCAAGAGGTAGGGGACGAGGCTCATCACGCGCAGGCGGTTGAGGACGATAAGTACGGCGAAGACCGCGAGCGCGCCGAGAAGATACGCAAGCGAAAGCTGCGCCGTGTAGAAGACGGCGATGACGATAATCGCGCCGAGGTCGTCCATCACGGCCAGCGCGGTGAGGAAGATTTTCAGAGACGCGGGCACGCGCCTTCCCAGCAGTGCGAGGACGGCGAGGGCGAAGGCGATGTCGGTCGCCATCGGGATGCCGACGCCAGCCTGCGTCGGCGTCCCCGCGTTGAGAGTGAAGTGAATCAGCGCGGGCGCGGCGATGCCGCCGAGCGCGGCGACAATCGGCAGCAGGGCGTTGCGAAAGTCCGACAGTTCGCCGACGTAGAGTTCGCGTTCGAGTTCCAGGCCGATGAAGAGGAAGAAGACGGCCATCAGCGCGTCGTTGATCCAGTGTTGGAGGCTGAGCGGGCCGAGGTAGGCGTGCCAGAGGCCCACGTAGCCCTCCCCCGCAGCCGAGTTCGTGACGGCGAGCGACAGGGCGGTGCAGATGATGAGCAGCACCCCGCCTGACTTCTCCGAGTCAAAGAAGTTTCTGAATGTCTTCGAGAGTTTTCTTTTTACCATGTCCGTCTCGTGTGTTGGCCGGATACGAAACTGAGGAGGCGCGAAGCGCACGAACACGTTCCGCCGCTCCGGCCCGGCGCAATCGGACTAGTGCTTACCGGCATCCGGGTGGAGTTCATACCCCTTCCGAAGATGGTCAAGGCGAGAGAGCTGACGACGACCGCGATCCCAGCCGCAACGAGGTCACGTCCGGTCACGCGGTTGACCGCGTACCAGAGCTTCTCGTCCGAGAGAGTCTTTTCCGTCCGGCAGCCGTACCACGAGTTGGGTCGCACGCGCCCTCGGAGCAGTGGAACGCCGAGGGCGATGAACAAGACCCCGACCGCCGTCAAGATGAGTCCCGCCGTCACGACCTCGCCCATCCGTCCAATTCCTTTGACGTTCGCAACAGAGTCCCGGCCCGCCGCATCCTCTCAACCCGCCGACGTAGTGTAATCCATCGCCTCGCCGTCCTCGACGGGCGGCACGTGCTCGCCGTCCGGCGCGAGCGGGAGGCGGACTCTGAACGTCGCCCCGCGCCCCGCGCCGGGGCTCTCGGCCTCGATCTTGCCGCCGTGCGCCTCGACGATGTGACGCACGATGGAGAGACCGAGCCCAAGCCCACGGCTCCTCCCGGCCCCGGCGCTCTCGCCCTGTCGGAAACGCTCGAAGACGTGGGGCAGCAGGTCGGCACCGATACCCTGTCCCGTGTCGCTCACGGTGATCTGCGCCGAAGCGCCGAACTCCTCCACCTTCACCTCGACGCGCCCGCCCTCCGGCGTGAACTTGACGGCGTTCGACAAGAGGTTCCACACCACCTGCTGCAAACGCTCAGGGTCGCCGAGCACTGCGCCCGTCTTCCGGCTGTACGTCGTGTGTATCCGTATGCCCTTCGTCTTCGCGGAAAGAGCCACTGCCGAGACCGCGTCCTCGACGACGGGCGCGAGTTCGATCAGGCGCGAGTCGACGCGCAGCTTCCCCGACACGATGCGCGAAACGTCAATCAGGTCTTCGACCAGATGCTTCTGAAGCCCGGCGTTGCGCTCGATCATTTCGAGGGCGCGGGCTCGCGTCTGTTCGTCCACGCCTTCCTCGCGCAGGAACTTCGACCAGCCGAGGATGACGCCGAGCGGCGTGCGCAACTCGTGCGACACCATCGCGAGGAATTCGTCCTTGGCGCGGCTGGCGTGCTCGGCCTCGCGCCGTGCCTCCCGCTCGCCGCGCAGGAGGCGCGCGCGCTCCTCCTCGCCGCGCGCTCGCTCGACGGCAGCCGAGAGCACGTTGGCGACCGCCTGAACGAAATGCACGTCCTCGGCGGTGAAGCCCTGCGGGCTGTCCGTGTAGGCGCTCAACACGCCAAAGGGCTCGCCGCGCCCGGTGACGGCCACGCTCACGCAACCGCGCGCCTCACGGCTCAAGTGCGGCGGCTCCCCGTGGCGCGCGGCCTGCGCCGCGTGGGCAACGATGACCGGCTCTGTAGAGAAAAGTGCGTGGCTGAGCATTGACTCCGGTTCGACCGGGACAACCGCCTGTCCCAGAAACTCCGCCGTCCAACCGACGCTCGACCGCACCGCCAGTGAGTTACCCTCCGGAGAATACTCCCAGAGGGCGGCGCTCTCGGCGTCGAGCCGGCGCGCGAGGACAGAGACGGCCTTGTCCATCAGTCCCACGAGGCTGCTCCCCCAGAGGGCGCGCTGGCCGAGTTCGGCGACCGCCGCCTGCTGCATGGCGTGCCGGCGGAGTTCCGCTTCGGCCCTCCTGCGCGCCGCGTCTGTCCAACTGATGAGCAACGCCACCGCAACGAAGACGGCGGTGCGCACCGAGTTGTCCACGCTCAGCTCTATGGCCGAAGTGGGCGGGATGAAAAAGTAATCAACGACCAGCGCCGCGAGCGCCGTGGCGAGGAGACTAGGGCCGAGGCCCGCGTACAGGGCCGAGAGCATGACCGCCGCCAGAAAGAGCGGCGTCGGGTGCGGGGCCATCCACGGCCACAGCGCCTGCGTCAGCGCGAAGGCCGCCGCCACCGACAGTAAGGCGACGGCGTAGCGAGCGGTCGTCGAAACCACACGGTTGATTGATGTCTCTCTCATCATGATTCACACCTTGCCGCCCGCCGCGTCGAGGCGCGCGCCCGGTCGTCGTCGTCGCGGCGTGTCGCCTCTTCAGCCGGTCTTCTCACCTCCGGCCCCGCTCGTGCGGCTCACGTTATTTTCGGACGGCGTCTTCGGCTGCCGTGCCCGAAGGTCAGCTCTCTGCTGTTGTCGTGCGTGGATAACTATCCACAGGATGCCGCCTAGAAAGAATGCCGAGAGTACCAGCGTAACGATGATAGTCGAGTCCATAAGCTCTCCTTTCGGAACGTCCGAAGACGCCGCGTCCGTGGCCCGTCGAGATAGCTGTCCGGGGCCGCGCGCGCATTACATTCCGCGCACGGCCCGACGAGTGATGGATAGCGACTGTGGAGCTAGACGGTACGCGGAGGTGCGCGGCCTTCGGGTCGTGAGAAAGGCGTGGAGCGTTCGGCGAAAGGCGGGTGGTCTTCCCACCTCAGGAGGCGTGGTGTGGAAGGGATGACGATCTCAAACTTCGGGGCGCGCGCCGCGGCCTGCGGCGACTGGCGCTCGGCCCCGGCGCGGTTCTGCGTGGCGGAAGCCATCTCGACGCGCGCGCCCTCGGTTCCGCCGTGCGGAGTCGTGCGCGAAGCGGTCTGCCCCCGTTCAAACAGGCCCGGTGCCGGGGCGAGTTCGGGGCTTGGCGGCAACGGCAGGAGGCGCGGGCCGACGTTGTCGGAGACGCACAGCGAGAGCAGCGCGCCGAGGATTAGTAAAACCCGCGTCGCCGGAAATCTGGTCATGGCTGCGTCTCTCGCCATATCTGTAGAGATGAAAGGTTACGGGGAAAGGATGTTCGTGTTATGCGGTAAGAGTCGGATTCCGGGCCCGGCGCGCTCGTTTCACCTTAATCTTTTTGCCCTTCCCGGTTGCTGCCCTCGCAGCAGGGCGCGAAGTTATTCGTCGCCCGCGCCGTCCACACGCACGGCCAGAGACACGCCGCGCCCTTCGTCGCCGTCAACTGCGGGGCGCTGACCGAGACGCTTTTGGAGAGTGAACTGTATCAAGGCCGACCGGGAAAGCTTTCCGAACAGACCGGTTCAGCCGCTTGGGTCGGGCCTCGCCTGCGGCTTACAAGTTATAGTCTCCCGCCGCTTCGGGCTGGTAGAGAATCTCCTCCACCTTTAACCTCCTCAAGCCCGACGGAACCTGCCACTCGATACGGCTGCCCACGCGGTAGCCGAGCATCGCCGTCCCGACCGGGGCTAAGACCGAAATCTTGCCCTCGTCGAAATTCGCCTCCGAAGGGAAGACCAGCGTGTAGACCATCTCCTCGCCCGTATCCATATCCTTGAGGCGCACTTTCGAGCGCATGGTAATCACGTCGCCGGGCACGTCGGCGGGCGCGACCGTCTCCGCCATGTCGAGTTCGCGTTCGAGTTTCCGGAGATACTCTTCATTCTCGACGCCGCCCCGCGCCCCGGCGATTTCGATCAGCTTCTCCAGCCGCTGCCGGTCGGGCTCGGTTATATAAATGCTCGTTTCCTCGACTGTCATTGTCTTGCTGACTTTCATCTCTTTCCTCGGCTGTCGTGCGGCGGGGACGAAACGGGCGGCATAAATGAATTGCCCCCGGCGTGCTCCCGCCGTGGTTGTCGTAGGGCGTGGGCCAGCGAGTCTATCTCCCGCTCCCGCCCGTGTGCTGTTCTCCTCGCGGATGCCTGTTTTCGTCACACCGCGCCGGTGGCGGCGGCTTGAACGGGCGCGCGAATGATCGTTAAGTGCGCGCCGTCTTTCGTCCGCACGGAGGCTCGCGCCACCTCGACCGAACACGGAGAACTCGCCACCAACGCGGCGACGAGGTCGTCGGGGATGCGCTGATCGGCCTCGCCGTCGCGCCCGTGCGCGCCGACGAAGATGCAATCGGCCCCCCATCGCCCGGCCTCCTCAATCAGGGCGCGTCTCAGCTCGCCCTCCTGACTCACGGTCGAAACCTTCAACCCGGTGGAGCGTAAAGTCTCGGCTGCGTCGTGGTCAGAATGTGCGCCCGCGATGACGCGGCACTCGCTGCCCGGCGGCCACTCGCGCGAGGCGATGGCGCGAAACGCGCCCCTCGAACCGAGCGGCCCGTCCCCGGCGACGAGGAGCCGCACCGCGTTCCCCGACGTGGCGGCAGCCTGCTTCGCAACCCTGACGGAACAGGGTGCTTCGGCGGCCACCCGCCGGGTCGCGTCGCCGACGACGTGCTCTTGCGCGTGGCGGCAACCTGAGCCGACCACGAGCAAATCAGCGCCCCATGAAGAGGCTCTCCGCAATAGTGCCGAAGCGACAGTCCCCATGCCTGCCTCCGCCTCCGTCCTCATGTCCCAGTTCGGGAAGAGGGCGCGAATCCGCCGCACGGCTTCGCGCGACAGGGCGCGCTCTTCTTCGACCTCCCTCAACGCGGGGGCGAAGGACGAAGACTCGGCCAACAACATTCTCCGACGAGCGACTACGCGGGAGAACTCGTCCGGGGACGAGGTTAACCAGACATCAGTCACCACGACGAGAGCTTCGGCCCTGTCGGGGAGCCCGGCCCGGCGCAGCTCATCGAGAGCCGCGTCCGCCGCGTCCGACCCGTCATACGCGATCAGTATCTTCATCTTCCCATCCACATCCACGGCTCATAGTTCAGGCGGGCTCCGCCTGCCCTCGTAGCCGGAGGCCCGCCTTTTCCGCCGACCGCCACCGAAAACATGCGCACGACGGTCGCCTCAGAAGCGGCCCGCTCGCCCAACGCGCCGCCACCCGCGGTCGCGCCGCGTCAGGAACTGACGTGCGCGGCGATCAACGGATGTTTGAATCATAGACGCGGGGCGGGGTTCGCGGCAGGGTGTTAACACTCGAAAGTGACAGGTGTTAACACCCAAACAGACGAGGCCGTCATTTCAGGCCGTCCGATGCCCGTAAAAATACCTGCGCGCTGAGGGTGTTTTCACTGTTTCTCGTCTCTTCGAGGTCGTCTAAGTTAATAGCCAGTGAGGGCGGCTTAAGGTATTCGCGCGCGGCCATCCGTGGTGGTCGAGGGGCGTGAAGAGATTCAGCGAAGAACTGGCGGGGGAAGTGAAGACAATGAAGGAATAACCCCGGCGTGTTAAGGGCCGTCAGAGAGGTAGGAAAATAAGGAGGCATCATGGAACTAAGCGCGATAATCGTCATCATCCTCAGCATACTCTTCTTTTTCGGAGGCGGGACGTGGCTTGAAATCAGCTCACGAAAAAAGAGAGGCCGCGCCCGGCAAGGGAGGCACTCGCCACGGCCAGCCGGTTCGCCAGTGACCGTTGAAGAGGCCGTGCGCGGTCGTGAGGCGGAGAGTGGATAGAGCTTCGCCCGTGCCGCAAAGTGCCGGGGCGATGATGAGACAAAGAAGAGGGGAGGTGGATGTGGCGATGCCCGATGAAGTCACCAGAGAGCGTCTGAAGAAGCAAGTCCTTGACCGTTGGGAGAACGAGGGCGGAAGGATTGTCGCCGACCCGCCAGCCGCCAATGAAGGCAGGTCGAAGAGTGACCGCGAGGGCGAGCTTGAGAGGCCGTCAGCATCGCTCGGCAACCTCGGACTTTTTGTCGAAGCCGGACGTAAAGGGACGTAAAGATATACCCGGTCGGGCGCTGCAAACTCGACCGGGCATATTCAGTATTCATCGCGCGACGACAACGCGGGCCGGGCGGAGCAGTTCGTCGTTCCAGAGATAGCCGCGTCGGTCTTCCGAGTACACGGTGCCGGACTCCAAGTCGCCGCCCTCGATTGTGCTCGTCGCCTCGTGCACGGTCGGGTCGAACGGGCGACCCACACTGTCGAAAGGCGTGACGCCTTTCGAGCGGAGCACGCCGCGCAAGCGTCGGTAGATGAGCCTCAAGCCGTCCGCGACCGCGTCGTCCGTCACGCCGACGTGCGGGAGGGCGCGGTCGAAGTCATCCGCCACTTCCAGCAGCGCGAGGAGAAGCTCTTTTTTGCCGGAGTGCTCCGACGCGGCACGCTCCTGCCTCACCCGCCGGCGGTAGTTGTCGAAGTCCGCGACGGCCCGCAGGCTCCGCTCGCGCTCGGAAGACAACTCCTCCCGGAGTCGCTCGACCTCTTGTCCCAACCGCAAGTCGCTTTCCACCTCTTCGGCAGGGCGCGGGATTCCGCCGTCCCGCGCCGCCTCCTGATGTTGTCTCAAGTTCTCCATTTCCAGACTTCCCGTTGATGATTCCCCTTCTCACGGCCTCGCCATCAAAAGCGCCCGGCGGGCCGACCAGACCCGGCACAGGGTTAGGGGAAAACCCCAAGCTCGGCGTAGCAGGTGGCGATCTTGTTAATCGCGCCGATGAAGGCCGCCGTCCTCAGTCCCGGAATCTTGGGGTCGGATTTCCATACCTCACGGACTTGGTTGTACGCGACGGCCATTGACTCCTCCAGACCGGAGTTGACCAGATCAATCTCGTCGGCCCCACGCGCGACGGCCCGCCTCTCGGCGTCGGAAAGACGCCTCCCGGTCGTCTCTTCGACGACGCGCAGGAGGTTCTCGGAGGTCGTCTGCTCGAACCGCTTGCCCATCCTGCCGAAGCGGACGTGCGAGAGATTCTTCAGCCACTCGAAGTACGAGACGGTGACGCCCCCGGCGTTCAGGAAAATGTCTGGGATGACCAACACGTTGTTGCGGAGGAGTTCCGCTTCGCCCTCGGCGGTGACCGGGCCGTTCGCGGCCTCGGCGACGATGCGCGCCCTGACGCGGGGCGCGTTCTCCACGGTAATCTGATTTTCGAGCGCCGCCGGTATCAGGATGTCGCACTCCAACTCAAGCGCCTCCTCCCGGCTGCCGAGATTGGTCGCGCCGGGGAAGTCGAGGAGCGAGCCCGTCTCCTTCCGGTGCTTCATCACGGCCTCTATGTCCAAGCCCTTCGGGTTGTAGATCGCGCCTTCGTACTCGGCAAGTCCGACGATGAAGGCTCCGCCCTGCCGGCAGAATTTCGCCGCGTGGTAGCCGACGTTACCGAGCCCCTGCACGACGATGCGCTTGCCTTCGAGCCCCTTCTCTAAGCCGAGCCGCTTCATGTCGTCGCGGTGAGCGCACGCCTCGCGCAGGCCGTAGAAGACGCCGCGCCCCGTGGCTTCGAGCCTCCCGCGCACGCCGCCCTGCGACACGGGCTTGCCCGTCACGCACGCCAGCGCGTCTATCTCGCCCGGATGGAACGCGGCGTAGGTGTCGGCGATCCAAGACATCTCCCTCTGCCCCGTCCCGTAGTCCGGCGCGGGCACGTCCACGCCGGGGCCGATGAAGTTCTTCTTGATCAGTTCGGAGGTGTAGCGGCGCGTGATCTGTTCCAACTCCTCGACCGTGTAGTTCTGCGGGTTAATCTTGACCGCGCCTTTCGCGCCGCCGAACGGCACGTCCAAGACGGCGCATTTGTAGGTCATCAGCGCGGCCAGCGCCTTCACCTCGTCCTCGTTGGCGTCCTCGGAATAGCGAATCCCGCCTTTGACTGGCAGCTTGTGGTGGCTGTGCTGCGCGCGCCAGCCAGTAATGACCTCCAAGCCCCGCCGCGTGCGGACGGGGAATTGAAATGAGTAGACGCTGTTACAGACCTTAATCTGTTCGAGCAGCCCCTTCGGGTGCGTCGTGAACGAGGCCGCGAGGTCGAAATAGAAAGAGACGTTGTCGAAAAAGCCCGGATGCGACTGAGCCGTGTTCATAAAAAGACTCCTCTGGTCAGAAAGAATGATTACTTGCCTTGCGTCAGCCATGCCGTCGAATCCTGACGGCAGACCATTAACTCGCCCGCGCCGTTTTCGTCGCACAGGCAAAGAAAGTTGAGCGCCAGCGCCTCGTCCTCCAGCGTGTCGCTCAGGTCAAGCTCGCGTGGGTGCACGCGGTCGCGGAGACGTTCGAGCGACCAGCGCAGGAAACGTCGGACGGATTGTCCACGGTGCGGATAGTCGGCTGCGGCCCGCTCCAGCGAGCGCACGATCTCGACCGCCGACTCTCCGCTGTAACTCTTCCCCCCGGCCCGAAACAATATCCCGCTCATCACGACACAGACCCCGGCCCCTTCAGTCACCCGGCCACTACTTTCGAGACGACCGCCGGAGCCCGCGGTCGCCTCGATGTCTGAACGGCCCCGACCTCGCTCATCACGGACAGGACGCGCCGGGGCTCCCCCAGATCGCTCCAACTCAGTCCGCCGACGCGGAGCACGGCCAGACTTCGGGGCCGCGCGGCCAGCACGTCTTGCGAGAAGTTGAGGTCGCCGAGTCTTGAGTAAAGCTCGTCCGCCGCGCTCTCTTCCCCGGACGTGTCGAGCGCCGGGAAGATGGCGTCGAAGCGTGCGGAGAGTTCGGGCGCGGCGTGGCGAATCATCTTGAGGAAGGCGTTGACCCGGCCCACCATCACGAAACTATTCCAGAGGCAGCCGCGCTCCGGGAGGCCGCGCGCGAACTCCGGCGGCGGCTTCTCCCAGAAGCGGCGCACCCAGCGCAGAGCGTTCGCGTCCTCCGCCGACCCCGGCGAGGCAGGCTCTATCCACCCGTAACCCGCCTCGTGCCCGTCGGGCTCGATGCCCAGCAGAATGACTATGTCGTCGCGGTCGCGCGTGGCCTCGAAAGCGGTTTCGACGTGAGACATGAAGGCCGCGTCGTCCGAGAAGTAATGATCCGAGGGGAAGAAGGCGGCGGTGGACGAAGGGTCGGCCTTCGACAGTCGGAGCAGGCTGTAAAGGATGGCGGGCGCTGTCCCGGCGTTCCTCGGCTGGACGACGAGCCGCCGACGCGGCACGTCGCCGAGCAGCGGCTCGTAGAAGTGCTCGTGCTTTCTCGTCAGGACGAAGAGAGTCCGCGACGGCGGCACCGCCAGTGCCACGCGGGCGCGCGTCTGGTCGAGGAGTGTTTCGCCTCCGAGGAGCACGCAGAACTGCTTGGGGCGCTCGTCACCGGCGAGCGAGCGCGTCAGCGTGCGGAGTCGCGTCCCGTCGCCTCCGGCCAAGATGATCGCCCAGCGACCCGCCCCGCGAGGGTCGGCTGGTTGAGAAGTAACCAAAGGATTCTCGGTTGATAATTGCTGCTCATTCGTGAGATGACTCATAACACTTCTCGCTTCTCCTCATAACTTCGCCGACGGGATGGCGGTTGACGACACGTCCCGCATGGACGGAGGTCTGCTCCAAACTGACTCGTCCATCGTATTTACTTTTCCGCTCAGGAACGAGAGTGTTATCACGTGTCGGGCACAGGTGTTTTCTCTTGTGATGAAGGTCTCCATGATTTGGTATAAACTGAGAAGAACACATCAGAGCTGAGTTTTGGGGATTTGGAGGCGGTCTGTGAGCATCCGTGGGAGATTACTTGCACTGGCGCTCGGCGCGGTCGTCCCGCTCGTCCTTCTCGGCCTGACGGTGTTGTGGGTTGTGTGGGGCGCGAAAGAGCAACAGCTCAACGAGTCTCTGGAACAACAGGCTGAGTTGGTGGCCGTCGTCTTCGACCGCTGGCTCGATGCGCAGAGGCAACCGCTCGTCACCATCGCCTCTTACCCCGCAGGACACTTCAAGGACGCGGCGGCGCTCGAAGCCGACTTGCGCGCGGCACAGGCCCGACGCCCGCACTGGATTGACGTGCGCGTCCTCGACGCGGGCGGGGCGGTCGTGGCGGCGCACCCGTCCGACGCCGAGAGTCTCCCGGCGGGAATCGCCGAGAAGTTGATGGCGGAAGCGCACAGTGGAGAGGCCGCCATCGAAACGGACTGGACGCGCGGCGAGGGCCGTTATGTTCTCGCCGTCGCCGCGCCCGTCGAAGGCGGTGGCGCTTGTCTCGCGCGCATTGACGGCGCGGCTCTCAGGGACTTGTTTCGCGGCATCACCTTGCCGGAACGTGCGCTCGTCACCCTGCTTGATTCGCACCGCCGCGTAATCTACCGCAGCCAGACGCCGGAATCCGCCCTCGGCCTCGATCTGAGCGACGCCGGAGTGTTATCCGGGCTCGGCGACCGGAGCACTGCGGTCGTGGCCGTCAGAAGTAGCATTGATAACGTCGAGCGCGTGTACGGGCTGGCGCGCGCCGGCGGGACGGGCTACGTGACAATGATCGGAGTGCCGGGCGCAATCCTCTACGCGCCCGCCAGAAGACAACTCAACACTTATGCGTTGGTCAGTTTGGTCGTCGTCTTTTGCACCCTGGCGGCGGCGCTCCTGATCGCGCGCAGCATCGCACGTCCCGTGCGCCTTCTCGGTTTCGCGGCGCGGCAGTTTGGGGAGGGGAACTTCTCGGCCCGCGCGCCCGACGCGGGCCGGGACGAGATTTCCCGGCTGGGGACGAGCTTTAACGCGATGGCCGAGCGGCTGGAAGAGAGGGAGGCACGCATGGCCGAACTCGACAGCCTGAAATCCGATTTCGTCTCTAGCGTCTCACACGAGCTGCGCACGCCCCTGACGACGATCAAGGCTCTGACGCGCCTCCTCATGCGCGACGGTCTGGACGAGTCGAAGCGACGCGAGTATCTGGAAACGATTTCGGTCGAGTGTGACCGCCAGATAGACCTCGTGCTCAACCTGCTCGACCTGTCGCGCCTCGAAGGGGGCGTCTTTCGCATCACGCACGAGCGTGTGGACGTTGCGGAAGTCATCTCGTCCGTAGTCAAGTCCGAGGTACGGGCCGCGGAGACGAGGAGCCATGAACTGAGCGTCGAACCCGGCGGAGATGTCTCGCCCGTGTGCGCCGACCCGAAAGCGCTCCGCCGTGTCCTTTCAAACATCATCGAGAACGCCATCAAGTACACGCCGGACGGCGGGCGTATTCGTCTCTCCGCGCGCGAAGAGGGCGAGCGGGTCATGATTAGCGTGGCGGACAACGGGCGCGGCATCCCCCCTGAAGACATGCCGGTTCTCTTCGACAAGTTCCATCGCGGTCGTCCCGCGCCTCATTCCGAGGCCATGCGTAACGCCACGACGGACGCCGAGTTTTTAGAGGACGCGGACGTGTCAGGCGTCGGCCTTGGGCTTTATTTGGGCCGCAACGTGATGGAGCAGATGGGGGGCCGAATCAGCGTCGAATCGGAAGTCGGGCGCGGCAGCCGGTTCACGCTCCACCTGCCGGTGTGGCGTGACGGAGGTTGCGGGAAGCAACCGGACAGTGAGGATGGAGATGGCAAAACAGTTGCTGGTCGTTGATGATGATCCGAGCCTCCTGCTCGCAGTTTCGGAAACGCTGCGCGCCGAAGGCTACGAGGTGGTGACGGCGCGCCGGGGCGCGGAAGCGTTGGTGCGCGTCGCCGAGGCGCTGCCCGACCTGATTATCAGCGACATCCGCATGCCGGGCATGGACGGCTACGCGCTCGCCCGCAACCTGCGCTCCGCCCCGCGCACGCGCCTCGTCCCCATCATCTTCCTGACCGCCAAGGACGAGACCGCCGACCGCATCGCGGGCTTCCGCACCGGCGTTGACGCCTACCTCACAAAGCCCTTCGAGCCGGAGGAGTTGGTGGCCGTCGTCAAGAGCATCCTCGACCGCGTGCAGCGCACCCACGCCGATCTGGCGCGCATGTTCGGAGAGCAGGAGGCGGACGACGACGAGCTGGTGCGCGATGAAGATTTGACGGACGCGGAATGGCGGGTCGCCGAAGCGGTCGCGCGCGGGCTCTCGAATAAAGAGATTGCCGCCGAACTCCACCTCAGCCTCAGAACTATAGAGGGTCACATCAGCCGCATCCTCGACAAGAAGAGCCTGAGCAACCGCGTCGAGCTTGCGCTCCACGTCAGGGAGCACAGGAAACCCGACTGAGAACGCCCGCCCGCGTTTGGTCTTCAAGACTCTCCTCACCCTCCGACCCTTTCCCACGGCCTACAAGCAACCACGGATTGAGCCGACGTTGAAGGCGATAGTGCGCCGCCGTGCGCCGTTCGGCAACGTGCGTGACGAAGCATGAAGAGGCGCTCAAGTGGTAACACCCGCGCCACTCAGGTGTTAATACGCTATCTGCCAAAGGGTTAAACGGCTAAGGTGCAGACATGCTGATCTCCAATACGTCACGGGCAATAGATGAGGCGACCGACACATGGGGTTGAGAAAGCTCAAGCAAGTTGTTTTGCCGGAAGTGAGAACCGTCAAGAGAGGGGGCGAAAGCCGGACTGGAATTCTACGCCGCCGTTTCGTCGAGTGCCCGCAGTGCAAAGAAGTCTGGCTCGTCGCGGGCGCGCGCGAAAACGACCGGCACGTGTGCAAGGGTTGCGGGCACGGCTTCGACATCAGGTTTCCGTTCACGACGGAGGACGGCCTGTCTCCGGTCAGCGGTGGCGGCACGTGAGCATCAGTACATATCTATGAATGGAAGAAGGAGCGTCATGTCTTATCAGGGGCCAATGTTGATTAGAGAGCCGGAGTTGCGGTGGCCGTTAATACTCATGGCGGCGATTATCACAACTTTGATCGTGTTAATGATGGCGGGTGTCCTGCACTTTGCTCAGACACAGCCGTCCGTAAGACCTAACGTCGAGCCACGGCTCGAAGGTGCGCTCCGGCCTGAGATGCCGGAGTTCGAGCAGTTCCGCGAAAAGATCGTCGTCGAGCAGCTTGTCGCTCTGGAAGCGCCGCGCCCGCTAGGCGACCTCGCGGTGGAGATTAACGCCACCGTGAGGAACACCACGGAACGCACTCTGAGCGGGCTGGAGATGCGGGGCGCAGTTCTGGACGCGCAGGGGTCGGCTGTGCGCGAGCGCACGATCATCGTGGTGCCTGCGCGACAGACGGCGCTTGAGCCGGGCGAGGCGATGGGCGTGCGCCTTCTGCTGGAAGGCATCAATCCAAAGGCCGAGCGCGCGGGCGTGCTGATTGAAGTCTCAGGGTTTCGTTTTGATTAACCATGCTTGAGGTGAGGAATCATGGAGGCAGTAGTTGAGCAGAGGGACAAGAGTTTGTCTCCCGATTCAGCGTCTGCGTTCGCTCAGGCGAGAAGAGTCATGGCGCGGGTTTTCGGATGCTGGCACCGGCATTTGAGCCGACCGTTTACGCGCGGAGGCGAGACTTACCGGACGTGCATGGGTTGCGGTGCGCGGCGACGATTCGACACCGAACGGTGGGAGACGGTCGGCCACTTCTACTACCCGGCGCGTCCGTAAGTCTGTCGGGGGTGGTGACAAAATGAGACTTTTACTTGCCGTGGATTCGGTCGTGACGGCTGAACTGCTCATGAAGGCCGTCGCCTCTCGCCCGTGGCCCCGTGGGACACGGGCGCGCGTGCTTTCAATCGTCGAGGACGAAGCCGTCCCGCCGCCAGCGTGGCGCGAAGCGGGTTACAGCCTCGACGCCGTCCGGCGCGAGGCGAGGAGAAGAGGAGAGCAGATTACGGCCCTCACCGTCGAGCCGTTGAGAGAACTCGGCATCACGGCGGAAGTCTCGATCATGCGAGGCGATCCACAATGGCTCATCCCGCACGAAGCGAGGACGTGGCCCGCCGACCTGATTCTCGTCCGGGCGCACAACCGCACGGAGTTCAGGGGTTGGATGCTGGGCAGCGTCGCCAAAGCGGTCGTCCGCGACGCCCCCTGCTCCGTCGAGATCGTGCGCGCCGTAAATGATGAACGCTCGGTCGTCGGGGACGGCCACATGAAGATACTTCTGGCGACCGACGGCTCGGAGCACTCCGTCGCCGCGGCCCGCGCCGTCGCCGGACGACCCTGGCCCGAAGGGATAGAAGTGAAGGTGATGAGCATGGTCAACCCGCTCGTGTACTCGATGGAGGAGATTGGCCTCTACGAAGGTGGCGGAACGGAGCGGGCGCACAAGGCGATTGGCGACGCGGCAGGAATCCTGAAGAACGCGGGGGCTAAAATAACAGGCGAAGTGATCGCCGGTCGTCCGGTTAAACGAATCCTCGACGAGGCTAGAGAGTGGGGCGCAGACCTCATCGTCGTCGGTTCGCGTGACCGGCGCGGCCTCAAGAGACTCATTTCCGGGAGCGTCTCCGAAGCGGTCGCCAGCCGCGCCGACTGTTCGGTGGAGGTCGTGCGGAGGCGCGCGGCGGCCCGGAGGCGATGATTGACAGACCGTTTATGCCACAAGCCTTTTCGACCGTGAGCTTGAGCTTCCGCGATTGACGGCGCGGCGGTCACAAGCTCTGTGCTGTGGCTGCGCGAATTGAGCACGGTCATCAGCACGCGCGACCGCCAACAAGTGGCCGCCCTATGATTCGGGGAATGAGGTGCCAGAGATTGTTGTTGTGGTCTTACATATTCTCAGGAGGTGAATAGAAAGATGAAGATTCTTATCGCTTACGACGGTTCTGAGAGCGCCGACGCGGGAATTGACGGATTGCACCGGGCGGGGCTGCCGCTCAAGGACGTAGAGGCGCTTGTGGTTTCGGTCGCGGAAGTGTGGCTCCCGCCTCCGGGCGACGAAGTTCTTGACGACACCTTCCCGTTTCAGATTCCGGCGGGCGTCAAACTGGCGCGCGAACGTGCGGCGCGCCTCGTCGGACAGGCGCAAGAGTTGGCGGAGCGCGGCGGCGAACGCGTGCGGCGCATCTTTCCACAGTGGACGGTCAGCCACGAAGCCGCGAGCGGCTCTCCCGCGTTCGAGTTGCTGAATCGCGCCGAGGCTTGGCAGCCCCAACTCATCGTCGTCGGCTCGCAGGGGCGCACGGCGCTGGGGAGGTTCGTGCTGGGCAGCGTGTCGCAGAAGGTGTTAACGGAAGCGCGAACTTCGGTGCGCGTCGCGCGACGGGCGACGGGCTCAGGGGCGTCGGCTGAACGCATCGTCGTCGGCGTTGACGGCTCGCCCGGTTCTCAGGCGGCGGTGAGGGCAGTTGCCTCACGTGGTTGGTCGCCGGGCAGCGAAGTGCGGGTCGTCGTCGCGCAGGATTTGATGAAAGCCTTCCCGGTTTCCCTGCTCGTCCCGCCGGTCAACGAATTCGTGGACGAGGTGAACAAAGGCGAGCATACGCAAGCCGAAGAGCTGGCGGCGGCGGCGATCAAAGAGCTGCGTGCGGGACTGGACGATAAAGGAGTGATCGTGTCATCGGTGGTTGACGCCGGCGACCCGAAGCGGGTGCTCGTCCGGCACGCCGAGGAG
>DASTQX010000405.1:0-6850 GCA_035761505.1 Pyrinomonadaceae bacterium
GCGGGCGAAGAGACGCGCTTCGCCTCCGAGGAGACGCGCATCGCGGCGGCCCGCCCGTGGACGAGCCAGCCGCCGCAGCCGGTGCGGCCACTGGCTCAGGCGGACGCGACGCCCGCGCGCCGCGCCCACACGGAAGAGGCCGAGCAGGTCGTCTTCACCGTCCGCCCGACGATGCTCTTCGTCAAGCTCGGCTACGTGCTCGCCGCGCTCGGCGGCGTCGCTCTGGTCGCGCTGCTCGTGCTGCTCGGCAGGTGGGCGGGCGTCAATGTTCCGTATTACGTCTCCGTCCCGCTCGCGCTCGCGCTGCTGCTCATCCCGGCTTACTACCACTTCCGGCGCAACATGCTGCGCTACACGCTCACCGACTCGAAGATCGAGATTGACGAGGGCTTCGTCTCGCGGACGACGCGCAACGTCCCCTTGCGCAATATTCAGGACGTGACCGTCACCTCGACCGTCTTTCAGAGGATGATGAAGTTCGGCAACGTCGTCGTGGACAACGCGGGCGGCGAGGGCACGACCACCGTCCTGCGCAACATCCCCGACCCGCGCCGCCACGCAGACCTCCTGCTGCGCGAACTCCGCCGCTGGCGCTAAAAGCCCGGCGGCCTTTATCGTCGGCACGCGCGGAACTAACGCAACGGCACTGGTGTCTAAAAACATCTAAATTCCTGCTGAGAACCCCGGTCGCCGGACGAGAAAAACCCCCGGCCCTCCTGTTTTCAGCCCGAAAGGTTCACCGTGCAGAAGCCGAATTTGCCCAAACTACTCTCCACCGTCTGCCTGCTGGCGCTCTTGTTCCTGACCGCGACGGCGCAGGAGCGGGCCGGAAACATCCCGAAACTGTTGCCCGAACGCGTCGGCGACTTCGTCGGGAAGGGCCGCGCCGTGCCGAGCCTCTCATCCCTCGAATCCTCCAAGAATGAGTCCAGACCGGACGCCGATTTCGCCATCACCGCGAGCGCCGCGCGCAACTACGACGGGCCGAACGGCGAGGACTTTTTCGTCGGGACGTTGAAGACCCGCTCTTCGTCCGCCGCTTATTCGCTGCTGTCGCACATTGCGCGCGGCGAAGGTTCGCGCCGCGTCTCGTTGATAGAGGGCTTAGGCGCTTACGGCATCGAAGAGCCCGCGCGCTTGCGGTTCATCAAGGGCGGCACTTTCGTTGACGTGCAGGATGTCAGCCCCGGAGCGAAGAGGCCCGAAGCGCTGCGCGCCTTTGCCAAGCTCTTCGCCGAGACGATGGAAGGCGAGGCGGGCGTCCCGCCCATCCTCGTGATGCACTTGCCGGATTGGGAGAAGAAGATTAACGAGGAGGTCGGCTACGCCGTCACGCTCGCCGCCTTGCAAGCCGCCGCCGGGAACAGGCCCGTGCTCGAAGTGCTCGCCCCTGACTTCGCGGACGGGACGACCGAGGCCGTCACCGCCAAATACGGCGACGCGCGGCTCGTCATCGTCGAGTTCGCCACGCCGCAGCACTCGGTCGAGAGCGACGCACGCATCAACGAGCGCATCGCGCAACTGCGCGCCGCAGGTCAGCCCTCGCCCACGCAGTACCGACGCGAGGGCAATTACTCGGTCTTCGTCTTCGACGCGGCGGACGCCTCCGTCGCGGAGCAGTTGATTTCCGGCGTGAAGTACGAGAAGGACGTGCGCTGGCTCGGCAGGAACCCGCACGCCGACGAGATCGCGGCCCGTCATTACACGCAGACGATGGGCAGCATGCTGCTGACGACGCTCGTCACGGCGGGGGCGGCAATCCTGACGTGTTTGGGAGTCGGCGGCATCATCGGCGGCGTCATTTTCCTCCGCCGCCGCGCGCAGAGCACCGAGCGGGAAGTCTTTTCCGACGCGGGCGGGATGCTGCGCCTTGAGTTGGAAGACTTGAACGGGCCGAGTGTCCCGTCGAAGTTCATCGGGCAGGGCGAGGACTGAGGCTCTCTTCGGGTTCGGGCAAATAAATAAAGCGCCGTGAGTTTTAAGGCTCACGGCGCTTTATTTATTGCGTCTATCCGGCCAACAAATATGCGGGTTACTGATACTTACTGCGGGGTTCCCCCAAAGCCCCTACAGAAACGGAATCAGTAACCCGCTAGATGATGCCCTTCGACTGCTCTGCCGACAACCACCCCGTTCCCCCGAAGGGTTGATCGCCGACTTTGACGTGAGAGAAAACCTCCCCCAAAGTTTTCACTCACTAGCCGTCTCCGAGCCTGACCCGATAACTCAATTTTCACCCTACATTTTATCTGTTCTCCCCTTTTGCAACGACCATGCCACGAAAACTCCACTCCGCCCCGCAAAAATCCAATTCAACCATTTGCGTCAGTAAAAACGCGGGTGATTAAAAATTCGCTTCCCCTTATCGCACTTCTATTTACGGAGATTCCGGGCCGACAACCTGTACTCCTTCGATACTGCGCCGGGAAAGGAGAGTAGGATTCCGTTACACTCCAACTTCAAACTGAGCAACTAAAGCACTTTTAACCTCCGGCCAACGCGAAAGAAGGTCGAATTTCTCCCACAAAATCGCCCCGATGATTCCGCACGGGGAAACTAGCGTAAGGCGAGAGGGCTTCGAGCGCGTCAGCATTTAATACACCGAGTTGCCGGAGCGCTTCGATGGCGACGGTCGGGCGCGCGCGCCGGTCTTCGCCGTCCTCGATCTTGAAGGCCAAGCCCAAACCGCCCGGCCAGCGCTCGCAAGGCAAAATTCCGGCGGTGTAGATGCCCTCCGCGCCGACCTTCGAGACGACACGCCCCGCCGTCGCGCGCATCACCTCGGTGTCGAAGCGCTCGCGCGTCCCGCCGACCATCTCCGGGTAAGTGACCATCGCTTCCACGACGCGCGCGCAAGTCCTGCGCGTCGGCTCGTCGAACTCGGCGGGCGGCGCGACCAGACGCGCGTACATGAGCGCCATCGAGCGCACGGGCATCCCGAAGACGGGGACGCCGCAGCCGTCCGTACCGAGGGCAATGTCCGAGGCAGGGACGCCGGAGAACTGCGCGATGGCTCGAAGGATGGCTTGCTGGACGGGATTTTCGGGGTGGTCGTAAGTCGCGGTGTCCGCGCCGAGGTGGAGCGCGAGGGCGAGCATCCCGGCGTGTTTGCCGGAACAGTTATTTCGGAGGATGCCCGGTCGCTCGCCGCGTTCGCGCAGGTTGCGGGCCGTCTCGGCGTCGAAGGGCTCGTGGACGCCGCAGCGGAGCGCGTCTTCGCCGAGCCCGATTTTGCGGAGCATCCCGGCAACCGTCTCGACGTGCACGTCCTGCCCGCTATGCGAGCCGCAGGCGACGGCCAACTCGCGCGGCGTGAAGCCGAAGCGGTCAGCCGCGCCGCTTCCGACGAGCGGGACGGCCTGATGTGGCTTGGACGAGGAGCGCAGGAAGGTGACGGTCTCCGGCTCTCCGAGGCGCGCGTGCGTGCGGCCCGCGCCGTCGACGGCGACGACGTGACCTCTGTGACGCGACTCGACAATCGAGCCCCGGCGGACTTCCACGAGCGCCTCCGAGCGCGGGACGTGCGACTCAAATGCTTCTTTTTTCATAAGCGGAAAGTTGAACGCCGGGATTTTATCGCCACGACGCCCGAAATGAAAAGGCCGCCGACTCTCGTAAGGAGCGGCGGCCTTATCTTCCGGCGTCCGAAGGCGCGCGGGACTCTTCTTCAGTTCTGCTATCCGGCGCGTTTCGCTCTGGCCGCACGCGGCCTCACGCGCGTGAGGACGGTGAGCTTGACGTTGCGGCGTCCGAAGCGCATGGCCTCGCCCGTGCTCGGCATCCAGATGTCAATTTTGCGCCCGCGCACCGCGCCGCCGGTGTCGGCCACGAGGTATTCGCCGCTATAGGAGCCCGCCTGAAGACGCACGCGCGTCCCGATGGGCAGAATCCGGCGGTCGGCGGCGATCAGGCCGCGCGCGACGGGCTTTCCGCTCGCTGTGCGCCCGCGCAAGGAGTAGGCGGTGGCCGTAAAGGTCGTGGACGGCTCGGACGTTTCCGAAGGTGCGGTTTCGGTCGGTGAGGTCAGGGCGGCGGAATTGACTTCTGTCTTGGAGACGGCTTCGCCGGGAGCTTGTGCCCCTTTGGCGTCGGTCTTTGGTTGTCCCTGTGGTTCCTGCGAGGTTGCTGCGAGGGGTTCTGCCACGGAAGGTACTGCGCTGAAGATCAAAGTCGCGGAGAGAAGTGCGATGGCAGCCACACTCCCCCCCAGAAGGGGTTTACTCATTCGGTTCTCCTCCCGATTGTTGGTTGACTTTCAGCGGCGCGCGAGTGTGGTGAACTCTGACCCTTGCTCGACCTCCGGCTCTAGGAGTTGACGATTTGTCAGCCGGAGTGGGGGCTTTCGCATCCTTGATGCGGAGCGCTGAAAGTTGTTAAGTCCAAAGCAAAAGCAAGCGAACATGTTTACTGTCCGCTTGCCACGTCACAGAAGTTAGCACAATTTCGTGAAATCTGTCCAACCCGGAAGCAAGGGATAAAGCAGCAGTTTGAGAAGCCCCCGAAGGGGGCGGAAGAGAGTAGCCCACGGCGCAAGCCGTGGGACACGGCGACGAATAAAAGTTTGAGAGCCCCTGAAAGGGGCGAAAGACATTCAACGTCGAGTTTCTTTCGCCCCTTTCAGGGGCTCTTTATCTTTTCCTCACTCCGCTCCCACGGCTTGCGCCGTGGGCTACTTTCTTCCGCCCCTTAACAGGGGCTTCTCAAACTCCTGCGCCCCGCTCAATCCGTGCTCTTCCGGCCATTCACCCCGGTAGACGAGTTGCGCGGTGCCGGTGAGGAGGACTTCGCCGTCGTCGCGCCAGAGGACTTCGAGGAGGCCGCCGGGCATTCGGACGCGGACGCGGCGGTCGGTGTGGCCGTTGACGATTGAGGCGACGGCGGCGGCGCACGCGCCCGTGCCGGAGGAGAGGGTTTCTTCCGCGCCTCGCTCCCAGACGCGGGCCTCGACGTTGGAGCGGTCGAGGACGCGGACGAACTCGACGTTGGTGCGTTCGGGGAAAGCGGCGTGTGATTCGAGGGCGCAGCCCAGCCGACGCCAGTCGGCGCGCTCGAAGTCCTCGACGAAGACGCAGCAGTTCGGGTTGCACATCTGCAAGGCGGTGACTTCGACGGTCGCGCCTCCGGCGAGCGCGAGCGTGTGGCCGCGCACCTCGGCCAGAGGTTCGGGCGTCAGCATCGGGATGGAGGCGCTGTCGAAAAGTGGCCTCCCGATTTCGGCCTCGAAGCGGAACTCGCCGCCGCCGAGCCGCTCGCGCAAGCGGTAACGCTTGACCCCGGCGCGCGTCGCAAACTTCAGCTCCTCTTCCGCCCAGAGCCCCTTGTAATGCAGATAAGCGGCGGCGCAGCGCGAGCCGTTGCCCGACATCGCCGCCTCGCCCCCGTCCGGATTGAAGATGCGGAGGCGGAAATCGCCGTCCTCATTCGCCCGCAAAGGCTCGACGACGGCCACGCCGTCCCCGCCCGCGCCGAAGTGCCGGTCGCACACGCGCCGCACGAACTCGGAGAACGGCTCGCCCCCCGCGTGCCGCTCGAACCCGCCCCGCAAACCGACCGAAGCGAGTTCCCCCGCCTCGAAGACCAGATAATCGTTGCCGTAGCCGTGGAATTTGATGAAATTCATAAGACCGGATGCCGGATGTTAAATGTCAGATGTGAGAAGGTCGCCCGCCCAGCACAGGCCGTTCGGACGACGCGAAACCCGCCCCGGAGGGCGTGAAAGTCAACTGCGGCGGCGCATCAGTTCTTCAATGACATCCGCTTTCAAGACCGTCCCGTGAACGAGGCGAGCAGGACGGCGACGGCGTCGGCGAAGCGGGCCGCCGGGCTCAGTTCGCGCGGGGGGTTGTTAATCATGAGCGAGAAGACGAAGCGCTCGCCCGAAGCGGTGAAGAGATAGCCGGAGAGCGAGGTGGCGCTGCTGAGCGTGCCGGTCTTGGCGCGGACGTTGTTCATGGCGGCAGTGCCGCGCATCCGGTTGCGGAGCGTGCCGTCCACGCCCGCGACCGGGAGCGAGTTGCGGAAATCAGCCGCGTAGCGGTGGCGGTTCATGTGGACGAGGAGGCGGAAGGTCGTCTCCGCCGTCACGAGGTTGCCGCGCGAGAGGCCGGAGCCGTCGAGCATAATGAGCCGCGAGTCGTCGGCCCCGGCGGCGCGGAGGAAGTTCTTGACGGCACTGATGCCCGCCTCTTCGCTCGAAAGTTTAGGGTCGGTCGAGGTCGCCTTGCCGAGCGCGCGCAGGAGAAGCTCCGTGTAGAGGTTCTGGCTCGGCTTCATCGTCTGCGCGGCGATGACCGAAAGCGGCGGCGACTGTCGCGCGGCCAACTCGACGAGCGAAGAGACTTCGAGCGGCGAGCCGTCGGCGCGCGCCTGCGCGTCAATCGTCCGCGTCCGGCCCGTGAAGACGACGCCGCGCCGTTCCAGAGAGGTGCGCAGCATCGTCGCAAACATCAACGCGGGCCGCGAGATGGCGACGCTCGCCGTGAAGCCCGCGTCGTCCAGAGGCAGGCTCCCGCCCACTTCGATGACGTTCTGGCCGAGCGGGCGATGGACTCTCAACTCGCGGCGCGTGCCGCGCGCGGCGGTCGTCGTGCGGTCGAGGACGGTGACGAGCGGCGTCGAGGGGCCGATGGAGATGACCGCCGGGTCGCCGACGCGCGCGCCGGGCTTGACGCTCAAGTCAACCGAGTTGTCGTTGACGGAGAGCGCGCTCACCTCCGCGCCGTACCACCACTGGAGGTCGTCCCACTCCCAGCCGAGCGGCAGCGCGAGCCCGGAGAAGTAGCTCTCGTCGCCGACCAGATCGCCCTCGACGCGGCGGACGCCCGACGCGGCGACGCGCGCGGCCAGCTCG
>DASTQX010000406.1:0-4622 GCA_035761505.1 Pyrinomonadaceae bacterium
CTTCACGAGGAGGTTGATGCACATGACGAGCAGTTCTTCCGCGCCGCGCCTCTCGCTGTTGACGGCCTACCGGCGGCGCGAGTCTCACCTTAAAGTGCTCTTGCCGTGGCTGGCGCGCATCCGCGACGAAGAGGGCTTCACGGATTTCGAGGTCATTCTGGCCGAAGGCGAAGAGCGCCCGACGGCGGCGGCCACTTGCGCCGAGCAGTACGACTGGGTGCGCTATCTGCACGTCGAGATGCCGGGCCGGTTTCACAAGTCCGTATTGCTCAACCGCGCCTATGAAGTTTCGCGCGGGGAGTTCCTGATTCACCTCGACGCCGACCTGCTCCCGGCGCGCGGCGTGCTCGCGCGGCACTTGATGCTGGCCGCCGAGTCGCCGCGCTGCCTGATGACCGGCTACCGCATCCAGTTGCCGTGGATGCTCGACGCGAAGTCGGCGCTGCCGACCTCGGAAGAGATTTCCCACATCCTGACGACCGACGACACGCCGTTCGAGAAGATGGTCTGCTCCGAGGACGACATCACGACGCTGTGCAAGTATCTTCTCAAAGGCGAGCGTTTCGGCGTCTGTCCCTGCCTCCCCAGAAAGGCTTACGAGGCCGTCGGCCTGACGCACGAAGGTTACCTCGGCTGGGGGGGCGAAGATCAGGACTTGATAGAAAGCATCTGCGATCAGGGTCTCTCAATGGTGCGCTCCTACGACCTCCTCTACTTTCACCTCCCGCACGAGCACGAGAGCGAGTGGGCCGACCCGGCGCTCCTCGCCGAGAACCGCAAACTCTTCGCCGCGCGCCGCGAAGAACGGCAGCGACTCAGGGACAGCCGCGCCGGAAGTCTCTGACGCCGCAGGATACGGCGGCATGTGAAGTCGGGCGTTTCGGGGTCAGGCTGCGGGGCGGGAGTCCGAATCGGGGCGAGGGAGGGCCGGGCGGTCGAGGACTTCGCGGCACCAGAGTTCGAGCATCATCAAAATCCACGGCTTGACGCGGTTCCGGTGCGGGTTCGCGTCCGTCTCCATGAAGGCGCGCTGGACGGCGGACACCGCCCCCGCGTCGAGCAGCCCGCGCTTCCTCACCTGACTCTCCGAGAGCGCGTCCGACAGAACTTCGCGCAGAGAGCCTTTCAGCCACGCCGCGAAAGGCATCTGGAAGCCTCGCTTGAGCCGGTCGTCAAAATCCTCCGGCAGCAACGGGCGGGCAATGTCGAGGATGATGCGCTTGGAACCGGTCGCCCTGTAGGTGTCGAACCCGGACTGTTCCCCGTTCGAGAGGTCGCCGAGTTTGACGCCGTCGGGCAGCGACAGCGCCGCATCAACTATCTCGCGGTCAACGAACGGGACTCTCACCTCCAACGAATGTGACATCGAGGCCGCGTCAATGTCACGCAGGAGGCGGTTGTTGAGGTAGGCGCGCAATGAGAGCGCCGACGTGCGCTCGACGACCGAGCCGTCCGGCAGTTCGTCGAAGTCCTTCAGGTCGTAGTCAGTCGCGCGCCCGGCGCGAGTCCGCCGCCGCAAGTCCGCGTGCAGCACGCGCGCCGCCTCCGGCGGGCTGAAGTTGTTGTTGTGAAAGGAGGTGAACTTCGTGAGGAAGCCCGCGCCGTTGCGCACGCGCCACAACCTCTCGCCGTCGGCCAGCGCGAGCCGGTCGAAGACGGGCCGCCGGGCGATTGAGGCGAGGGCTCGCCGGGCGAGAGACTCCCAAGGCGCGTCGCGCTCGCGCCTCTGTTCCAACACCATCGCGGTGAACCAGTAGTAGCCCGCGAAGAGTTCGTCGCTGCCCGTGCCCGAAATCGCCACCTTCACGGCCCGCCTCGCCGCCTGTGAGACGAAGTAAGTGTTAACGCCGTCGGCAGAGGGTTGGTCGAGGCCGGAAGCGATGCGGCTAATCTGGTCGCGCACGTCGAGGCCGCGGACGAGGACGTGCGTGTGCTCCGTGCCGAGGAAAGCCGCCGTCTCGCGGGCCTCGCTGCTTTCGTCGAGGTCAGCCCCTTCCGCCTCGTAGCCGACCGAGAAGGTCTTCACTCCCGGCCCCACGGCCTGCGCCATCAGTGCGACGAGCAGGGAAGAGTCCACGCCGCCGCTCAGGAACGCGCCGACCGGCACGTCGCTGACGAGGTGGAGCCGCACGGACTCCCGCAACAACTCCGACAGGCGCGCGACCGAATCTTCGTAGCTCGCCGTCCGCAACTCCGGATGGCGGTCGCGCGCCAGCGTCCAGTAACGCTCGACGTGCTCGCGCCCGCGCTCGACGATCAAGCGGTGCGCAGGCGCGAGCATCCGCACGCCGCTAATCATCGTCCGGGGCTGCGCGACGCAGCCGAAGGTGAGCAGCAGGCGCAGCGCCTCCGGGTCAACCGTCCTTTCGACGAGGCCGCTTGCCAGCAGCGCCTTCAACTCCGACGCGAAGACGAGGCCGCCCCCGGCGCGCGCGTACAGCAGCGGCTTGATGCCGAACGGGTCGCGCGCCAGCAGGAGCCGTTCGCGCCCCGGCCCGCGCCGCGCGTCATAAATCGCCAGCGCGAACATGCCCCGCAGCCGGAGCAGGAAGTCGTCGCCGTAGTGCTCGTACATCCGCAGGACGACTTCCGTGTCCGAGGAGGAAGAGAACGAGTGGCCGCGCGCTTCAAGCAGGCGGCGCTCGGCGCGGAAGTTATAGACCTCCCCGTTATAGACAATGCAGAGCGTCTTCTCCGGATTGCAGAACGGCTGATGCGCGCTGGCGCTGACATCAATGATGGAGAGGCGCGTCATTCCGAGCACGACGTTCGCCCCGCGAAAGACGCCGCTATCGTCCGGCCCACGGTGTTGCATGGCGCAGACCATCGCCCGCACCGCCGGCACGTTCTCACTCCCCCAGATTCCGCTTATCCCACACATTTTAGATTCAAAGGACGGCAGGCTTCCGGCTCGAAATGTTAGTGGACGTGGGCGCGGCGAGACGACTCAGAAGAAGAAGCCGGGCGAGCGTCCGTGGCGTCAGTCGCGCCGGGTCTTGTTCTCATTCGGGAATGGCCGGTCGGGAATCTCGACGCCCAGAAAAGGGCACAGCACTTCCCACCCGTCGCCCGCCGTGATGTCCATCACCAGCAAGCGTTCGGCGGGTATCTCGGCCCGCACGCGCTGGTTGTGCTCGACGTACCTCTTCTTGAACAGAAACTCCGTGGCGCGCGCCGAACCATAGACGCAGTTGCGCAGGCGCTCAAGGAACGCATAGACCTCGCGCAACGGGTCGTTCTCACGCCCCTCGGTGGGGTAAGTCACGTTGAAGTGCGTCTCGACGCTCTTCCACCAGGAGTCCACTTCGCGCAGCGTGAGGACGGCCTTGCACTCCGGATAGGCGGCCAGCAACTCGCGGTAGAAGTACGTGGACGGGATGTCGGTCACGGCGTCCACGTCGTCGTAGCGCCGAAAGTCCGGGCGGTTATTCGAGCCGTCGAGGATGTCGTTGAGCCGCTCGCGGTCGTGATGGATGGCCGTGTAGCCGAGAATCAACAGCGCCTCGTGCAGGGACGAGGTTCCGGTCTTGCTCAGTCCGACGCCTAATATTTTCATCTCTCCGAGGCCGCGCCCTTACAGTCTTGTTGAATCTGGTCGTGGAGGCGGAGCAGGAGTTGGCGCTCCTCGCCTTTGGCCGCCGCCACGATGTCGCGCGCCTCGGCGATCAGCCCGACCTTCTTCGTGAAATCATAGCGGAGAAACTTCGAGCGCGCGACGTGGAAACGGTGGGCGACTTTCTCGAACTCGTGCAGCAGGTCAACGACCCGCCCGCCGAGCTTGTATTCGGAGACGACGAACTTGAAGGCGTCGGCCAGCGCCCGCTTGTGTTCGTAGAGGAGGTGGGCGGCGTTGTAAGTCATCGTCTTCCGCCCCGCAAGGAGGTGAGTCACACCCAACTCGAAATGGTCGTAGACCTCGAAGCCGAACTTGACCATCTGCCTCTCGCGGGCCTGCGGCGGGAGTTCGTCGAGGAGGGGATAACTCTGCCTGCTGTCCATCCGCGAATCGAGGTAGCCCCGAAGCTCTGCCAGAAATCTCTCGACGCTAAACGGGTAAGGGTCTCTGGGCGGGACATTCTTAAAGAGCAAGACCAGAGGCTTCTCCGACCAGTTGCGCTCCGTAATCTCTCTGGCGCTCGCGTAAGCTCTGGCAAAATCGTCGTAGCCGAAGGTCTGCTTCGCGAAGAAGCCGTACTGGTCGAAGCCTATTCCGAGGAACCTTCCCGCGTCGTGATTGTAGCCGTAAACCAGATTGGGATGGACGAAGTTGTACTTCCCGAACGCCTGCTTGCACGGCAGGTGAAACTCGTTCAGCTCGACGCGAAGATAGCACCCGGCGTTCAGCGTGCGGACGGCAAAGTCGAAGATGTCCTCCGGGTCGGAGCCCGAAAAATCCTTCGGCCTGCACTGCTTGAGCCATTCCTTTGCCGGTCTGGTGAAGAAGTGCAGGGCGATGGTTTCGACCGCCCCGCCGCCGGAGCCGTCGCGCGCGACGATCCTGCTGATTCCATCGGCCTTCTCGCGCAAGAGGTGCAGCGAATAGACCTGCACGTAGCTCTCGTAAAACCACGGGTGCGTTTCCTCGTCCGCGAGGATGATGCAGAGGGGGAACGACTGATCCT
>DASTQX010000407.1:0-10001 GCA_035761505.1 Pyrinomonadaceae bacterium
CAAGCTCATCGCGTCGCGCAGCCGCATCACCTCCCTGTCCATTGTGATGGATTCGAGCGCGCGGTGCGCGGCCTGCAAGATCGTCACGCCCGGCGTCTCGTACACGCCGCGCGACTTCATCCCGACGAAGCGGTTCTCGACCAGATCAACGCGCCCGACGCCGTGCTCGCCGCCCAGGCGGTTGAGCGTCGAGAGCAGTTCGACCGCGCCCAGCGCCTCGCCGTTGACGCTCACCGGCACGCCCCGCTCGAAGCCGACGACGACGTACTCGGCGTCCGCGCGCGCGGCCTCCGGCGCGGCGGTCATCTGGAAGATGTCGGCGGGCGGCTCGGCCCACGGGTCTTCGAGGATGCCGCCCTCGTAGGAGACGTGCATCAGGTTGCGGTCGGTCGAGTAAGGCTTCGCGTGCGTCGCCGTCACCGGGATACTCTCCCGCTCGGCGTAGGCGAGCAAGTCCGTGCGCCCCTTGAACTCCCAGTCGCGCCACGGCGCGATGACTTTAATCTCCGGTTCGAGCGCGTAGTACGTCAGCTCGAAGCGCACCTGATCGTTCCCCTTGCCGGTCGCGCCGTGCGCCACCGCGTCCGCGCCCTCTCGGCGCGCGATCTCGACCTGCCGCTTCGCAATCACCGGGCGGGCCAGACTCGTGCCAAGCAGATATACGCCCTCATAGACGGCGTTCGCCTTCACCGCCGTCCACACGTAATCCTCGACGAACTCCCGCCGCAGGTCTTCGACGTAGAGCTTCGACGCGCCCGTCGCCCGCGCCTTCTCATCCAACCCCGCCAGCTCTTCGCCCTGCCCCACGTCCGCGCAGTAGCAGACGACCTCGCACCCGTACTGCTCCCGCAGCCAGTGCAGCATCACCGAAGTGTCCAGCCCGCCCGAATAAGCCAGCACAATCTTTTTAATGTCCCGCTTCGTCACACTCTCTCCTTCTTTCAAGTCCGGAGTCTGTAGAGTCTGAAGTCGGGAGTCAAAGACGGGTTTGTGCTTTTGACTCTCGACTCCGGACTGTCTTAACTGAACAGCTCCCAGATTTTTTTCATCGCGCCGCGCTGCGCCTTGCGCTCCGCGACGGCGATAAAGATGGTGTCCTCGCCCGCGAGCGTGCCGACGATTTCCGCCAACGCCGCGCGGTCTATCTGGACCGCCACCGCCGAGGCGAGCCCCGGCTCGCACTTCGCCACCACCAGACAGTCGCCCGCCGTGTCGAGACTCAAAAGGCCCTGCGCCGCCGCCCCGACCGGCGCGGCGGGCAGCGTGTAATGCCCGTTCAACTTCACGACGCCGAGTTCCACCAGATCGCGCGAGACGCTTGACTGTGTCGCCACTACGCCCGCGCGCCTCAACTGCGCCGTCAAGTCCTGCTGCGTCCCGATGCGCTTCGCGCGAATCAGATTCAGGATCGTCCGCTGCCTCTTCTCTTTGTCCATCCTCGCCCCTTGCTATGCAATAGATTTGCATAACTTGTGCATAGATGCATAAAATAGCATTGAAGATGCATAGCGTAAAGCCGCAAGCGGGGGTCGGGAGAAATTATTTCGGGGCGGGCTCGCGGGGCTCCGGCGGGGGGCGGGGTGGTTTAGAATGGCGGAGGGGGCGAACAATTTTATGAGTGAGACGAAAAACCTTTGGGGCGGTCGTTTCGAGGGCGGGACTGACCCCGGCTTCGCGCGCTTCAACCGCTCGTTCGGTTTCGACCGCAGGCTCTTCGAGGCGGACGTGCGCGGCAGCCTCGCGCACGCCGAGGCGCTGCGGGGCGCGGGCGTGCTCGGCGACGAAGAGGCCGCCGCCATCGCCGGAGGGCTGCGCACACTGCTTGCGCGCGCAGCCGAGCGCGGCGACGCTTACTTCGATGAGGACGCCGAGGCCGAGGACGTGCATTCCTTCATCGAGTCGCGGCTCGTCGAGCTAGTCGGCGACGCGGGCCGCAGGCTCCACACGGGACGGAGCCGCAACGATCAGGTGGCGACCGCCCTCCGGCTCTGGCTGCGCGGAGAGATTGACCGCGTGTCGGAGCGCGTGCTCGAAGTCCAGTCCGCGTTGCTCGACCTCGCCGAGGCGCACCGAGACGCGGTGCTGCCCGGCTACACGCACCTCCAACGCGCGCAGCCCGTGCTCTGGCCGCACTGGTGTCTCGCGTACTTCGAGATGCTCGCGCGCGACCGCGAACGTCTCGCGGAGGCGCGGCGGCGGACGAACGTTCTGCCGCTCGGCTCGGCGGCGCTCGCCGGGACGAGTTACCCCGTAGATCGTGAAGGGGTCGCGCGCGCGCTCGGCTTCGAGGGCGTGACGCGCAACAGCCTCGACGCCGTGAGCGACCGCGACTTCTGCGTCGAGTTCGCGTGCGCCGCCTCGCTCGTCATGGCGCACCTGTCGCGCCTCGCCGAAGACCTCATCCTGTACGCGACGACCGAGTTCGGCTTCGTCGAATTGAGCGACGCGGTGGCGACGGGTTCGAGCCTCATGCCGCAGAAGAAGAACCCGGACGCGCTTGAGCTGGTGCGCGGAAAGACGGCGCGCATCTACGGCCACGCGCTCGCGCTCCTGACGCTCGTCAAGGGCTTGCCGCTCACCTACAACAAGGACATGCAGGAGGACAAGGAGGCGGTCTTCGACGTGGCCGACACCGTCGCCGCCTCGCTCGAAGTGACGGTGACTGTTCTCAGGAACGTGCGCGTGCGCGAGGGCCGCGCGCGCGACGCCGCTTCGGTCGGCTACATGAACGCGACCGAGATGGCCGACTACCTCGTCCGTCGCGGCCTGCCCTTCCGCGAGGCCCACGAGGCCGTGGGCCGGATGGTGCTCTACGGTCTGGGGAAAGGTTTAGAGCTGCACGAACTCGACCTCGAAGAGCTGCAAGGCTTCTCCACGCTCGTCGGAGAGGACGTGTACGAGGCGCTCTCGCTCGAACAGACCTTAGCGACGAAGCGGCAGCCGGGCGGCACCGCGCCCGAACGTGTGGCCGAAGCGTTGGCCTCCGCGCGCGCGTCCTTGAATAAAACTTAAGTGAGGGGAATCACGTTGCCTTTCGTCAACGCGCGCGCCTGCTGCGACGGCCTCTTCTCTGGGGCGTCGGGCTCGGCGTGGGCGAGGGCGTGGGGGCGACCTGCGCGGGCGTGACGCGCTCGACGAAGTGGAGTTGTCCGTTCTGGCCGATGCGGATGATGGAGACCTGCTTGACGGCGTTGCGCTCCGAGTCGAAGGTGACGGAGCCGGTGACGCCGGGGAAGTCGCGGGTCTGCGCGAGCGCGTCGCGGATGGCAGCGCGTTCGAGCGAGGCGGCGCGGGCGACGGCGTCGAGCAGGATGCGCGCGGCGTCGTAGGCGGTGGCGGCGAAGGCGTCGGGCGTCGCGTTGAAGAGGCGGCGGTAGTCCTCGACGAAGCGCTGGACGAGCGGGTCGGGGTCGTCCGCCGCGTAGTGACTGGAAAAGTAGTTGCCTTCGAGCGCCGGGCCGCCGATCTCGAAGAGGCGCGGCGAGTCCCAGCCGTCGCCGCCGACGAGCGGCACGTTGATGCCGAGTTCCCTCGCCTGCCTCGTCAAAAGTCCCGCTTCGAGATAATAGCCGGGGACGAAGATCACGTCGGGCTGCGCGAGGTTAATCTCCAAAAGCTGCGGCGAGAAGTCGGCGGCCCCGGCCTGATAGACCTCTTCGGCGACGAACTCGCCGCCCTGCCGGACGAACGCCTCGTGGATGGATTGCGCGAGCTGAATCGAGTACGCCTGCTCGCGGTCGAGCAGCATGGCCGCGCGCCGCGCCCTGAGGCTCTGCGCGGCGAAGCGCGCGATGGCCGCGCCCTGAAAGGGGTCTGCGTAGCAACTGCGGAAGACGTAGTCGCCGACCGCCGTCACTTCGACGCTCGTCGAGGAGGGCGTGAGCATCGGGACGCCCGCGACTTGCGCGACGGGCGCGGCGGCCAGAGAACGCGAGCTGACGATCTCGCCGAGGAGCGCGTGGACTTTGACCTCTTTGACGAGGCGCTCGACGACGCGCACGGTCTCGCCCGTGTCCGAGCGCGTGTCCTGCAAGATTAACTCGACCCGCCTGCCGCCGACGCCGCCCTTCGCGTTGATCTCCTCGACCGCCAGGGTCACGCCGTTCGACGCCGAGAGGCCGTACTGTCCCGTGTCGCCCGTCAGGGACATGAACGCGCCGATCCTGATCTTGCCTTCGGGCTTCGGCGTCTCGCCCGGCGTCGGCGATTCTTGTGGCGGTGGAGCCGGCCCGCCGCACCCGGCGACGGCGAGCGCGCCCGCGAGCAGCAGCGACAAAAGCCTCGAACGGTTTTGACTCGGCATCGGTTTTGCGGCGTCGGCCCCGAAGTCAAGAGGGCCGGGACGACGCGTTGGGAGAGCGACGACCCGGCCCGGAAATTTTCGCCGCCCACCGCGCGCGGCTCACTCGCCGAGGTACGCTTCCTTGATGCGCGGGTCGGCGGCCAGCTCTTTCGACGGGCCTTCCATGACGATGCGGCCCGTCTCAAGGACGTAGGCGCGGTCGGAGTGGCCGAGCGCGGCGTGCGCGTTCTGCTCGACGAGGAGGATGGTCGTGCCCTTGCCGCGAATCTCCTCGATGGCCTCGAAGATGGTGTGGACGACGAGCGGCGCGAGCCCCAGCGAGGGCTCGTCCAGAAGGAGCAGCCGGGGACGCGACATCAGCGCCCGCGCCATCGCAAGCATCTGCTGCTCGCCGCCCGAAAGCGTCCCGGCCTTCTGCGACTCGCGCTCCTTGAGGCGCGGGAACATCTTGAAGCCGCGCTCCATGTCCTCGGCAATCTCGCCCTTGTTCTTCACGAGGTACGCGCCCATCTGGAGGTTTTCGCGGACGGTCAGGTTGGCGAAGACGCCGCGACCTTCGGGCGACATTGCGATGCCGCGCGCGACGAGCTTGTGCGTCGGCACGTTGCTGATGTCCTCGCCCTCGAACGTGACGCGCCCCTCGCGCGGGCTCAGAAGCCCCGTGATGGTGCGCAGAGTCGTCGTCTTCCCCGCCCCGTTCGCCCCGATGAGCGTGATGACCTCGCCCTGCTCGACGTGCATCGAGACGCCTTTGAGCGCGTTAATCGCGCCGTAACTCACCGAGATGTTTTCCAGAGTCAGCATAGAACAAGTAAGCAGTGAGCAGTGAGCAGTAAGCAGAGGAAGCAGGTCTAAACTGCTTACCGCTTACTGCTCACTGCTGACTGTCTCAATCTCCTAAGTAGGCTTCGATCACCTTCGGGTCGTTCCTGATCTCTTCGGGGAGGCCGAGGGCGATGGACTTGCCGTAGTCCACGACCTGTATGCGCTCGCAGACGCCCATCACGACTTTCATGTTGTGCTCGACCAGAAGGATGGTCAGGCCGAAGCGGTCGCGTATCTGGCGGATGAGTTTCAGGAGGTCGTCCTGCTCCGAAGGGTTCATCCCGGCGGCGGGCTCGTCGAGGAGCAGCAGCCGTGGGCGCGTGGCGAGCGCGCGGACGATTTCGAGCCGCCGCTGGTTGCCGTAAGGGAGGCTCGTCCCGCCCTCGTCGCGGAAGCGCGCGAGGTCGAAGATTTCCAGAAGCTCAAGGCAGAACTCCCTGTGCTCGCGCTCGTCGTCGGCGAAGCGCGGCGTGCGCAGAACGGCGTCGGCGAGCGTCTGGCGGGTGTGGATGTGGCAGGCCGTCATCACGTTGTCGAGCACCGTCATGCTTGGGAAGAGCCGGATGTTCTGGAACGTGCGCGAGACGCCGAGGGCGGCGATTTCGTAGGGGCGCTTGCCGTCAATGCGCGTCCCCTGAAAATAAATCTCGCCGTCGGTCGGCTCATAGACGCCCGTCAGGAGGTTGAAGATAGTCGTCTTGCCCGCGCCGTTCGGCCCGATGAGGCCGTAGATTTCGCCGGGCTGGACGGCCATGTCCAACGAGTTGACGGCGAGCAGACCGCCGAAGCGGATGGTGCAGCGCTCGGTCTTGAGGATGCAACCGGAGTTGCCGCCCGCCGCGCCCGGCGGGGGCGGAGAAGTGTTCTGCCGCGTCGAGTCCTGCGGTGTCGTCATTTCGAGGCGTCCCCCTTGCCCAGTGAAGTGTCGCGCTGCCGCTCGCCGAGCGTCGCCTTGTCAACTCCCTCGTTGATGTCGCGCGTGTCCTCGGCGGTAATCTCCTCGGCCTCGGTGCGCGTCTTGTTGCGCCGCCGCGCGCGCCAGCCCTTGAACGGGTCGGTGTTGCCGAGGAGCCCCTGCGGCCTCGTAATCATCAGGATGATTAAGAGCAGCGAGTAGATGACCATCCGGTATTCGGCGAAGCCGCGCAACGCCTCCGGCAGCACCGTGAGCACGATTGCGCCGAGGATCGAGCCGACGATGGAGCCGAGGCCGCCGAGGATAATCATAATCAGAATCTCGAAAGAGCGGATGAACTCGAACGACTTCGGGTTGAGATAACCGTCGAAGTGCGCGAGCAGGACGCCGCCCGCGCCCGCCATCGCCGACGAGATGACGAAGGCCAGAACCTTGTAGCGCGTCGTGTTGACGCCCATCGCCTCGGCGGCCAGCTCGTCCTCGCGGATCGAGATGAGCGCGCGCCCGAAGGCCGAGTGGACGATGTTATAGACGACGGCGATGGTCACGACGGCGACGAGGAAAATCCAGAAGGCGCTCTTGACGATGGGGATGCCCGAATAGCCGCGCGCGCCGCCGATGGTGTCAATGTTGTTGATGAGGACGACGATGATCTGCCCGAAGCCGAGCGTCACGATGGCGAGGTAGTCGCCCTTCAGCCGGAGCGACGGCACGCCGACGACGAGCCCCGCCAGCGCCGCGACGAGCGCGCCGACCAGCGTCGCCAGCCCCAGAGAGACGAACCAGCCCGGCGTCCCGCCGATGCTCTCGGCCAGCGCCGCGCCGTACTCCACCGAGAAGTAGGCCGACGAGTACGCGCCGACCGCCATGAACCCCGCGTGGCCGATGGAGAACTGGCCCGTGAACCCGTTAATCAGGTTGAGCGAGACGGCGAGCGTGATGGCGATGCCCGACATCATGATGATGCGGACGTAGTAGGGGCTGATGAGGTTCGCCGCGAAGACGTAGTCGAGGGCGAACAGCACGCCGAGCACGACGACGGCGATGATGAGATTGCGCACGGTGCGGGACATAAGTGTTCAAGGAGTCAGGAGTCGGAATTCAGAAGTCAGAAGAAGAAAGAGATGCGAACAATCTTCTCCTGACTTCTGAATTCTGACTCCTGACTCCTGCTTTTCATCTTAGACTTTTTCCTGTGCGACCGACCCTAAGAGCCCGGAGGGGCGGAAGAGGAGAATCAGAATCAGAATCACGAACGCCACGGCGTCGCGGTAGGTGGCGTAGCCCGCGGCCACGATCATCGTCTCAAGGATGCCGATGAGCAGCCCGCCCAAGACCGCGCCCGGAATGTTCCCGATGCCCCCGAGGACGGCGGCGACGAACGCCTTGAGGCCGACGAGGATGCCCATCAGAGGGTCAATGCGCGGGATGCGGATGGCGACCAGAACCCCCGCGGCGGCGGCCAAGGCCGAGCCGAGCGCGAAGGTGAAAGAGATGATGTGGTCGGTGTTGATGCCCATCAGCTTCGCCGATTGGAGGTTGAAGGAGACGGCGCGCATCGCCTTCCCCGTCTTCGTGTAATAGACGATGAACTGAAGCAGAACCATCAGCACGAGCGCGATGACCAGCACGATGATGTCGGCGCTGTTGATGGAAGCGCCGCCCGGCAGGTCAATGTTCGTCTTCGTGAAGAGCGTGGGGAAGAACTTCGGCTCCGCGCCGAAGACGACCTGCCCGCCGTTCTCCAAGAGGAGCGAGACGCCGATGGCCGTAATCAGCGCCGTGAGGCGCGAGTACTTGCGCACGGGGCGGTAGGCCAGACGCTCCATGAGCGCGCCGAGGGCGGCGCAGATGACCATCGCCAGCAGCATCACGACGAGCGCCGTGATGAGCGAAGGCTCAAGCATGCCGCCGCCGAGCAGGCCGCGCGCGACGAACCCGTCCGGGGCCATGCCGATGCTCTGCGCGCCGCGCGCGCCGAGGCCGTTGGCGAGGTAGTAGCCCGTGAAAGCCCCGACCATGTACACGTCGCCGTGCGCGAAGTTGATGAGCTTCAGCACGCCATAGACCATCGTGTAGCCGAGAGCGATGAGGGCGTAAATCGCCCCCAAAGTGACGCCGTTGATTAGTTGTTGTAGGAACGTGCTCATGCTCGTGAGTCTGGGGGATGCTTGATGAAGACCGCTTGACGGGCCGCCGCCTTGATTGTTTGCGCGCGCCGCCGGGCTCGAAGGTTGGGGCCTCTGGCCCGGCGGCGCGCTCGTCTCTTCACGCTGTCTCCGAACGCGCTTCACTTCATCGGCGAAGCGCCGCCGCTTTTAGGGCGCGGCGTTCGTGTTCCGCGCGCCGCCCGTCGCGTTCGTGTTCGTCGCGGGCGGAACGACGGTCGGGGGCGAGGCGGAGGGCGAAGCGGCGGTCGCGGGCGAAGCCCCGGCAGCCGGTGACGCACCGGGCGAAGCGCCCGCCGCAGGTGCGCCGCCCATGTCGGAAGGCATCGCCGCGCCTTCGACCTGCACGCGCTCGGCGACGGCGTAGTTTCCGCCCGGCTCGATCTTGACCATGATGATGGGCTTGACGGCGTCGCGGTTCTCGTTGAAGGTCACGTTGCCGGTGACGCCGGGAAACTCTTTGGTCGCGGCGAGCGCGTTGCGGATGGCCGTGCCGTCGAGCGAGTTGGCGCGCTTGATGGCGTCGAACATAATTTTAGCGGCGTCGTAGGCAGTCGCGGCGAGCGCGTCGGGCACGCTGCCGAAGCGCTTCTTGTAATCCTCGACGAACTTCACCACCTTCGGGTCTTTGTCGAAGGGCGAGTAGTGGTTCGAGAAGTAGCAGCCGTCGAGCGCCGAGCCGCCGATGGCGTAGAGTTGCGCGGAGTCCCAGCCGTCGCCGCCGACGAGCGGGACGGTCAAGCCCTTGTCGCGCGCCTGCTTGGCGAAGAGGCCCACGTCGCCGTAGTAGCCGGGGACGAAGACCACGTCCGGGTTCGCGCCCTTAATCGAAGTAATCTGCGCGTTGAAGTCCTGATCCTGCGCCTGATAGGACTGTGTGACGACGATCTGGCCGCCGAGCTTGGTGAAGACCTCGCTGATGACCTTCTCAAGTCCGGTCGAGTAGTCGTTCTTGCGGTCAACCATCAACGCGCCGCGCTTCGCGCCCAAAGTCTTGGCGGCGAACTGCGCGATGGCCGCGCCCTGCACCGGGTCTATGAAGCAACTGCGGAAGATGAAGTCGCCCTTCTTCGTCACTTCGGGGTTGGTCGAGGAGGGCGTGAGCATCGGTATCTTGGCGTTCTGCGCGATGGGCGCGGCGGCGATGGAGCGCGAGCTGGCGACCTCGCCGAGGATGGCGTGCACCTGATCCTGCGTCACGAACTTGGTGACGATGGTCGCCGCCTCGGAGGCGTCGGAGCGGTCGTCCTGCACGAGCAGCTCGACCTGCTTGCCGTTGATGCCGCCCGCCGCGTTCACCTCGTCCTTAGCCATCTGGATGCCGTTGACCGACGAGATGCCGAAGTTGGCCGTGTCCCCGGTCAGGGACATGAAGACGCCGATGCGAACTTTGTCGGCGCTGTCGCCCGTGCCGCCCGGCGGCTGGCAACCGGCGATCAGGAGTGAAGCGGAGAGCAGAAAGGCGTAAGTCAGCGATACTATTTTTCTCATACCAGTTCGGCGAATCAGGCGGCTTCGGAAAGCTGCCGCCCGCGCTCCTTTCAAGGTTAGGGTTCTCGTTAAGAACTTCGCGCGCGCGCTCTTCGGTCGGGCGCGGTCACGCGGGCGTTCGGTTTAAGTAAAGCCGGTGCCGGATGAGTCGAATAATGCACTTCGTCTAGGATGCGCCGAATAATACGCGATTCCGCCAAATTTGCAAAACGTTTACCGTGACCCTAGCGGCACGCTGCTTGCCCATCTCTCTGTGGAAGGCTAACAAGGGGTAGAAAATCGTACACAAGCGCCCACG
>DASTQX010000408.1:0-5752 GCA_035761505.1 Pyrinomonadaceae bacterium
AGGGACGAGCTGTTACGCATCCGGGATCTGTCTCTGTCGGGCGCGGACGTCGCGCTCTCGTACTGGGCCACGGGCAACGAGTGCCACGCCGACATCGTCCGCGAAGCCGTCTTAAAGCTGGCCGAGCGGGAGCGCGCGCGCGAGCAAATCATCCGCGGGCAGGACGGCCGCCCCAGGGAAGACGATGCGCGCGACTGGCAACAGGCCCGACCCGGCCGCGGCGATGGCTCTAGGGCAGAGTCACGCGGCGCTGACTCGCGCCAGCAATCGAACTACTCCCCTTCCCCGTCGGCGAGCCAGGCGCGTGACGACGTGGTGGCGTACAGCCGCGGCTCCGAGAACATGCGGGGGCTCTACGAAGTTTCCGACGGTCGGACGCGAGCGGAGTACGCCTCTTACCTCAACGAGCGCAGCCAGTCGGCCCGGGATGCCTTCGAGCGCGGCGCGACGGTCTACGAGGACGTTCTCATCATCCCCAAGGAGTACGACGTCCCGCGCGGCGAAGCCAAGATCACGACCCACCAGTACGCCGTCTCATTCGTCGGCGGCTTCACGCCCGACGAAAGGGTCGCGAGGGAGAAGGCGGCCGAGCTGGTCCAACTCGCCGAGCAGATCAGCGGCCGGTGGGCCGACTCGCAGGCGCGCATCGCCGTCTTCAAACACCTCTACGATCAGGTCAGTCTCGACGAACAGGGGCGCGTGCGCAGCAACGCCGACCGGCCGGAGGCTCTCGACCGCACGCTGGAGGGCGCGCGCGAGCTGGCCGCCGAGATGGTCCTGCTCGAACCCCAGGACTCACTCTCCGCGGCCGGGGAGCATGAACTCGCCGAACTCCACGAGCTTGAAGGGCTGTCCCATGAGAACGAACAAAGTCACGACGAGAACACCGTCTACGCGCAGATGTACGAGGACGCGGTCTTGGCGACGCGCGGGGCTGCGGCCGAGCACGAGCAGATCGAGGTCGAGACGCGGGGCGGCGGCTTCGTGCCCGAAGTCTCATACGAGCGCGTCAGTCTGAGCAGCCTTCCCCCGGCCGTGCCCGACGCCGTCTCGCTCGACGCGGAGTCGAGACTACTCGAGGTGACGCTGCCGGAAGTGGACAGGCGCATCGAGTCCGGCGAAAGCCGGCAGCTCATCATGAAGGAGGTCATTTATTCCGAGCACGGGGCGCTGGAGCGCGCGGACAAGAGGGATAGGGTTGTCCGCGCGTTCGCAGCCTCGGCCCCGGAGGCGGCACGCGACACCCCGCCGAGCCGCCGCGAACAACTCCAGGCCCTCTCGACCTTGCACGCGCTGGCGGTCGCCGAGGCCGCGCGCGAGGGCGTGCGCTACTCGCCGGAGGCGCTCCGGTGGGCGCGAGACTACTACTCCCGCACCGAACCGGATGCCACTCAGGGGAGGCACGCCTTGGGGCCGCAGCACGGCGCGGCCGTCCCGAACCCGGCGGCGCGCGACTTATACGTTGCGAACGAGAAAGACATCAGGCTCGGCCGGCAACACCTGCTCAGGATGGATCGCGTCCCCGTGCGCGAAGGCTTCGAGCACGTCGAAGGGTTGGAGAGGGCCGCCGCCAACATCGCGGCCTCAATCGACAGGATGCAGCCGTCCCCGCAAGAGCGCGCCGCAGCCCTGGATGTTGTAGCGTCAAGAATCCAAGCCACCATATCAGCCGA
Source organism: Pyrinomonadaceae bacterium (assembly GCA_035761505.1). Classification (GTDB taxonomy): domain Bacteria; phylum Acidobacteriota; class Blastocatellia; order Pyrinomonadales; family Pyrinomonadaceae; genus JAIVJM01. The sequence goes on from DASTQX010000408.1 coordinate 1,674, forward strand.
GAACGACAGGCTGACCCTCTTCGAGCAGGCGACGGCCACGAGGGAGAGCGCCGAGTCCCGCCTCGGCCGACCGCTGGCTCACGCCTCCCTGCGCGAACACTTACGCGACGAACTCGCCGAAGCCAACCACCAGATCGACACCGCGCGTAAGGAATACCTCGCGCAGCTCGGCCAGATACCCGATACGCCCGCGCAGGCGAGAGAGGCCGTCACGCCGCGGGTGCAGAGCCTTGAGCGCGCCCTCGAATTAGTCAACGCCGAACGTGAGGCCCTCGGCGTCGCCCGCTCCGCCGAGCCGGTCAAATCGGGTCCGCAACAAGTCTTCGTCTCCCTCAATAACGAAGCGTCGCACAGGCTCCCCGTCGAGAACGTGCGCGAGCACGCCGTCGTCACCAGGATGGCCGACGCCAACCGCCTCCACGTCAACACGTGGCACGGGCTACACGGGCGTGAGGTGACGGGCGCGAGCGAGGAGCGCGACCTCGTCGCCCGCTTCGTCGGCAACTACATCGACTACCGGATGCAGGACGCCGGGACGCGGATGCTCAACCAGAGTCAGGAGTACCGCGAATACTCGCGGCGTCTGGACTCTGCGCGCTCGGTCGAAGAACTGCGCGCCACGGCGAAGGAGATCAGGCAGGAGAACTACCAGAGGGGTGAACAATTCAAAGCCCACCTGCGCGACCCACAGGGGACCGAGCGCCCGGAGCGCCGCGCACTAGCCAGCCACGAAATGAGGAACCTCTTCCTCGCGCCGGCCCCCGCCCATTACACCGCCGAGATGCGCGACCTGCGGCAGGGGTTGAGCGTCAGCGGTAAGGATAAAGAGAAACTCATCCGGGGCTTGGAGAGGGGCGAGATAGCCCCCTCTCAACACCTCTCTACCCTGCTCCGCGAACTAGACGCCCGCAGGACGCCGGAGGCGCTCGGACACTTCAGCGCGTCTCTGACGACGCCTGCCGACCGGATGCGCAGGCCGAGCCAGACCGACCTGCACGCCGTCCACCAGAAGCTACTCCCCTACGAGAAGGACTTCCTCTACCGCCAGCTCGAAGCGAAACGCGACGAGGCCAGAGAAAGAGTCCGCCAGGAGCGCACTCAGGAAGTCGGCGCGCGCGTGAACCAGGAGCCTTCGCACGCGAGGGAGACACTCACGCGCGAAGAGGCCAGGGCTCTGACCACCTCTCAGACGTTCAGGGAGTACTACGCCGCCGCGGCGTGGAGGGAGGCCGAGATGTTCACGGCCGACCGCGCGCGCCGCGACGTAGGGATGGCCCCGAGCGAGTCCCGCTCCACCATCGTCAACGGCGTGTCAGACAGGCACGTCGAAGCCGCCGGCTACATCGTCAACAACCTCGACTCGCGCAAGGCGCAAGACGTCGCCACGTACCTAAAGTCATCGCAGGACGAAAGCCTCCGCACCACCGGGGAGATCGTCGAAGTCTTCAGCAAAGCCGAACGCTCGCCGACCGCGGACGGCCGCGTCGAGCTGAGCCTCCGCCCGCCGGAGAGTTCTCGCGTCACGGATCGCGAGTGGGGGCACCTTCTCGGCAGCTACCAGCCCGACCGCGCAGCCGACAACAAGTACCTCAGGGAAAGGTTGCCGGCCGCCCACCTGTCAGAAATACGCAGGGACGCCCAGGTGGCCGCGTGGAAGGAGATGGAGCCGAAGGTGCGCGCGACCGGCTACCGCACGGACTCGCGCGCCGAGGTGCTCTACAGCTCTCTGGACGTGAGGGACGCGCTCGACAAGACGCGCTCCCAGCAGGAGCGCGCTCGCACGGCGCACCACGCCGTCGAGGCCCACGTCGAACACTGTGCCGCCGCCGTCGAGAAGGCCCTCGCCAACCCGGTCGCCATCCACCGGGCGAGCCCGGAGGCGCTGCGCGTCGCGGGCCACGTCGCCCGCGCCGGTTCGATGATCGCCTCGATGGCCGGCATCCAGCCCGTCGCCAGGTCACTCGGTTGGGCCAGCCAAAACCTGCAACAGAGCGCGGCCTCGGCCGAGCACGTCCGCGAGTTCGGCGGCGTCGAGCGGACGCCGAAGGACGTGCAGACGACGCGCGAGCTCGTCCGCGCCGCGCTCGACCCCGAATACGCGAAGACGCAGGAGGCGCTGGTCTCGAAGAACGCCGAACAATTCTCCTTCATCCGGGAGACGATCTCCCCCAAACAGCAGTCGCAGTACAACGCCCTCGACCGTCACGCGCAGCGGACCAAGGACGATTACCTCCGCTCCTTCGGCGAGCTGGACAACAGCCAGCGTGCCCTCGCCGAGGCGCAGGGGCGTGACACGGCCGAGCGCGGCGTCCAGCACCAACCGGCAGGCCAGACTCAGGAACAGCAATCGCACGGCAGCCCCGCGCGAGAGGAGTACACCCGCCGCTTTGAGACGCGCGAGGCCGAACTGCTCGGCCGGAGGCTCGAAGAGTTGATCCAGACGGACCAACTGCCGGCGCGCGACGCACTGCCCAACGCACACGACCTCCGAGTGAGCGACCTCATCCCGCGCTCCGAGCGCGAAGCCTTCGCGGAACACGCGCGCGATGACGCCTGGCGCGAGATGATGCCGGGCGAGTTGACCGGCAACCACGAACACGTCGACGAGCGTGTCCTCGGCAACGCCGCGGAAGTCGCCGACCGCATCACGAACGCCCGCCAGGCCGAGGCCGAGTTACTGGAGGCGCGCGAAGCCTCCGCCGGCGGGGACGGCTCGCACTCCGAACGGCTGGCCGCCGCCGAGGCTAATTACGAGCGCGCGTTCGGCGAACTCGACCGGAGCCAGGCCTCGCTTGACTTGGCCCGCGAGGAATCTCAACTCGCCGAGCGCACCGAACGCTTCAACGAAATTAAAGAGCCGCTGGAGCAAAGCGTCCGCGAGTACCTGGACGGCGCGTACCGCGAGGACGGCCTCGAAGCCTTCCATGACGCGGACTTAGCAGAGGAGCACGTCGCCGGGCTCTCACAGGCCATGCACGACTGCATCCGCGAACAGGGCACGACGCTCGAACAGCTCAACCTGAACGAGAGAGACGTCGAGCAGATCGCGCGCAACCTCGTCGGCTCCCTGTCCAACACCCTAGACAGGTCTCAGACGCACGAGCTGCACCGCGACATGATGCAGGGCTTACCGCAACAAGACCTCGAAGCCCAGGGGCGCGCACAGGAGTTAATGGGGCACGCCGGTGCGGAACACCAGCACGGCGACTTCGCTCAGGAACACTCGTCCCGCTCGCGCAACGAGAGGGACGAGCACGGCCTCCCGGATCGAGACGGCGACGGCGGGATGAGGCCGAGGGACGCGCAGCACGAGCACACCGAAGGCACGCGCGGCATGGAGCAGTGCGAAGCCACGCGAGACGTGACCGAACACGCGCGCGACTTCGCATTCCTGACGCACTGAACAAAATGATGCCCCCTGCTTAGGCTGGCCCGGCCTGAGGAAGGCGCTTATCAAGTTCTCGGAATAAACCAGCCTCACGCCAAAGCTCCCGGTTGCCGACGACGTAGATGACTTCCTTCGCGCGGGTAACAGCTACATTCAGCAGGTTCGGCCGTCCGCCAGCCCACCCACGAGCGCCGGATTGTGTCGGGTGAGGCGCGCCCAGGACAAGAATCACCGCCTCAGCTTCGCGCCCCTGCACCGTATGCACGGTGCCGATCCGTTCGTTGGTCCAGCGCCATTCGTCACCGTCAATCCAGCCTTCGAGCACTCCGCTTTCGCGCACTGTCTGGCGAAGCCGGTCCGCGACAATGACAAACGGCGTGATGATATATAGGTCTTCCGCCCTCGCGCCTCCCTGGGCCATTCGTCGAAGCAGGCGCAGCACCTCAACGCCTTCTTCTCGGCACCACTTGTCCTCGCCGTTACCTTGGACGTGAATCCACCTAGAAGGCCCGAGCAAATCCCGAATGGCAGACGGGTTTGGTGGTTTCGCAGACACCATCAGGCCGGAATATGCTATCGCGTTGGACACGCCGAACATCGGTTCTGAACATCGCCGATGCACCAGCAACGGCACGCCGACACTCCGACTGCCGTCCCTGGTTTGAAATTCACTGCTGTAGGCCGATGCGGC
>DASTQX010000409.1:0-8933 GCA_035761505.1 Pyrinomonadaceae bacterium
CCTGTTGCGGGGACGACGACATCCACGCTCCGACAAGTGACGTGCGGATACTCCTGCGGGATGACCTTGCAGGGGCCGAGCACGGTCGCCTTCGACGGGTGCAGCAACTCGTCGCCGTGGACGGCCTGCATCCCGCTCGTCACGACGAAGAGGCGGAGCGGCGTGCCGATGTTGCGGCTGCCGAGCGCCTGCGCCAGAAAGAGAAGGCTGTAGAAGCCCGTGGTCTGCCGCCGGTCGGCCTCCGCGAGTTCGTCGGCACTTCCTTCGGCGTCGCCCGTCACGCCCCACAGGTGCAAGATCGTCTGCGGCAGCAGGGCCGCCTCGCGGAGCGCGCCGAAGAGCGCGTCGTAATCCTCCGCGCGTCCGGGGTTGACGACAAAACTCCGCTCGCCCCGACGCCCGAAACTCTCACCCGCCTCGACGACGACGACCTCACCCCCGCCCCCTTCCAGACGACTGACCAGCGCGCGCCCCGCGCCCGTCGCGTCGAGGAAGACGAGGCAGCGGCCCGCGCGGGCGCACACTTCCGCCGGGTCGGCTTCGGGGAGCGGCCCGGCCTGCCGCCAGCGCGGGAGGTAGAACCAGTCGGCGATGTCCGGCTTCTTCTTGAGCGGCGAAGCGGCGGTCGCGGCGTCAGCCGCCGGTGTCTGCCGTTGCGGCTCGATCCAGTAGCGGCGGCGCTCGAAGGGGTAGGTCGGCAGCGGGACGCGGCGGCGGCGCTCGTGCGCGGAGAAGCTTCCCCAGTCAACGCCGACGCCGTTCAGCCACAGGCGACCGAGCGTGTTGAGCAGGAAGGCGAGATCGTGCTGGCGGTCGTAGGAATGTCGGAGCGAGGCGAGCACCACGCGGTCTGAAGATTTTTCGCCGTCGGGATGCTGCATCGCCCACGCGCCGAGCGCCTGCCCCGGCCCGACCTCCAACAAGATCATCCCCCGCTCTTTCCACAACTCGCGGATGCCCCTGCCGAAGAGCACGGGGCGCGCGAGGTGCGTGGCCCAGTAGGAGGGGTCAATCGCCTGCGCGTCCGTCAGCCGCGTGCCCGTGACGTTCGAGATGACGGGTATCTCCGGCGCGCTCAGCCGGACGCCCCGCAGCAGTTGGCCGAACGATTCGACGACCGGCTCCATCATCGTCGAGTGGAAGGCGTGCGTCGTCTGCAAGCGGCGCGCGACGACGCCCCGGCGCGCGAGTTCGGCCTCGACTTCCGCGACCGCCGCCGGGTCGCCGGAGAGCACGCACACGGTCGGGCCGTTGACGGCGGCGAGGCTCACCTTCGGCCCCAGAAAGGGACGCGCCTCTTCTTCGGGGAGCGTCACCGCCAGCATCGCGCCTTCGGGCAACTCCTGAATCAGACGCGCGCGCCGCGCGACGAGCATCAGCGCGTCTTCCAAAGAGAAGACTCCGGCCAGACACGCCGCCACGTATTCGCCGATGCTGTAGCCGAGCAGTGCGCGCGGCTCGACGCCCCACGACATCCACAGGCGGGCCAGCGCGTACTCGACGACGAACAGCGCCGGTTGCGTGAAGGCCGTCTGGTTGAGCCGCCGCGTCGCCTCGTCGTCGCCCTGCTGCTCGCCGCGCAGCATCGCGCGCAGGTCGAGTCCCGACCCCGGCGACCCCGGCGCGGCCTCAACCTTCTCGGACGCCCCTGCCTCGCCGCGCGGGTACATGACCTGCCGGAGGTCGAGGCCGAGGTGCGGCTTGAGCAGTTCGCAGCAGAGGTCAACCTGCTCGCGGAACAGCGGCTCCGCGCGGTAGAGGTCGAGGCCCATGTCAACGTAGTGGTTGCCGAGGCCGGGGAACATGAAGGCGACGGGGCGGTCGGACGGCTCCTGCGTGCTCGTCAGGATGCGATTGGGTTTGCGCGTTTGGAGCGCTTCGACCAGTTCGCTCGCCTCGCGGCAGACGACGGCCCGGCGGTGCGCGAAGGCGCGGCGACCGACTTGCAGCGTGTGCGCGACATCGGCGAGGTTGAGTTCGGGTTGGCCCGCGAGGTGCGCGGCGAGATTGTCGGTCGCCGCTTCGAGCGCCGTCTCGGTCTTCGCCGAGAGTAGGACGAGTTGCCACGGACGCGAGGGGCCGGACTCTTCCGGCGCGGGCGGCTCTTCCAGCACGAGATGGGCGTTGATGCCGCCGATGGCGAACGAGCTGATACCGGCGCGGCGCGGGCCGCCGTCGGTCTCCCACGCGCGGAGCTTGTCGTTGACGAAGAAGGGCGTCTCCGCGAAATTGATTTGCGGGTTGGGCCGCGTGAAATTCAGGCTCGGCGGGATGACTTTGTGTTCGAGCGTGAGCACCGTCTTGACGAGGCTGGAGATTCCGGCGGCGGCGTCCGAGTGGCCGACGTTGGTTTTGACCGAGCCGACGGCGCAGAAGTTCTTCCTGTCCGTGCCCGCGCGGAAGACCTGCGTCAGCGCGGCGATCTCCACGGGGTCGCCGAGCGGCGTGCCCGTGCCGTGCGCCTCGACGTAGCCGATGGTCTCCGGCTCGACGCGCGCCACCGCCTGCGCCAGCGCGATGACCTCGGCCTGTCCATCCACACTCGGCGCTGTGTAGCCGACCTTGAGCGCCCCGTCGTTGTTGATGGCCGAGCCACGGATGACGGCGTGGATGTGGTCGCCGTCGGCGAGCGCCTCGGAGAGCCGCTTGAGGACGACGACGCCGACGGCGTTGCCGCTGACCGTGCCCGCGGCCTCGGCGTCGAAGGCGCGGCAGTGGCCGTCGGGCGCGAAGACGCCTTCGTGCGCGAAGTAACCGGCCTTCTGTGGGACGGTGACGGAGGAGCCGCCCGCCAACGCCATGTCGCACTGGTAACTGAGCAGGCTCTGACAGGCGAGGTGCGTGGCGACGAGCGACGTGGAGCAGGCGCTCTGCACGTTGATGGTCGGGCCTTTGAGGTTGAACTTGTAGGCGACGATGGAGGTGAGGAAGTCTTTGTCGTTGAAAATCCGCAGTTGCAGGCCGCCCGCGCGTCGCACCACGTCGCGGTTCGTCAGCAGGTTGCGGTAGAGGTACTCGCCCATGCTCATGCCGCCGAAGACGCCGACGAGGCCGCCGTATGTTTCCGTGTCGTAACCGGCGTGTTCCAGCGCCTCCCAGGAGTGTTCGAGGAAGAGGCGAATCTGCGGCTCCATGACCTCGGCCTCGCGCGGGCTGAAGTCGAAGAAGGCGGCGTCGAATAAATCCACGTCTTCGAGGACGCCGCGCGCCCGGACGTAGTTCGACGCGCCCAGCATCTCGGCGTCGAGCCCGGAGTCGGCCAACTCGCGCTCGGTGAAGGTCGAGATGGACTCGACGCCGTCGCACAGGTTCCGCCAGAACTGGCCCACGTCGCGCGCGCCGGGGAAGCGCCCCGACAGGCCGACGACGGCGATGTTTTCAAAAGACTCCTGCGGCTCGAAATCGCTCATTTCCCACGTTTCCTTTGCTCGTTCAACAGCCGCCCACGGCTGAGCGCCGCCTCCTGCTTGCGCGCGCGTTCGTGCGCCTGACGGGCCGCGTCGGCGTGCGCCCGCGCATCGCTGCGGAGGCCCGGCGCGGCGGCTTCCCGCGCGGCGTATAAGTTATAGATGTTGGAACTCTCGTAGTGTTCGTCCTGCACGACCGTCACGCGATAACCGCGCCCCGCCAGCAACTCGCGCGCGCGTTCGAGCCGCCCGTCCGTGTCGTGCACCTCGACGACGAGTTGCCGAATCTTCGGCCAGTCGTCGTCGCCGACGCCTTCGAGCACGTCGAGTTCGCTCTTCTGCACGTCTATCTTCATCAGGTCAATGCGCTCCACGCGCTCTTCGGCGATCACGTCGGAGAGAGTGCGGAGGCGGCACTCGAAGGTCTGGGCTTTGAGCCTTTCGTCGAGCAGGTCGTCGGCGTGCCGCATGAGTTGTTCGACCCCCGCCGCACCCTGCCGCACCTGATTGAGCAGGATGGCGCGCAGGTTCTCGCGCTCCTCTTCGCGGTCGGCGTAGAACGAAGACATGCCGGAACTGTTCGGGTAGAAGGTGAACGACGCGTTGGCGGGCCGGTTCGACAGCCCGCAGTTGAAGAGCCGCGCCGCGACGCCGTGACGGGCAACGTTGAGGCTCAGAATCTCGAACAGCGGCGGGGCGGGCTCGAAGGCGTAAACCCGAACGCCCCGGCGCTTGCGATGGACGAAGAGCGTGAAGAAGCCGATGTTGGCCCCCACGTCGAAGACGCACGCGCCGTCGTCGAGCGTGAGGCCGTGTTGGAGGTAGATTTCCTTCTCGAAGATGTCTTCGTAGAAGAAGGCCACCTCGGCGCGGCTCTGGTAGGCCACCTCCATGCCGTTCGGCAGGACGCGCCAGCGGACGTGCGCCGGGGCCGTGTCTCCCTGTGGTCGCATCATGGCTCTCATCCTTCGGCGGCGCGTGCGGTTCGCGTCGCGCGGGCGGACTCCCGACGGCGGAGAGACGCCTCTCGCCGTCCCTTTCAGTCCAGCACTTCGACCCGGACGTAGGGCGGCGGGGCGGGCGCGTGCCGTGGGTCGTGCTCCAACACGGTCAGCCCGCCGTCGCGCCCCGCCTCCCTGAATCCGGCGAATTTATAGGTTACGTACATCATGCGGTTGCGTTCGTTGGGAACGAAGTCGGCGCGCAGGCGGACGCCCGACTCGGCGGCCAGCCGCATGATGTGTCCGAGCAGAACCGTGCCGACGTTTCTCGACATCACGCGGCACGACATGAGCAGCAGTTTAATTGTCCACGCGTCGTCGCCGCACTCGACCAGCGCGAGCCCCGTTTTGCCGTAGCTGCCGAACTTGTCGCGCAAACTCGTGAGCAGGAGCTTGTGTCGCGGCGACTGCCGGAGGCGGTCGAGTTCGTCGTAGGAGTAATGGCGTCCGGTCGTGTTCAGTTGGTTGGTTCGGAGGGTCAACTCCTCGGCTCGTTGTAAGTCCTCGCGGGTCGCCCGCGCGATGGTGAAGACCATCCCCAGACTCGCCAGAAACTCGTCCTTACTGCCGACGAACTCTTCCTCCACGCGCTGGCGCTTGATGTCTTCGAGATACATGAGCCGCCGCGCCTTCGAGTCTTCGGTCACGAAGCGCGGGTTCAGGCGCGGCATGTCGAGCAGCCCGTCGAGGTGCGCCGCGTCGAGGCAGAGCACTTGCGGGAGCGAGAAGGCCACCTCCTCGCGCTCGAAGGGCTGGTCGTCCACGAAGGCGAAGGCGTCGAGGCCGATGTTGAGCAGTTCGGCGATGCGCGTGATGGACGACTGTTTCGAGTTCCAGTTGATCTGCGGGTAGAGGAAATATTCTTCGAGGCCGAACTCGCGCAGCTTGCCGAGCGCCTGCTCGTGGTCGTTGCGGCTGGCGACCGATTGCAGGACGCCGCGCCCGTCGAGCGTGCGGACGATGTCGGCGACGTTCTCCCTGAGCGCGACGCGGTCGCCTTCGAGCAGCACGCCGCGCCAGAGCGTGTCGTCCAAGTCCCACACCACGCATTTAATCAACTGCTTCTCTTCGCCCACGCCCTCTTGCCGCTCAGGCGGCGCGGGCGCGGCGTCGCGGGCCTGACTCATAAGGCGTGCTCCTGATAGCCCGACTGGGCGATGGTAATCTGCTGCATCTGCGTGCTGCCTTCGATGATCTCCATGATCTTGGCGTCGCGCAGGTAGCGCTGGACGGGCGACTCGGCGCTGCACCCGCGCGCGCCCTGTATCTGCACGGCGTCGGCAGCCGCGCGCGCCGCGACGGTCGAGGCGAAGTACTTGGCTATCGAAGTCTCGGTCACGGATTGCGGGTCGCCCGCTTCCCTGAGCGCGCCCGCCTGATGGCAGAGCAGCCGCGCCGCCCGCACCTGCGCGAGCATGTCGGTCAGCATCCGCTGAATCAGTTGATGCTCTCTGAGGAAGACTCCGAACTGCTTGCGCTCGGCGGCATACTCGAAGCTCGCTTCGAGGCACGCCTGACCGATGCCGACGCAGCCCCACGCGACCGTGTAGCGTCCGAGGTCGAGCGCCGTCGAGGCGACGTAGGAGAAGCCCGCCCCCTCGCGCCCGACGAGGTTCTCGCGCGGGACGCGGCAGCCCTCAAGGTGCAGTTCCGCGAGCATCGAGGCCCGCACGCCGAGCATGCCGTGGATGGGCCGGACGGAGAGGCCCGGCGTCTCGCGCTCGACGAGGAAGGCACAGTCGCGCCCGTCGCTCTTGGCGAAGACGAGAAAGAGGCTGGCCCCCTGCCCGAACGTGACCCACTTCTTGCGCCCGTCGAGGACGAACGAGCCGCCCTCAACCGTGGCCGTGGCGGCGACACTGCGGGCGTCGCTGCCGACCTCCGGCTCGGTCAGCCCGAAGGCGGCGACCGTCTCGCCGGAGGCCAGACGGGGCAGCCACTTCGTCTTCTGCTCGCGCGTCCCCCAACGTTGGAGGGCGTGCGCCGTCATGGCGTGGACGGTCAGGAGGCTGCGGACGGAGGAGCACGCGCGCCCGACCTCCTCGTGCAAAAGCCCGTAGGTGAGCGCGTCCAGACCGAGGCCGCCGTATTCGGGCGGGACATTCGCGCCGAGATAGCCTTCGCGTGCGAGCCGGGCGACGAGTTCGGGCGGGAGGCGTTCCTCGCGGTCGAAGTCGTCGGCGCGCGGCGCAATCGCCTCGTCGGCGAAACGCCGGAACGCCGCGCGCGACTCTCTCTGCTGGGCGGTCAAACCGGCAATCACGTCCGACTCCCCTTCCCTCTCGCGCCGCTACCGCGCCGCCGTCTTGCGTTCGACGAGGGCGGCGATGGCGGCGACGGTGCTGAAGTTATCAATTTCGAGATCGTCGTTTTCGACGGCGACGCCGAACTCCTGCTCCACGAACATGACGAGCTGCATGGCGAAGAGCGAGTTGACGAAGCCGAGGGCGAAGATGTTTTCGTCGTCCCGCAACTCCGGGCGGCGGATGTGCCGCAACAGGAACGTCGTGACCCGCGCCCTGATCTCGTCCGCGCCGAGTGTGCTGTGTGGTGTGCCGCTCACGCGCCTTGTCCCTCAGTAAGTGTAAAAGCCGCGCCCGCTCTTGCGCCCGTGGAGCCCGGCGTCCACCATCTTTTTCAGCAGCGGGCAGGGACGGTACTTGCCGTCGTTGAAAGACTCGTAGAGCACCTCGACGGAAAACAGGATCGTGTCGAGGCCGATGAGGTCTGCCGTCTCCAGCGGCCCCATCTTGTGACCGAAGCAACTCTTAAAAATCCCGTCAATGTCTTCCGCCGTGGCGACGCCTTCTTGCAGGAGGAAGATGGCCTCGTTGATGGTCAACATGAGCACGCGGTTGGAGACGAAGCCGGGCGAGTCGTTGACGACCACGCAGGTCTTGTTCATCCCCGCGAGCAGCCCCCGCGCCGTCTCAAGCGTCTCGTCCGAGGTGTGGAAGCCGCGAATCACTTCGACCGTCTGCTTCAACGGGACGGGGTTCATGAAGTGCATCCCGACGACCTGTGCGGGCCGCCGCGTCGCCGAGGCGATGCGCGTGATGGGGATGGCCGAGGTGTTGGCGGCGAAGACGCACGCCGTCGCGCAGACCTCCTCTAAACGCCCGTAGACCTCGCGCTTGATGTCCCACTTCTCCGTCACGTTCTCGACGACGAAGTCCGAGTCGCCGAGCAGCCCGTAGTCGGTCGTGAAGCGGACGCGCCCAAGCACCTGCGCGGGCGGCTCGCCCTTCGCGCCTTTGCCGAACATCATCCGGAGGCGGATGTTGTTCGTCATCTCGCCGCGCGCGCGTTCGAGCACCCCCTCGGAGAGGTCGACGAGCACGACCTCGTGGCCGGTCTGCGCGAGGTCTTGCGCCAGCCCCGCCCCCATCACCCCCGCGCCGACGACGCCTACTTTGCGAATAGTCATTTGACGTTTCCCGCTCGAAGAAGATTTCCACGCCGACCCGTTTGCCCGAAGGCGCGCGCCGCCTCAAGAGGTGCGCGTCGGCGGCGGTCGCTTCTTATCCTTGTCCTTGCGCGCGCTCGCCTGCCGGGCCTGCCGCATCTGCCGCGCGAGGCTCGAAGCCTCGGCCTGCTTGGTGACGCGGCTCTGCGCCCGCTCGAAAGTGGGCTTCTCGTGCTGCTCGCGCTCGATGTAGGCGGCCAGCGTCTTGATGGTCGGATGCCTGAACATCTCGACGACGGGGATCGGGCGGTCGAACGCCTCGCGCAGTTTGGCGTTGACCTGCACGACGAGCAGCGAAGTGCCCCCGGCCTCGAAGAAGTTGTCGTTGACGCCGACGCGCTCGACCTTCAGCACCTCGCGCCAGACGGCGGCGACGGTCTGCTCGGCGCTCGTCTCCGGCGCGACATAGGCGGCCTCCGACTCCAGCGCTTCGCCGGACGGGTCGGGCAGCGCGCGGCGGTTGACTTTGCCGTTGGGCGTCAGCGGCAGTTCTGGCAAGAACGTGAAGGCCGACGGGATCATGTACTCCGGCAGGTGCTCTCTGAGGAAGCGGCGAAGCTCACCGGCGGTGAGTGCCCGCCCGCCGCCGCGCGACTCTCCGGCCACGCCCTCGTCTTCCTTACTTCGCGCCGCGCCGTCGGCCACGCGATCTTCAAAGCCGGGCTGTCTGGCGTAGAGCATGTAGAAGCGGAAGCCGGGGCCGCCCGCGTCTCCACCGGCCCTGATGGTTTCGTCAACCTCGAAATCGAAGCCCTGACGTTCGAGCAGCGCGGTGATTTGCCGGAGCAGTTCCGGCGTGTCCACCTCGACGACGAGCTGGCGGATTTTTTTCCAGTCCTCGTCGCGCAGGCCGGAGAGCACGTCGAACTCGCTCTTCTCGACATCAACTTTGAGCAGGTCAATGCGCTCGACGCGGTGCTCGCTAATAATGTCCGAGAGCGTGACCAAAGGGCAAGTGTAGCTCTCGGCGCGGAAGTGCTCGTCCATCAAGAGCCCCAGCTCGCCTTCGTCGAGGACGTTCAGCGCGTCCTCGTCGCCCGCCTCGCGCAGGTAGGTGGA
>DASTQX010000410.1:0-6868 GCA_035761505.1 Pyrinomonadaceae bacterium
TCCGAGCTTGAGCACCGTCAGCCAGCGCATGAGCCACGCGCCCGCGCGGACGCCCAAGACGTTCGCCGCCGCGAGCAGCAGAATCGCGGCGATGCCGACGGCCTTCGCGCCCGCAGGCGAAAGGCCGACGATGTATCCGGCGTACTGGCCGAGCCCCGTCGCGAGCGCGGCGGTGATGCCGGGGTCCATGACGACGAGCGCCATCCACCCGTAGAGGAAGGCGAGCCCTTCGCCGTAGCCCTCGCGCAAATAGACGTAGCCGCCGCCCGCTTCGGGGAAACGCGCCGCCAACTCTCCGTAGCAGAGCGCGCCGCACAAGGCCATCGCCCCCGCCAGCAGCCACACGACGAGCACGAGCGCGGGCGAGCCCAGAGACTTCGCCATCCCGGCGGGCGTCAGAAAAATCCCGACGCCGACGACTTCGCCGACGACGAGCGCCGTCGCCGTCCGCAGGCCGATCTGCCTTTTTAGTTCTTCTCTTCGCAACGCTGTTTAGAACGTCAACCGCAAGGCGGGTTGGAATGTGCGTGGTCTGCCGGTGTCGAAAAAGATTATGCTATATTCTCAACCTCGTCCAGCGGCGCGCGTCAAACCGAAGCACAGCTCAAAAGAGATTCCGACCGGCGTGGAGTTCTCAAGACTCGCGCCGCGCGCGGCGGGCCGTGGCCGCCGGGCGAACCATTCGACAGATGCGAACCTTCATCAACTTCAAGCACGGGCGCGGCCTCTTCCTGCTCCTTCTGCTTTCACTCAACCTCGCGGGCCTCGTCTCCTGCCGCCGCGCCGCAGACCTCCCGGCGGCGGGCTCGCCGAAGTACACCGAAGCCGTGCGCGCCTTCTACGTCGGGCTCTCCGCGCTTCAGGTCGGCGACGACGTGCGCGCCGAGGCGAAGCTCAAAGAGGCGACGGCGCTCGCGCCCGACGAGCCCGCTGCGTGGGCCGACCTCGGACTACTCTACCTCCGGCAGCGACAGTTCGACCTCGCCGCGCAAAACATCGAACGAGCGCGACAACTCGCGCCCGAAAATTCGACGCTCGAAGTCCTGCTCGGACAGACGGAGTCGAGCCGTGGGAACTCCGCCGAGGCGATGAAGCATTACCGCCGCGCCGTCGAGTTGGACGCGCACAACCTGAAGGCGCTCTACGCGCTCGCGGGCGAGTTGGAGCGCGAGGGCGGGGAAGAGGGCGAGGCCGAAGTCCTTCGTCTCTTGCGACGCATCCTCGAAGTGCAGCCCGAAAATCTCTCCGTCCAGTTGGACGTGGCGCGGCTCGCGGCCAAGCGCGGCGACTCGGAGACTTTCAAACAGATGTTGGAGCGCTTCGCCGCACAGTCGCCCGTCTGGCCGCCCGAAGCGCGGGAGCAGTTCGACGCCTTGCGGGGCCGCGCCGAAGAGTCGTCCGGCGTCGGCCAGCGGCAACGCGCGCAGGGCGTGCAGTTCCTCCGCAACGTGCTCGTCCGCACGCCCGAATACCGGCAGAGCCGTCTCGCCGTGCAAGACCCGCCGGAAATCTTGAGCGAGCCTTTCACGCGCTTCCTCCGCCTGCCCACGCCCTCGCCGAACCCCGCGCCGCCGGACGAAGCCCTGACCTTCAACGTCGAAGAGCCGCAAGGCTTCGGCGCGGGGCCGTGGGGCTGGGGCGGCGCGCTCTCTCTGTCTTCGGAGGCCGCGCCCGCGCTCCTCTTCGTCAACGGGCGCGAAGCGCAAGTCGCCGGGGGAGTCAAACTCGAATTTCCCGGCGGGGCCGACGCGACTTCGCTCACGCCGCACGCCGTCGCCGCGCTCGACTTCGATTACGACTTCAAGACCGACCTCGCCTTCGCGGGCGATGGCGGCTTCCGTCTTTATCGTCAGGAGAGCCCGACGGCGTTCGCGGACGTGACGGCGAAGACGAAGCTGCCCGCGAGCGTCACCGATCTCGCGGCGTCGGGCGCGTGGGCGGCGGACATCGAAGCGGACGGCGACCTCGACATCGTGCTCGGCGCGAAAGAAGGCGCGGCGCTCGTCCTGCGCAACAACGGCGACGGCAGCTTCGCGGAGCAGCGTCTTTTTGAAGGCGTGAACGGCCTCCGGGATTTCGTCTGGGCCGACCTCGACGGCGACGGCGACCCGGACGCCGCGCTGCTCGACGCGAGAGGGCAACTCTTCGTCTTCACGAACGAGCGCACGGGGCAGTTCCGCGCGAGAACCGCGCCGCAGAGCGGAGGGCAGTTCGCCGCGCTCGGCGTCGCGGACTTAGACGGCGACGGACGCTTCGACCTCCTCGCGCTCCAAGCGGACGGATTGCTGCGCCGCTTCTCCGACAAGGACGAGGGCGCGGGCTGGGAGGCGGCGGAAGTCTTGCGCCTCGCGGACGCGCCCGCCGGGACGAGTGCGAGGGGCGTGCGTCTCTTCGTCGCCGACCTCGACAACAACGGCGGGATTGACCTCTTGACCTCCGACGCGTCGGCGACGCGCGCGTGGCTGAGCGACGCGGGCGGCAGCTTCAAACCGCTCAAGCTCGCCGACGCGCTCGCCAGCGCGCGCACGCTCTCGGTCGCGGACACGGACTCGGACGGGCGGCTCGACCTCGCGGGCGTGACGAGGGAAGGGCGGGGTTTCAGGGCCGCCGCGCGCGGGTCGAAGAATTATCACTGGCAGGTCGTGCGCCCGCGCGCGGCGAACGCCACGGGCGACCAGCGAATAAACTCGTTCGGCATCGGCGGCGAGATGGAGATACGTTCGGGGCTCTTAGTCCAGAAGCAGCTCATCGCGGGGCCGACCGTCCACTTCGGCCTCGGCGAGCAGACGGGCGCGGACGTGGTGCGCGTCGTGTGGCCGAACGGCTCGGTGCGCGCCGAGTTCGAGTTGAAGGCCGACCAGTCCGTCCTCGCGGAACAACGACTGAAGGGCTCGTGTCCCTCGCTCTTCGCCTTCGACGGGCGCGAGATGGCGTTCGTCAAGGACTGTGCGCCGTGGAGCCCGGCCATCGGGCTGCGCATCAACAACTACCAGACGTTGAAGGTCGCGCAGACCGAAGAGTGGGTCAAGATCGGAGGGCGACAACTCGCGCCGCGCGAAGGCTTCTATGACCTGCGTATCACCGCCGAGCTATGGGAGACTTTCTATCTCGACCATTACGCGCTCGCCGTCGTGGATCACCCGCCGGGCACAGAGGTCTTCGTGGATGAGCGCACGGCGAACGTCCCGCCCGCGCTCAAGGTCTATACCGTCGAGACGCCGCGCGGGTTCGCGTCGGCGCGCGACGACGCGGGACAAGACGTTTCGGAGGTGATCGCGCGGCGCGACGGTCGTCACCTCGACAACTTCGGGCGCGGCACTCATCAAGGCGTGACGCGCGATCACTTCGTCGAACTCGAACTGCCCGCCGACGCGCCGCGCGACGGGCCTCTGTGGCTCGTCGCGCACGGCTGGCTGCATCCGACCGACGCTTCCATCAACGTCGCCATCAGTCAGGGCAGGCACGCGCCGCCGAGAGGGTTGAGCCTCGAAGTCTCGGACGGGCGCGGCGGGTGGCGCGTGGCGCGGCCCGACCTCGGTTTTCCCGCCGGGAAGAACAAGACGATTCTGGTTGACCTCGCGGGCGTCTTCGCGCCGGACGCGCCGCGCGTCTTGCGCCTGCGGACGAATATGGAAATCTTCTGGGACGCGCTCGAATGGGCGCGGGGCGCGGGCGACGCGCGGACGAAAATCGAAAGGCTCGGCGCTTCGACCGCCGAGCTAAGGTTCCGTGGCTTCTCGGAGATGCGGCAGGCGGACGGCTCTTCGCCGGAGACGCCGGAGTACAACCGGCTCGCCTCGACGGGGCAGCGCTGGCGCGACCTCTCCGGCTTCTACACGCGCTTCGGCGACGTGCGCGAGTTGCTGTCGAAGGTGGACGACCGCATCGTGATTGCCAACGCGGGCGACGAGCTTATCCTGCGTTTCCCGGAGAGGCCCGCGCCCCCCGCCGGTTGGGCGCGCGACTACGTGCTCGTGGGCAACGGTTGGATTAAGGACGGCGACTATAACTCGCAGTTCTCGAAAACGGTGCTCCCCTTGCCCTCGCGCGACCGCGAATACTACACTACACCTCCGACACGTCTCGAAGACGACCCGGTCTTCCGCCGCTTCCCCGAAGACTGGCAAACTTTCCACACGCGCTACGTCACGCCGCGCCGCTTCGGCGAGGCTCTGAGGGTGAAATGACGCGCCGGTTTTGAATTTGACGGGAGAGTTCGTCACCGCCCGTCCGAAGAGTTTCGCCGACGGCTCGAAGTAATAATGCAGAAGAGTTTTATCCCCCGCGCCATCCTCATTGTCTTCTTCGCCGCGCTCGTCGCGTCGCCACTCGTGCTCCGGCGCTGGTACGAGCAGCCCGACGGCTCGCAGGCCGCGCCGGACGCGGACGCGCGAGCGTCGAAGGAGAGCGCGCTCAAGCGCTACGGCTTCCATCTGGAAGAGGTGGCGGGCGCGAGCGGCATCACTTTCAAGCACAGCGCGCCGACGCTCGACCGGCGACTGGAACACATCATGCCGCAGGTCGCCTCGATGGGCGCGGGCGTCTCGGTCGCGGACTTCGACCGCGACGGCTGGCAAGACCTCTATGTGACGAACAGCGGCGAGGGGAGCGCGAACGCGCTCTACCGCAACCGGGGCGACGGGACGTTCGAGGACGTGGCCGCGCGTCTGGGCGTCGCCGACGTGAACCAACCCGCGACGGGCGTCTCGATGGGCGCGGTCTGGGGCGACTACGACAACGACGGTTTTGAAGACCTCTTCATCTACAAGTGGGGGCGGCCCGAACTCTTCCACAACGACCGGGGGCAAAGTTTTACGCGCGTCACCGAGACGGCGAACCTGCCCGCGTGGGTCAACGCCAACACGGCCATCTGGTTCGACTACGACCGCGACGGGCGGCTCGACATCTTCCTCGGCGGCTACTACCCGGAGGACGTGAACCTCTGGCAGTTGAAGACGACGAAGATCATGCCGGAGAGCTTCGAGTACGCGCGCAACGGCGGGCGCAAGTACGTCTTGCGCGGCAGAGGCGACGGGACGTTCGAGGACGTGACGGCGAGCCTCGGCATGGACACTCGCCGCTGGGCGCTCGCGGCGGCGGCGGCGGATTTGCGCGGGACGGGCTTCCCAGACCTCTTCATCGCCAACGACTACGGCGTCTCGGAACTCTTCTTCAACGACGGCGGCAAACGCTTCCGTGACGAGGGCGAGCGGACGGGCGTCGGCTTCTCGCCCAAGAGCGGGATGAACGTCTCTTTCGGCGACGTGCTCAACCGCGGGGCGTTCGCCGTCTATGTCACGAACATCTCCGAGGAGGGCGTGCTCATACAGGGCAACAACCTCTGGATTCCGCGCGCGGGCACGGCGGGCGACGCTCTCAAGTATGACAACATGGCGGGCGAGATGGGCGTCGAACTCGGCGGGTGGAGCTTCGGCGCGCAGTTCGGCGACCTCAACAACGACGGCGCGCTCGACCTGTACCTGACGAACGGCTACGTCTCTCTGGAGCGCGGGACGAACTACTGGTACGACTTCGCCAAAGTCGCCGGGGGCAACTCGACCATCATCTCGGACGCGGCGAACTGGCCGCCGATGACGGGCCGCAGCCTCTCCGGTTTTCAGCAGAAGCGCGTCTGGCTGAACGACGGGGCGGGGAAGTTTACGGACGTGGCGCAGGCCGTGGGCGCGCGCGACATCTTCGACGGTCGCGCCGTGGCGGTCGCCGACCTCTGGAACCGGGGCGTGCTCGACGTGGTGGTGGCGAATCAGCGCGGGCCGCTCTTGGTCTATAAGAACAACGCCGCGCCGGAGAACGCTTGGGTCGGCTTCGAGCTGGAAGGCTCGGCGAGCAACCGGAGCGCGGTCGGCGCGCAGGTGCGAATCTACTGGGCGGGGCAGGAGCAGTTGCAGGAGGTTTCGGGCGGCAGCGGCTTCTGCGCGCAGAGCCAGCGCCGCCTCCACTTCGGCTTAGGCCGTGGGGCGCGCGTCGAGCGTGCCGTCATCCGTTGGCCTTCGGGCAAGACGCAGACCATCGAAGCGCCGGAAGTCGGCAAGCTCCATCGCGTTAAAGAAGCGTAAGCGCCGCGAGAGCATCAACAGCGAGTTGAGACTATGAGTGCCACGACGATTTCAGATAGCAGTCCGGTCGCCGCGCCGCCGCAGGGGCAGGCCGGTGAGCCGAAGCTCTTCGGCATTGACCACCGCTTCGTCGCGCCGATTCTGATTACGCTCATCCTGCTCGGCGGGCAACTCTCGTTCGGGCTTCTGGAGAGCTACCCGAAGACGGCGCTCGCCATCGTGACGGCGATTCTGTTGGAGTTGGTGCTCGGACGAATGTTCGCGGGCAAGTGGCCACACCTGGCGAGCGCCTACATCTCCGGCATCAGCGTCGGCATCCTCGTGCGCTCGCCCGCCGTGTGGCCGTTCGCGCTGTGCAGCGCCATCTCGATTACGTCGAAGTACGTCCTGCGCGCCGGCGACCGCCACATCTGGAACCCGTCGAACTTCGGCATCTGCGTGCTGCTCTTTCTCGCGCCGTCCGCGGTCGCTTCGTTGAGCATCCAGTGGGGCAACAACGTCTGGCCGATGCTCGTCATCTGGCTGCTCGGCTCGGTCATCATCTACCGCCTGCGCCGCTTTCACATCACGCTGACTTACGTCGCCTCGTTCGTCGCCTTCTCGCTGCTGCGGAGCTACCTGACGGGCCACACCTTCGCCGCCGAGGTCGCGCCCATCACGGGGCCGATGTATCAGCTCTTCATCTTCTTCATGATTACCGACCCGAAGACGACGGTGCGCTCTTCGCGTGCGGCGCAGATGGTGGTGGCCTTCACGGTCGCTCTGGTCGAGATGGTCTTGCGCCTCTTCGA
>DASTQX010000411.1:0-4185 GCA_035761505.1 Pyrinomonadaceae bacterium
GTTGCCCAAGTCGAGCCCGTTCAACTCCGCCACCGCCTTCTCGACCTCCTCCCCACTCCGCGCGCCGACGCACACGTTCAACCCCTCGCGCACCAAACCCTCCGCGATGGCGAACCCGATGCCCTTCGTCCCGCCCGTCACGATTGCCGCTTTCCCTTTGTAATCCATTCGCCCCCCTTATAAATCCGTAAACCATGACAAGAAGAAACAGTCTTTCTCCCGCCACCCGTCACGGTTCACGGCTGTTGCAGCTTCTCTTTGAGCAGTTCGTTGACGACCTTCGGAGTGGCCTTGCCCTTCGACGCCTTCATGACTTGGCCGACGAAGAAGCCGAAGAGCGTCTCCTTGCCCGCGCGATACTGTTCGAGTTGCGCGGGGCTCGCGGCGAGCACGTCGGCGATGATCTTTTCAATCTCGCCCGTGTCGCTCACCTGCGCGAGGCCGCGCTCTTCGATGACCGCTTGCGCGCCCTTGCCCGTCGAGAACATCTCGACGAGCACTTCCTTGCCCTGCTTGCCGCTGATTTTTCCTTCGTCAACGGCGCGCACCAGAGCGCCCAGTTCTTCGGGCGAGACGGGCGAGCGGTCGGCGCTCTCGCCCGCCGCGTCCAGCTCGCGCAGAAGCTCCGACTTGAGCCAGTTGGCCGCGCCGCGCGCGTTGCCAGCCGCCGCAGCCGCGCGCTCGTAGAAGTCCGCCAGCGCGCGCTCGCGCGTCAGCAGAGAGGCGTCGCTGTAGGAGAGTTCGTACTGCTCCATGAAGCGGCGGCGGCGCTCTTCCGGAAGCTCCGGCATCTCTCGGCGCACGCGCTCGATGAACTCCGCCGAGACGACGAGCGGCTGCAAGTCCGGTTCGGGGAAATAACGGTAGTCGTGCGCCTCCTCCTTCGAGCGCATGACGCGCGTCTCGGCGGCGCGCTCGTCCCACAGCCGCGTCTCCTGCGTCACCTGCCCGCCCGACTCGATGAGCTTTATCTGCCGCTCGATCTCGAACTCGATGGCGCGCTGCATGAAGCGCACCGAGTTCAGGTTCTTTAGCTCGACCTTCGTCCCGAACTTCTCTTCACCGGCACGCCTGACGGAGACGTTCGCCTCGCAACGCAGATTTCCCTTCTCCATGTCGGCGTCGCTCGCGCCGACCCACTGCAACGCGCGCCGCACGTGGTTAACGTAGTCGTAAGCCTCCCAGGAGGTGCGGAAGTCCGGCTCCGTGACGATCTCGGCTAAGGGCGTGCCCGCGCGGTTGAGGTCAATGTAAGAGTAGCGGTCGGTTTCCGGCAGCCCCTCGTGGACGTTCTTGCCCGCGTCCTCTTCGAGATGCAGGCGCGTGATGCGCACCTTCAAGGGCTGCCAGTCGCGCGCGTGGCCCGACTCGTCGCGCAGGGAGGTCATCACCTCCAACTCGCCGCGCTCGGAGAAGGGCCGGTCGTACTGCGAGATTTGATAGCCCTTCGGGAGGTCGGGGTAAAAATAGTTCTTGCGCGCGAAGATAGAGGTCTCGTTGACGTGCAGGCCGAGCGCGAGCGCGGCGCGCGCGCCCAACTCGACCGCGCGGCGGTTGAGGACGGGCAGCGCGCCCGGCAGGCCCAGACAGACCGGGCACGTGTTCGCGTTCGGCTCGTCGCCGAAGCGCGTCGAGCACCCGCAGAAGATTTTCGACTCGGTGCTCAGTTGCGCATGTATCTCAAGGCCGATGACGGCCTCCCAACCTTGTTTCATAGTGAGCAAGTAAGCAGTGAGCAGTAAGCGGTGAGCAGCAGTTCGGTCGGCGGCAGTTTTAAAAACTGCTTACCGCTCACTGCTTACTGCTCACCGTTTTCGCTTCCAACGGGAATCCCCTGTCGCGCCACGCGTTGAAGCCGCCGACGAGGATGTGGATGTCTGTGAAGTCGTACTCTTCGAGGGTCAGCGCCGCACGGGTGCTGGAGTGCTCGTAGTGTCAGGCGCAGTAGGTGACGAGCGGGCGGCCTCGCGGGACTTCCCCGATGCGCGCCTCCAACTCCTCGCGCCAGATGCGGAGGCTCCCCGGAATCTGCTCGTCGCTCTGCGCCCAGTGGCGCGCGTTGCGCGTGTCTATGAAGACGGGCTCGCGCCCCTCCTCGACCATCCGCCAAGCCTCTTCCACGCCGATTCGCTTCGGCCCCTCAGCCAACGCCATGCGCTCTTTCAAGACCTCCCCGGCAAACTCCCGCGCCCCGTTTGTGAAACCCCGCCTCCGCTTCCGAGTTGTGCCGCTTTTGTTGTCCGGCGGGTGTCGCCGTCTGCGCCTGTCCGGGAGTTGCGCGAAAAGTATAACACCCGCGAAACTGAGCCCTCAACAGACGCCATTTCCTCGATTCGACGCGCGGAAAAACTAATCCGACGGCGCGCGCCTTTTGATGTACAATGCCCCGGCTCGCAACTGCCGATTCTCGAAGGCGGGGGCACTCTCGAAAGGTGCCGCTGACGCACCCTCCCCCCCGTGCGCTTTGTCCACCTTATTCTTCCCGAAGGAGGAGAATCAGAATTTATGGCGAAAACAATTGCGACTCTTCTGGGCGTCTTGTTCATTCTGGTCGGGCTCATCGGCTTCGTCGCGCCCGGCCTCCTTGGGGCGCACCTGAGCATGGCCCACAACCTCGTACACCTCATCTCCGGCGCGGTCTCGCTCTACTTCGGCCTCAAGGGAACGCTGGCCGGCGCGCGCCTCTTCTGCATCGTCTTCGGCCTCGTCTACGGGCTCTTGGGCGTCGCGGGCTTCCTGCTCGGCGGCGAAGGCCAACACACCATCGCGGGCATCACCCACGGCGGGCCGGACTCGCGGCTCCTCTCGGTCATCCCCGGCACGCTCGAATTCGCCACGATGGATCACATCATCCACCTTCTCCTCGCCGTCATCTACCTCATCGGCGGGTTCATGACGAAGGCCGACCTGAGCAGGGACTAGAGAGTTTGAGTCGAGAATAATCCGGCTTGACGGCGACGGGCGAAGCGGGCGATGGGCCGCCACAGGCTTCCCCCGCCGCCGTCAAGCCCTTTTTATCCGCCGCGCCGTTTGCCTGCCGCAAGAACCGTCCCGTAAGATACAGGCTCATCAAAATTCGCTCCAACATCTTGAAGGGTTAGAGAACGCCGCGCCGACCGGATTCCCCGGCGCGGATGCGGAGGAGATTGTAGTCCGATGATTAAGACCGTCGAGTGGACAGACGAGGGCGTGCGGATGATAGACCAGCGACTGCTCCCGACCGAGGAGAAGTACCTGACCTTCCGTTCGTGCGACGAGGTGGCCGAGGCCATCAAGCTGATGGTCATCCGAGGCGCGCCCGCCATCGGCGTCTCGGCGGCGATGGGCATTGCGCTCGGCACGAGGCAGGCCGCCGTCTCTTCGGTCGCCGACCTCGAAGAAGACTTCGACTTCTTCTGCGACATGATGAGCCGCACGCGCCCGACCGCCGTCAACCTCTTCTGGGCCATCGAGCGGATGCGCGACGCCTTCCGCCGCGCCAAAGCCGCGGGCGTGACGCAGGCCGACCAAGTCAAGGAACTGCTCGTCGAAGAGGCGAAGAAGATTTTCCGGGAGGACATCGAGTCGAACCGCGCGCTCGGTCGTTTCGGCGGCGAACTCATCCCCGACGGCGCGACCGTCCTCACGCACTGCAACGCCGGAGCCTTAGCGACCGCCGGAGATTACGGGACGGCGCTCGGCGTCGTGCGCGGCGCGCGCGACGCGGGGAAACGCGTCGCCGTCATCGCCGACGAGACGAGGCCGTTTTTGCAGGGCGCGCGTCTGACCGCTTGGGAGTTACAGAAGGACAAGATTCCCGTCACCGTCATCACCGACAACATGGCCGGGCATGTGATGAAGCAGGGCACGGTGGATGCCGTCGTCGTCGGGGCCGACCGCATCGCCGCCAACGGCGACACCGCCAACAAGATCGGCACCTACATGGTCGCCGTCCTCGCCCGCGAGCACAACATCCCCTTCTACGTCGCCGCGCCCGTCTCGACCGTTGACTTGCAAATCCCTTCGGGCGAGCAGATTCCCATCGAGCAACGCGACGCGCGCGAAGTCACGCACCTCCGCGAACAGCGCCTCTCGCCCGAAGGCGTCGCCGCCCACAACCCCGCCTTCGACGTGACGCCCCACGCCCTCATCGCCGCCATCATCACCGACCGCGGCGTCGCCCGCCCGCCCTACACGGAGAGCCTG
>DASTQX010000412.1:0-5237 GCA_035761505.1 Pyrinomonadaceae bacterium
GCTCTCGATGAGAGCGCCCCGCCCCGACAGTTGTTTTCGTCACTTGAAAGCGGACGAAAAGTTCGGCCCGGCGGCTTGCGAGTTAGAGCGACCGCCGCGCAATCGTGCCGCCGCCGGTGCAGCCCACCCACAGCGCCGAAGAGGTGGCCGCCCCCGCCAGCGGGGCTCTGTCCACCAAGTCCTTGCTAATCACCAAGCCGTCGGCGAGCGAAAGCCTCGTCAGGGTGTTGGCCCCGTTCGAGATGACCGCCAGCACGTTCCCGTAAGCGACCACGCCCGCCGCGCCGTCGCCCACCGCCGTCTTCGAGAGCCCGACGCCCGCCGCGCTCATCCGGTACACGATGCCGTCCCAGAAGCAGGCCACCAGCATCTCGCCTTTGCTGTTGACGGCGAGGCCGAACGGCCCGCGCGGGGTGGCGTACTTGCCGACGACACCGCCCGACGTGGAGAGCTTCCACACCTCGTCGGACTTGTTGCACGAGACATAGACGCTGGTGACGCTGCTCGGCTTCGAGGCCATGGCCGCGTCGCCTTCGACGGTCGTTGTCTCGCCTTCGACGGTCATCGTCTCGCCTTCGACGGCTGTCGGCTCGGACTCGACGCTCGTCGCTTCGGCGTCCGCCGTCATCGTGCCGTCATCCAGCGACGTAAACGTCTTCGACGAACTGCTCGCCACGACGACCCAGACGGGGCGTTTGCCCACCGGGGTCGAGCCGAGCGCCGCACCGCTGGTGGACATCCGCACTAAGGTGTTGCTGCGCTCGCACGCGATGTAGAGCGTGCTCCCCAACAGAGCGGCGTGGACGGGGCCGTCGCCGCCCACCGTGTAGGTGCCGACGGGCGTGCCGTCGAGCTTCAGTTTCGAGACGGTGTTGTCCGAGTTATTGAGGACGTAGAGGTGGCCGTTCGCGTTATCCACGACCAGCCCGGTCGGGTTCGCCCCGACGGCGAACGTGCCGACGACCGTCCCTGAGCTGTTCAGCTTGACGACCTTCTTGGAAAACTGGAGCGACGCGTAGATGTTGCCGTTGGCGTCGGCGGCGAGGCTGGTGACGCCGGCATCGAGGCCGATGCTGGTGACCGCCTCCGTGCTGTAGGGGGCCGTCGTCTTCTCAGGCATGATCTTCGTGCCTGACGTGGTGGCGTCCTGCGCGGACGCGACCGACGCCGAACAGAGCACCAGAGCGGCGAACAGCGCGCCCGTCAGAACGTTTCTTCTTCGACCGTTGCTTCTCATATGCGTTCTCCTTTCCCGTTCTTCGGCCAGTCAACCCAACTGACCATCTTCACGATCCAGTCGGGTTTCGACATGCCGGGGGTTCCGCCCCACCGAAGAAGGGGCTCGTTGCCATAGCTCAGGTTCCCGATGTGGTTCGTCTTGTCGGCGTCGCGCGCCGGGTCGGGGTCGGTGAAGCCGAGCTTCTGCCGGACGGTCTCCATGTCGGCGGGCGAGCCGGTGACGAACGTCCAGCCCGGCCTCACCTTGTAGGTGCCGGCGTACCGCTTGAGCACTTCGGGCGTGTCCTCATCCGGCTTGAGCGTGAAGGAATTAATGAAGATGTCTTTGCCCAGCCGGTCGCCGAGCAGTTTCTGCACCTTCACCAGATTCGCCGTGATCGGCGGGCACACCCCTTCACACTTCGCGTACATGAAATTCATGATGACGATCTTGTCTTTGATGAGATCGTCGTAGAACCGAACCCTCTTGCCCTCGTGCGTGGTCAGGACGAGGTCGGGAAAATACCGCTGCCGGATTCTCTCGCGCGGGCTGATGTTCTTGAAACGCGACCCCGACGTGAGGGTCTGCGCCCGCATCTCCCCCAGCGACAGGATGCCGCCGGCGAGCGGGGCCGTCCCTAGCAGCGCCACCATGCTTCTCCTATTGATGCTCTTCATCTTTCGGCTATTCCTTTCTCCAATCTGTGTTCGCGGTCTCTTGGAACGACGCGCCCTTTTCGGGGACGCGCGCCACGGGCGGCGACGCTACGGATTGGTTTTGTTGTCCCCCACGTCATTGATCTCAAGGAGCGCCATCATCGCGTGGTCTTCGTGAACCACGTTGTGACAGTGCAGCGGGAGTCTCCCGACGAAGTCGCGGAAGCGGAAGTACACGGTGGTCTCCATGTTGTGTTCGAGGCGGAACACGTCCTTGCGGCCCCGCTCGATGATCCCGGAGTTGCGCGGCGCGCGCCCGTTGATCTGGAGGGTCTGGAACTCCTCGAAGTGCATGTGGATCGGGTGCTGCCACCCGCCGGAGTTGTTCTGGAAGCGCCACTTCTCGATAGTGTTGCGCTTGATGGCGAAGCGTGTCTCGTCGCAGTCAACCAGCTTGCCATTGACCTGCCACTGGCCGTTGCCGCGCTCGAAGCGGAACGTGCGCGTGATGCGCGCCGGTTCGGTCGTGTTGGGGAAGCCGTAGAAGACCTGCTGCGACGGGTGGAGGCTGTTGTCGGGAACGACCGGGCCGTCCACGACGATCTTCAGGAGCTTGTCACCCTGTCCCGCGCCCACCACGTCGCCGTCGGGGCCGCGACCGTCGTCCTGCTCCAGGCGGTTCTCGATGTAGAAGGTCTTGCCCGCGAGCCCCGTGAAGTCCACGACCACGTCCACGCGCTCGGCCACCGAGACGCGGCTGCTGTTGACCTGCACGGGCCGCTCCATCAGGTTGCCGTCCGTGCTGATCTGCCAGAAGGGGAGGGTCGAATTATTGGCGGCGTTAGTGAGGAAGAATTGGTAGAAGCGCGACGGGCCGGTGTTCAGCCAGCGGAAGCGATACCTGCGCGGGCTGACGTGGAAGACCGGCTGAATCTTCCCGTTGACGAGGAACTTGTCGCCGAGAATGCCGTCGAAGTTGAAGAGGTCGAAGGCCAGCAACCCGGTCTGGTCGTCGAAGACCTTGTCGTTGAAGACCATGTACACGTCGAAGCTGGTGAGCGGGTTCTGGCCGTCGCCGAAAGAGGGCAGGCGGAAGCCCGTCGTCTCGTCGCCCGTATCTTTCTCGTTGAAGAGGATGTATGCCCCGGCGAGCCCCTTGTAGGTGTTCTCCGCCGTGTGGTCAACGCGATGGTCGTGATACCACAGCGTGTGCATCGCCTCTTTGATGTCGCCGGCTCCGGGGTGCGTGGAGTTGACCCCGGCATAAACGTTCGGGTAGTGGTAGTCGTAGAACTGGCCCCGCTCAAAGAAGAAACAGGGGAAGCCGTCGGATTCGGGCGGCGTGTGCCCGTTGTGCAAGTGGGTCGTGATCGAGGGCAGGCCGAAGCCCCGGTTGTTGAGGGGCAGGTTGTTGCGCTGCCGCACGAGGACGGAACCCGCCTGCGGGTTGCCGAGGTTGCCGTACCGCTCGACGATGAGCGGCCCCGGAGTCATCGCGTTGCCGACGACGCCGTTGACGACGGGCGCGAAGCCCCAGATGGGCTGCGGCGGCAACTCGTCCAGCGCGGGCGGGGTCACGTTGACGAACCCTTCCTGCTGCGACATCTCGTAGAATCGCTGCGGCGGGAACTGCGCGAACGCCTGATGCGCGACCGTGCGCGCCTCGCCGGCGGCGGTGTTGGGGGCGATGGTCGGGGCCGGGGTGAGCGCCGCGCTCTGCGGCATGACGAACAGGCGCGGCATCTCCTGAGCGAAAGGAGTGGTGGGCGGGCTGTTCGGCTCGTCGTCGTCCACGAAACCGGCGCTGGTCAGCGGGTGGGCGCTCAAGCCCTTCTTCGGGATGAGCATCCCGGCGGCGGTGAGCAGCCCCATCTTCATCAGGTCTCGCCGCTTGAGCCCGGCGGCGATTAACTCGCGCCTGTTTCTCGCGGCGATTCGTGCGTCCTTCTC
Organism: Pyrinomonadaceae bacterium; assembly: GCA_035761505.1. Classification (GTDB taxonomy): domain Bacteria; phylum Acidobacteriota; class Blastocatellia; order Pyrinomonadales; family Pyrinomonadaceae; genus JAIVJM01. Next base: position 3,826 of record DASTQX010000412.1, read on the forward strand.
ACGAGTTTTATCTCTCTTAGACTTTTTCGCCATTACTGGTTTTCTCCTTTAGGGGTCTTGCCGCGCGGCAGCCTGCGAAGCGCCCGCGACAAACGGAGGTCGGGTTTCCAAATCGAATTTGGGTGAATGTGCCCGGCGCGTTAAAGCGACACAAGCCTCCGCTCGTGTGGCCGGTTAATGGTTGGCATGAGAGGTTGTAGGGCAAGCCTCCGACGGGGGCGCGGGCTGTAGGCCCGCCAAGTCCCTGTGCTGTAGGGTTAAGACGCCGCCAAAGCGCCGCGCGCCGAAGACGCATGTCGTCCGGCGGCGCAGCCCCGCCGAGGCGAGTTGACGGAGGGTAAGCCGCCTGGCCCTCCTCTCACGGGCGGGCGTCGGCGCGGCTTACCTTTTCAATGACTGATGTGACTTGGGAATTATTGCTTCATCTGTGCGCCGGAATGCGGAAGAGCTGGCATTCGGGAGGACGCTTCATCTGGCAAGGCGCGCAATCATCTGTCTATAAGCCCTGCGAGCTGATTAAGTCGCCGAGAAGGAAACATTACGAAGATTGGCTGCGGGCTTGCGAGGACTCCGAACCAAATAATTCAACCCTCGGGAGTGCGTAGAAGTTACAACGAACGGCGGTAAACGTCAACGTAAATCTGTACGCGTCAGGGGCGGCGTTCAGTTCACCCGTCTTTTTCGGCGGTTCACTCCTCTTCGCACAGTTGGCGGAGGTAGCGGAAGCTGTAGATGCCCGTCTCGTGGCCGTCGCTCCAGCGGAAGGTGAGCGCGTAGCGACCGACGAGCTCGACGTTCTCTATCAAAAGGTCGTCCGAGACCGCCTCCGGCTTGAGCACGCGCTGCCCCGTGAACTCGTTGACGCACTGCGCGCATGGGCACGCGCGCCGCAGCGATGGCGCGTCGTAGAGGCACGCGCGCCCGTCGCCCCACGTCACGCGCAACGCGGCGTCGCCCTCCTGCATAATCTCGCGCGGCTCCACGGCGGGGCCGCGCCTCGGCGCTTCGTTCATAGCGATGAACTCGGAACGCCGAACGACGAACTGAGAGAAGAAAAGCGGTGGTTCTCAGTTCGTCGTTCGGCGCTCATCCTTCCGAGTTTTCCACGGCGCGCTTAACGGCGTCGGCGGTGATGTCGAAGTGCGAGGCCGACCACGCGACCGCGCCGTTGCGGAGGACGAGCGCCTGCGGCGACTCGTGGCGGACGCCGGTGCGCGATTCGACCTCGCGCGAGATGTCGCGGCTCTCCTGCACGACGACGATTGAGACCTCCGCGCCCAACTGCTTCAGCGAGCGGTGGGCGGCGGCGCTAATCGGGCAACTGTTGCTGTGCTTGAAGAGCACGACCGGCGCTTCGTGCGAGCGCGCGAACAACTCTTCGAGCGCCCCCTTGTCCCTCAAAGGGGTGAATT
>DASTQX010000413.1:0-14672 GCA_035761505.1 Pyrinomonadaceae bacterium
TCTACGAAGAGGGCGGAATCCTCTCGCCCGACGGCCACTGCCGCGCCTTCGACGCCTCGGCGCGGGGAACCGTGGGCGGCAACGGCGGGGCCGTCGTGGTGCTCAAGCGGCTGGCCGACGCCGTGGCCGACGGCGACACCATCTATGCCGTCATTCGCGGCAGCGCGATTAACAACGACGGCGGCGACAAGGCCGGGTACACCGCGCCGAGCGTGAGCGGTCAGGCGCGCGTCATCGAAGAGGCTCTGGCGGTGGCGGGCGTCGAGGCCGAGAGCGTTGCCTACGTCGAAGCGCACGGGACGGGGACGCCGCTCGGCGACCCCATCGAGTTCGCCGCGCTCACGCAAGCCTTCCGCCGCCAGACCGACCGCGCGCAGTTCTGCGCTCTGGGCTCGGTCAAGACCAACGTCGGCCACCTCGACGAAGCGGCGGGCGTGACCGGTTTAATCAAGACCGTGCTCAGCCTCCATCACCGGCAGCTCGCGCCGAGCCTCCACTTCGAGAGCCCGAACCCTGAACTGGATTACGCCGCGAGTCCTTTCTATGTGAACGTCGAGCTGCGCGACTGGCCCGCGACGCGTGACGGCCTCCCGCGCCGGGCGGGCGTCAGCTCCTTCGGCATCGGCGGCACAAACGCCCACGTGGTCTTGGAGGAAGCCCCGGCGCGTGCCGTCGCCCCTCGGTTACGGCCTCTGCAACTCATGCCCTTTTCGGCTTCAAACGAAGACACGCTCCGGCGAAGCGGCGCGGCCCTCGCGGACTGGCTGAAGGAGCATCCGGAGCAAGACCTCGCCGACATCGCGTACACGTTGCAAGTCGGGCGGCGGGCGTTCGCGCGTCGGCAGTTCGTCTTGGCCGCCGACTCAGCCGAGGCCGTCGCGGCGCTCGGCGCGGCGGACGCGGGGAGGGACGCGCCGCCCGACTCCGACCCGCCGCCGGTCGTCTTCATGTTTAGCGGGCAGGGCAGCCAGCATCCCGGCATGACGAAGGAGCTGTACGAGCAAGAGCCCGTGTTCCGTCAATGTCTGGACAACTGCGCCGAACTCCTGCTGCCTCTGCTCGGTCGTGACGTGCGAGGACTCTTGTTTCCCGCGACCCATTCTGACGAGCGCGAGGCGGCGAGCGAGTTGCAGCAGACGGCGCTCGCGCAGCCCGCGCTCTTGGCCGTGGATTACGCGCTCGCGCAACTCTGGCAGCACTGGGGAGTCAGGCCGCAAGCTCTCATCGGCCACAGCCTCGGCGAATATGTCTGCGCGTGCGTCGCCGGAGTGCTCGAACTCGAAGCCGCGCTCGCGCTGGTGGTCGCGCGTGGAAGGTTGATGCAATCCGCGCCTTCGGGCGCGATGCTCGCCGTGCCTCTTCCGCCTTCGGAGTTGAAGCCCTATCTCGACGAACGGGTTGAGGTCGCGGCCATCAACGCGCCCGACCGTTGCGTCGTCTCCGGCCCCGCCGATGCCGTCCACGCGCTCGCCGAACGGCTCCGCGCCGAAGGTCACGGCGCGCACGTCTTGAACGTCTCGCACGCCTTTCACAGCGCGGCGATGGACACCATCATCGAAGAGTTCGCCGCCGAGCTTCGTCGCCACCAACTGCGCCCGCCCCGCCTGCCTTACGTCTCGAACCTGACGGGCGAGTGGATACGGCCCGACGAGGCCACAGACCCTTCGTATTATCAACGTCACCTGCGACGGCCCGTACAGTTCGCCGCCGGGCTGTCCCGGCTTTTACAAGACCACCCACGCGCCGTCCTTCTGGAAGTCGGCCCCGGCCACGCGCTGACCAACGCCGCGCGCCGTTGCGTTCTGCCGGACACTCTCTGCCTGCCTTCGACGCCGAACGCGAACGACGGGGCTGACGCTTACAGGGCGACTTTATCGGCCCTCGGCAAACTCTGGCAGCGCGGCGTCGCGGTGGATTGGACGGCCTTCGCCGAGCCCGGACGCAGGCGCGTCGCCTTGCCCGGTTATCAATTCCAACGGGAGCGTTTCTGGATTGAAGCGCGAGACGAGCGCGAAGCGGACGGACTTCGACGGCCCGCCGCGCTCGTCAAAATCGAGGACGTGAGCCGCTGGCTCTATTACCCTTCGTGGAAGCGTTCGGCGTTGACCGAAGCCGTCGAAGTCCGGCGCGGAACTCCCACGCGCGAGGAAGGCGGGCTCTTCTTCCTCGACGAATACGGCGTCGGCTCAGAACTTGCCGCTCGATTTAACGAACACGGTCGGCGCGTGTTGACGGTCAGCGCCGGTCAGTCTTACGCGCAGACCGGGCCTCACTCTTACTCCGTGCGACCCGGCGAGGCCGAAGACTTCCGCGCCCTGTTCGGAGAACTCGCGCGCGCGGGCCGCCTCCCTTCAAAGATCGTTCACCTGTGGTCTGTGACCGGCGTTGGCCGCGACTCGCTCGACCGAGATTCATTCAGCACGGCACAGGACGCGGGCTTTTATAGCCTGCTCTTTCTGGCGCAAGCGCTCGCCGCGAACCGGACGCCCGACTCGCTCGAACTCGTCGTCGTCACCGACGGCGTGCAGGACGTGACGGGTGTTGAGACGTTGAGCCCGCCGAAGGCCACCGCCCTCGGCCCCGCGCAGGTGTTACAGCAGGAGTTGCCCTCGATACGCTGCCGGAGTGTTGACATCGCCTTCGGCGAAGCGTCCGAACAGAACCGGCGTGAGTGCGTCGAGCGACTGGCGGCGGAACTCCTCGCCGACTCGGACGAACGCGTCATCGCCCTGCGCGGCAGATACCGTTGGACTCAAGTGTTCGAGCCGCTTCAAGCACAGCCCGCGCCGACGCCAGTGCCGGAGCGCCTTCGTCAACGCGGAGTCTATCTCATCACCGGCGGCTTGGGCGGAGTCGGGCTTCAGCTCGCCGAACACCTCGCGGAATCCGTGCGGGCACGACTCGTCCTCACCGGGCGCTCGCCGTTTCCCCAAAGGGAAGAGTGGGGCGCGTGGCTCGCCGCGCACGAAGAGGCGGATGCCGTCGGTCGAAAGATACGAAGGCTTCTGGACATCGAGGCGCGCGGCGCGGAGGTGCTCACGTTGCGCGCGGACGTGGCGGACGAAGCGGAGATGAAAGCGGCGGTCAGAGAAGCCGAGCGACGTTTCGGAACCATCAACGGCGTCATCCACGCCGCCGGGGTGTCGGCGAAAAAAACTTTCATCGCCCTACAGGAGTTGCGGAAGGACGATTGCGAGGAGCAGTTCCGAGTCAAGGCGCGCGGGCTCATCACTCTCGAAAAAATATTCGACGCGCGCCGCCCCGATTTTTATCTTCTGTTCTCGTCTCTGTCTGCGGTGCTGGGCGGGCTGGGCTTCGCGGCCTACGCCGCCGCCAATCATTTCCTCGACGCGGCGGCACGCCTCCACAACCGAGACGACGGCCCGCCGTGGCTCAGCGTGAATCTCGACGGCTGGCTCCTTGAGGGTGAAGAAGCCCGCCCGCTTTCGTCACCTTCAAGTGCGAACGGGCGAGCACCCGGCATCACGCCGCAGGAAGGCCGAGAGGTCTTCCGCCGTCTCTTCCAGACGCCGCTCGTCGGCCAAGTCGTCGTCTCGACGGGCGACCTGCAAGCGCGTCTCGGTCGCTGGGTCGAGATGTCGGCGGTGAAAGAAAGTAAGCCCGTGACCGTGGCGGACGCCGGGACGTTTCGCGCACGTCCGCACCTCTCGGAGTCTTACGTGGAACCGCGCTCGGAGGCGGAGCGGAAGGTGTCGGAGGTCTGGCGGGAGTTGTTGGGCGTCGGGCGCATCGGCGTCCACGACGATTTCTTCGAGCTGCGCGGCGACTCTCTGCTCGGCACGCAGTTGGTGGCGAACATCAACCGGCGTTTCGACAGTCAACTCTCGCTGCGCGACTTCTTCGAGCGCCCGACGATTGCCGAGATGGCGAAACGTCTCAACGGCCACGCGTCCGAGGGCGAAGGGCGGATCCGGCCCGCCGCGCCGCGCCCCGATTACCCGCTCACGCACGCGCAGAAGAGGCTCTGGATACTCGCGCAGAACGAGGACGCCTCCGTCGCCTACAACATGTGTTACAGCCTCAAGCTCGGCGGCGCGTTGAACTACGAGGCGCTGCGCCGGGCCTTCGGCCTCGTCGTCGAGCGTCACGAATCTCTCCGCACCGCTTTCGTCACCGTCGGCGGCGAGCCGCGCCAGCAGGTGCGAGCGGCTGAGCCGTTCCAACTCCCCTTGCTCGACCTGCGCGAAGCGCGCGACACGAACGCCGCCGTCGAGTGGGAGTCGAGCGCCGAGGCGCACGCGCCCTTCAGTCTCGACCGTCCGCCGCTTCTGCGCGCGCGGCTCCTGCGCGTCGCGGAACGCGAGCACGTCTTGCTCGTCAGCCTCCATCACATCATCAACGACGGCCTGAGCCTCAACGTCTTGATGCGTGAGTTGGACGCGGCCTACTCCGCGTTTTGCGCGGGGCGAGAGCCGGAGCTTCCGCCGCTCTCGATTCAGTACAAAGACTTCGCCGTGTGGCAGCAGGAGCAGTTCGACGGCGAGGCCATGCGCGCGCACCGCGCCTACTGGCTGGAAAAACTCGGCGGCGAATTGCCCGCGCTCGATCTGCCTCTCGACCGGCCACGCCCGCCCGTCCAACAGTTCGGCGGCGGTCAAGTGTGGCTGCGTCTCTCAGCCGACGAACAGAAGGCGCTCCGCGTGCTCTGTCAGGAGCAGGGCGTGACGATGTTCATGCTGCTCGCGGCGGCGCTCAAAGTGCTCCTGCATCAACTGAGCGGACAGTCCGACATCATCATCGGGAGCCCCGTCGCCGGGCGCGAGCAGGCCGAGCTTGAAGGGCAGATCGGTTACTACCTCAACAACGTCGTGCTGCGCGACACGTTGAGCCGTGGCGAGCCTTTCACGTCGCTGCTCCGGCGCGTGCGCGCGACCGTCACCGAAGCGCTCGCGCACCAATCTTACCCGTTCGACCGGCTGATCGAAGAACTGGCCGTCAAGCCCGCGCCGGGGCGCTCGCCCCTGTTCGACGTGCAGCTCAACCTGATGCCGGGCGAGACGCCACCGATGCGGCTCGGCGACTTGCGCGTCGCGGGTACTTCGACGCAGAGCCGGACGACGATCTTCGACCTCAACTTCATGTTCGGCGAAGGTGCGACGGGCCTCAACGTCGAGATCGCTTACAGCACCGCGCTGTTCGACGCCGCGAGCGTCGAGCATTTGGGCGCAAAACTCCTGCGCCTTCTGACGGCGGTCGCCGGGCGGCCCGAAGCGACGGTGCGTGAGTTGTGCGGCCTGCTTGAAGAACAACAACCCTCGACGGACAAGGCCGAGTTTCTCGCCGCCGCGCTTGGGCTGACGGAGGAGTTTTAGCGATGTGCGGCTTCGTCGGCATCCACGCGCCGCAAGACCCGCAGCCCGTCGAGCGCGGGCTCTTGCGGCGCATGACCGACACGCTCCGGCACAGAGGCCCGGACGACGAGAGTTTACACACGGAGCCCGGCCTCGGCTTCGGCTTCCGCCGCCTCTCCATCATTGATTTAGAGGGCGGCCAGCAGCCCATCTTCAACGAAGACCGCTCGGTCGTCCTCGTCTGCAACGGCGAGATTTACAACTACCGCGCGCTCCGCGAAGAACTCCGGCGGAAAGGCCACCGCTTCCGCGCGGAAGTTGACGTAGAGGTGCTGGTGCATCTCTACGAGGAGCACGGCCCGTCGTTTCTCGAACTGCTCAACGGGCAGTTCGCGCTCGCTCTCTATGACAGCCGCCGGAGACGGATGCTCTTGGCGCGCGACCCCGCAGGCATCGCGCCGCTCTTTTACGTGTGGCGACAGGGGACGCTGCTTTTCGCGTCGGAGATAAAGGCGCTGCTGGAACACCCTCTCTGCGGGCGTGAGGTTGATTTGACCGGGCTCGATCAGGTCTTGACGCTGCCCGGCCCGGTGAGCCCGCGAACACTTTTCCGGGGCGTCAACAGTCTCCCGCCGGGCCACGTCCTGACGCTCGAAGACGGCGCAATCGAGACGCGCGCCTACTGGGATTTGGATTACCCTTTGGAGAGCGAACTCGACGCCGAGGCCGCGCCCGACTTCGACGAGTTGGACGCGCGTTTGCGTCGTGCCGTCGCCTACCGCTTGCAGGCCGACGTGCCGGTCGGCTTCTACTTGAGCGGCGGCCTCGACTCTTCGCTCATCGCTGCCCTCATCCGCGAAGAGGACGACGCAAGCGGCGCGCGCCGCCAGCGCCACGCCTTCTCCATCGGCTTCGACGACGCGCACATTGACGAAAGACGCCATCAGGAACTCATGGCGCGACAGGTCGAGGCGCTGCACCACACGGAGATTTTCAGCGCGCGCGAGATCGAGTCGCGGCTGCGCCGGGCCGTCATGCACGCCGAAGCGCCGCTCAAGGAGTCTTACAACACCTGCTCGCTCGCGCTCTCTTCGATGGTGCACGCGCACGGGCTGAAGGTGGTCTTGACGGGCGAGGGCGCGGACGAGCTTTTCGGCGGTTACGTCGGCTACCGGCTCGACGAGAGGCGGCGGGCCGAGGCGTCTCAAGACCTGAGCCTCGAAGGTCAGCTCGAACGCGAGACGCGCGCGCGCCTGTGGGGCGACGACTCGTTCTTCTACGAGAAGGACTACGCGGGCTTCGAGGAGGTCAAGTCCGCCATCTACGCGCCGCGTCTCGCCGCAGACCTCAAGAGCTTCGACTGTTGCCGCCAGCCGCTCGTGAATCACGCGAAGCTGCGCGGCAGGCATCCGCTCCACCAACGCTCTTACGTAGATTTCAAGCTCCGTCTGGCCGACCACCTGCTGGCCGACCACGGCGACCGCGTCAACTACGCGAACTCCGTCGAGGCCCGCTACCCCTTTCTCGACCCGGCGGTCGTCGAGTGGGTGAGACAGACCTCACCGCAATGGCTCGTCCACGAGTTCGTCGAGAAGTACCCGTTGCGGCAAGTCGCCGCGCGCTACCTGCCGCCCGTCATCGCGCGGCGCGAGAAGTTCGGCTTCGTCGCCCCCTCGTGCGCCGCGCTCTTGCAGGGCCGCGTCGAGTGGGTCGAGGACTTGTTGAGTTACGAAAGGATTAAGGACGCCGGGTACTTCAACCCCGATACGGTCGAGCGACTGAAGACGCAGTACCGGCAGGAAGGCTTCGGCGTCAACACGACCTTCGACGTTGACCTCCTGATGATCGTGCTGACTTTCGAGATTTTTCGCGGCTGCTTTTCCATGCCTCGTCTGTGAGTCTCGCCCGAAGTCCCAAACCGAATTGTACCCGGCGGAGGAAAGGCATGTTCAAAACTTACCAGTTCGGCCAGTCGAAATTGCCGCTCGTGATCGAGCCCGAAGAGGGCGCTGGTGCGACGCGCGATGCGGAGTCGCTGATTTCGTTCTACGCGGAGCACCGAAAGTTTCTTGAGAGTAAGTTGCTCGAACACGGAGCGCTTCTGTTTCGCGGCTTCTCCGTCGAGAGCGCCGACGCGCTTGAGCGGTTCGCGCGCTCCGAGGCGGGCGGCGAACTGCTCGGCTACGTTGACGGGACTTCGCCCCGGACGAGGGTTGACGCGGGCGTCTATACCTCGACCGAGTATCCGCCCGCGTACTTCATCTCTTTGCATAACGAGTTGTCGTACACGAATCGCTGGCCGAGCAAGCTCTTCTTCTGCTGCGTCACGGCCCCGCAGGAGGGCGGCGAGACGCCGATTGTTGATAGCCGCGCGCTGCTGCGAAGCCTCCCGCCCGAAGTGGTCGGACAGTTCAGAGAGAAGGGCGTGAGATACGTGCGGAACCTGCACGGCGGGCGCGGGCTCGGACTGTCGTGGCAATCGGTGTTCGAGACTGAAGATAAAGCGGCGGTTGAGAATTACTGCCGCGAGGGCGGCGTGGATTTCCGTTGGAAGGAGAACGGCGGCCTCTGGCTGAGTCAGGTGCGACCGGCAGTGGCGACGCACCCGCAGACCGGCGAAGAGGTCTGGTTCAATCAGGCCGACCAGTTCCACACGACCGAGATGGACGAGCGGACGCGCGCGGCGCTGCTGTCTTACGTGAAGGAAGAAGAGCTTCCGAAGAACGCTTACTTCGGCGACGGGACGCCGCTCGACGTTTCGATGCTCGAACAAATCCGCGAGGCGACGCGCAGCCTGATGGTGCTCTTCAAGTGGGAGGCGGGCGACCTCTTGATGGTGGACAACATGCTCGCGGCTCACGGGCGAATGCCTTTCAAGGGGCCGAGAAAAATTCTGGTCGCGCTTTCATAAGTCATTCGTCAAGACTTTCTCAGACACCTTCGGCGGCGACTCGAAGGACAAGGACGGGCACGGTAACTATGGCGACGAAATCTGTAATCCACAGCGTTTTTGAAGAGGTGGCGGAAGGGCGGGCGGACAGTCTCGCCGTCAGCGACGCCGGGGGCTCCGTTACGTATGGGGAACTCAACCGCGCGGCCAACCGCGTCGCCTTCAACCTCAGAGAGCGTTACGGGGTCGGGCGCGGCGCGGTCGTCGGCCTCTATCTTCCGGCGGGCATCAACTACGTCGTCGGCTTGCTCGGCGTGGCAAAAGCGGGCGGCGTCTTCCTCCCGCTCGAACCCGGCACGCCCGCGCTCAGACAAAGGATGTTTCTCGAAAAGGCGAAACCCGCGCTCGTCGTCGCCGACGCGGCGCACGACCGTTCCTTCTTGGAGCTTGAGATAGATGTGCCGCTCCTCAGACTCGAAGAGCTGAGCGAAGGCCCGGCGACGAACCCGCCGCTCGAAGTGGACGGCGACGACGCCAGTTACATCGTCTTTACGTCCGGCTCGACCGGCGAGCCGAAAGCCATCCTCGGAAGCCAGAAAGGGCTCAGCCATTTCGTCCATTGGGAGGTTAAAGAGTTCGGGCTCGACCAGACGGCGCGCGTCAGCCAGTTGGCCCCAACGACCTTCGACGTGAGCCTGCGCGACATCTTCGCGCCCCTGCTCGCGGGCGGGACGCTCTGCATCCCGACGGCGGACGCGCGCGCCGACAGCCGCCAACTGCTCGAATGGCTCGACGCCGAAGCCGTCACGCTCGTCCACTGCGTCCCCTCGCTCTTTCGCGGATTGCTCCAAGAGCTTGCCGAGCGCCCGCGCCCCGACGCGCTTCTCAGGAGCTTGCGGCACGTGCTGCTCGCCGGAGAGCCGCTCTACGTCTTGGACGTGCAGCGGTGGCGCGCGCTCTTCGGAGAGAGGGTCGAGCTGGTCAACCTCTACGGCCCTTCGGAGACGACGCTCGCCAAAGCCTTCCAACGCATCCGCGAAGTGCCGCCGGAGCCGGGGCGGATGATTCCGGTCGGGCGGCCTCTGCCGAACACCGCGCTCCTCGTCATCAAGGACGGGCAGTTGTGCGACCCCGGCGAGAGGGGCGAGATCGGCGAGGTCTTTATCAAGACGCCTTTCATGAGCAAGGGCTATTACGGCGACCCGCAACTGACCGCCGAAACGTTCGTGCAGAATCCTCTGAACCCGAACGTCCCGGACATCATCTACCGCACCGGCGATCAGGGCAGGTATCTCTCGGACATGAGCGTCGAGTTGTTGGGGAGGCTCGACAATCAGGTCAAGGTCAGGGGCATCAGGATTGAACTCGGTGAAATCGAGCGGGCGTTGCTGCGTCATCCTTCGGTCGTGCAGGCGGTCGTCGTCGGCCTCGGCCACGAAGACCGGCGGCTCGGCGGCCTCAAACACGAAGACCGGCAGATTTACCTGACGGCCTACTTCATCGCCTCCGAACCGCTCGACGACGCCGGGCTGCGCGAGCACCTGCGGCACTGGCTGCCGGAGGCGATGCACCCGGCCTTCTTCGTGCAGTTGGAGAGCTTCCCGCTCAACCTCCACGGCAAGGTCAACCGGCGCGCGCTGCCTTCTCCGGTCGCTCTGCTCTACCGCAACCGGCCTTGCGAGCCTCCGGCTGATAAGACCGAAGAGGCCGTCGCCGAGTTGTGGGGCGAGGTGCTTGAGTTGCCGCAGGTCGGCGTCACGCACAGCTTCGTCGAACTCGGCGGCGACTCGCTGAGGGCGACGCGCCTGCCGGGGCGCATCCTGATGCGTTTCGGCGTCGAGGTGACGCTCAGGGAAATCTTGCAGGAGGGGACGGTGCGCCGCCTCGCCGCCATCATCAACGAACGCCGCCCGCGCGAAACGCCGACGGCGGGCCTCGAAGAGAAGACTTCAATCGCTCCGCCGACGGCGGAAGAGTTGCGCCTGCTCGCGGAGTGAGGCGTCAGTTTCCGTCGCGCCGGGCGGGAAGTTTTACTGAAAATGGGGTCACAAATGTCACTCTGGCTACTCATCATCGCCACCCTCGGCGGGACTCTGCTCGGCGGCGTCATCGGGCTCATCAACACGCGGATGCAATCGGGCATCATGATTAAGCGCGAGAGGGAGAAGCTCATCCTCGGAAAGCTGGAAGAGCTGCACGAAGTCCTCTCGCAGTTCAGGAGCGGGTACGGCGACCTCTCTTTGCTCGCCTCCTCGGACGCCGCCGTCGAAGCGCTCATCAAGGGCCACGCGGCCATTCCGAGGGAGAAGCTGAGGATGCTCGTCGGCTTCTACGCGCCGCAACTGTGGACGAAAATTCAGCACGTCGAAGAGCTGAGCGGCGAGTATGACAAAGCCCTCGCGCGCCTGCTCGAATGGAAGCGGGAGGGCGCGAAGGCAGAGGACATCCCGCCGGAGGTGCCCGACTTGAAGCAGAAGTTAGACCGCGCCTCCGCCGAAATGCAGGCCGAAGTGATCGCACTCTCGCGGAAATACATTTAAGCGCGGCGTGGGTTCGTTCACGCTGTTTGCGTTTGAATTTTTAAAGTCATGGACATCTCCGAAATACAAGTTGCGGCCTTGAAGCAAAAGGCGCTCGAAGGCGACCTCGAAGCCTTGCGGGCCTTGCGCGAGGGCGGATTTTTTAAGTCGCTGTCGGCGGCGCACGGCTTCCCGACTTCACGCGCACAAAAGCGGCTGTGGGTCTCCGTGAAGAGAGAGCGGGCGGGCGATACCTACGTCATCAGCCTCGCCCTCCGGCTCGACGGGTCGCTCCGGCAGGACGCTTTGCGGCACGCCCTTGAGACTTTGCAGGCGCGTCACGAAACCCTCCGCACGCGCTTCGCCGAGCGCGACGGCGAGCTGCGCCAGTTCGTCGAAGAAACTTGCCCGCTGCCCCTCACGTTCAAAGACCTTCACGCCGCCGGGAACCCCGAAGCGGAGTGCCGCGAGTTCTTGCAGGAGCAGTTGCTCACGCCCTTCGACTTGGATCGTGCGCCCCTCTGGCGCGCGCACCTGTGCCGCCTCGCGGAAGCGGAACACGTGCTCGCGCTCTTCATCCATCACCTCGTCGCCGACGCGTGGTCAATGGAGATTCTGAAGCGCGAGTTGGCCGTCGCTTATCACTCCTACTGCGAGGGGCGGCCCGATGCCTTGCCTCCGCTCGCACATCAATACAGGGATTACGCGTCGGGCCGGTTCGACCGGCTGACGGCGGCGACGACGGCTGCGGCCTCGCGCCTCTACTGGCAGGATAAGCTCTCTGCGCCGCCGCCGCGCTTGCAGTTGCCCACGGACTTTCCGCGCAAGGGCGGCGTGCAATCCGCCGGGGCGTGCGAGCGCGTTCAATGGGAGGCCGAGCGCGTCAACGCGCTCAAGGGTTACGCGGCATCGCACGGCGCGTCTCTGTTCGTCGTCTTGCAAGCGCTCGTCAAAGTGCTTCTCTACCGCTACACCGGCCAGACCGATTTGATCGTCGGCACGCCGTTCGCGGGCCGGAATCATCCTGAGCTGGAAGGGCAGGTCGGGCTGTTCATCAACCTGCTGGCGCTGCGCGACCGAGTTGAGCCCGAAGGCGATTTCGCGCAACTGCTGGGACAATCAATCGAGACGGCTTACGGGGCTTACGAGCACGGCGACTACCCGTTCGACGAGTTGGTCGAAGGTCTGTCGAAGAACGGCGACGCCGGTCAGTCGCCTCTGTTCGACGTGCTGGTGGCGCTGCAAAACGTGCCCGCCGCGAACGTCTCTGTGAGCGAGTTACGAGCCAGCGAGTTTCAACTCGCCGACCCGCACGCGTATTACGACCTGACGTTCGAGTTCGCCGAGCAGGGCGACGGGCTCGTGCTGCTGCTGACGTACAGCACCGAGTTGTTCGAGGCCGCGACCGTCCGTCGCATGTGCGGGCATCTCGAACGCTTGACGGAAGCCGTGCTGACTGAACCGGGGAAGGCGATTCGTGAGCTGCCGCTTCTTACCGAAGCCGAGCGGGCGCAGTTCGACGCGTGGAACCGGACGGAGACCGCTTACCCACGGCGGCAGACCGTGGCCGAGCTTTTCGCGGAGCAAGCAACGTCAACGCCGGAGGCGGTCGCCGTCACGTTCGACGGCGGGCAACTGACTTACCGCGAACTCGAAGAGCGTGCCAACCGTCTCGCCCAATTCGTCAACTCCTTCTTCGTCGAGCGCGGCGAGGCCGCACGCGAGCGCGTCGTCGGTTTGTGCCTCGACCGCACGCCGGAGCTGATCGCCTCCATGCTGGGCGTTCTCAAAGCGGGCGCGGCTTATCTCCCGCTCGACGCGGAACTGCCCGCCGAGCGCTTGCGGTTCATGCTCGAAGACGCGCGGGTTTCTTTGCTCCTGACGAGCGCGGGATTGAAAGAGCGTCTGAGTTCGTTCGATGCCGAGGTCGTCTGCGTGGACGGCCCTGAAGTCGAAGGCTTCCCGCACGTCCCGCCGCCGAGCGAGGCGAACGCGGAGAGTCTCGCCTACGTCATCTACACTTCGGGTTCGACGGGCAAGCCTAAAGGCGTCTGCGTGCCGCACTACGCGATCAACCGGCTGGTGCGCGAGACGAACTACATCCGCATCGGCCCCGGCGATTGCATCGCGCAGGCCGCGACCGCCGCCTTCGACGCGGCGACGTTCGAGATTTGGGGCGCGCTCCTCAACGGCGCGACCGTTCACCTGTTGGGGCGCGAAGAGGTGCTCGACGCGTCGCTGTTCGCGCGGCGTCTGCGCGAGCGTCGAGTCAACATTCTGTTTCTCACCACGGCCCTCTTCAACCGCCTCGCGCAAGCGGACGCGTCCATGTTCGGGTCGCTGGATTATCTCCTGTTCGGGGGCGAGGCGTGCGACCCGCGCTGGGTCGCGGCGGTGCTCGAAGGCGGGCGGCCCCGCCACCTTCTGCACGTCTATGGGCCGACGGAGAGCACGACCTACGCGACATGGTACGAGGTCGAAGAGGTGGCGGGCGGCGCTTCGACCGTGCCCATCGGTCGGCCCCTGTCGAACACTCGTTTGCACCTCCTCGACGCGCACCGGCAGGCCGTGCCAATCGGAGTCCGGGGCGAGCTTTACATCGGCGGCGACGGTTTGGCGCGCGGCTATCTGAACCGACCGGAGTTGACCCGCGAGCACTTCGTCGAGGTCGAAGGCTTCGGGCGTCTGTACCGGACGGGCGACCTCTGCCGCTTCCGCGCGGACGGCGCGCTCGAATTCATCGGGCGGCGTGACGAGCAGTTGAAGCTGCGCGGCTTCCGCATCGAGCCGGGAGAGATCGAGTCGGTGCTTTCAAGTCACCCGCGAGTTTTGGAGAGCATCGTGCAGGCGCGCGCGACGACGGCGGGCGAGACGCAGTTGGTGGCTTACGTGGCGACGGGGCAAGGCGGCGCGTTGACTGCGGGCGCGCTCCGCGACTACGCGAAGAAGCGGCTGCCGGGATACATGGTTCCGGCTCATTTCGTCTGTCTTGAAAAACTGCCGCTGAACGCCAACGGCAAGGTTGACCGCGCGAGCCTGCCGGAGCCCGAAGACCTCGCGCCGGATGATAATTACGTCGCGCCGAGGACGCCGACCGAGGAGATTGTGGCGGGCATCTGGGCCGACGTGCTGCGGCGCGAGAGGCCGGGCGTGCGCGACGACTTCTTCGCGCTGGGCGGCCATTCTTTGATGGCGATGCAGGTGCTCTCGCGCATCCGCGACGGCTTCGGCATCGAGCTTCCGTTGCACGCGCTCTTCGAGGTATCGGAGTTGGGCGAACTCGCCGCGCTCATCGAAGCCGCGCGCCGGGGCGACGAGCCGCCGCCGCCGCTCGTGCGGCAGGAGCCGCGCGCCGACTCGTCGCTCTCCTTCGCGCAGCAGCGGCTCTGGTTCCTCGCGCAACTCCCTTCCGGCGCGGGCGCGACCTATTCCATCAACGCCGCCTTCCGCCTCTCGGCCCGCCCCGACGTGGCGGCGCTGCGCGCGGCGCTCCTTCAACTGACCGAGCGGCAGCAGAGCCTTCGGATGAACTTCAGAGAGCGCGCGGGCCGCGCGGTCGTGCTGCTCCGAGAGCCTTACGACCCGCTCGAAGTGCGCGCGCCGCGTGCGGAGTCAGACGCCGGAAGGGAGTTGGATGCGTCAGAGTTGGCCGCCGAACACGCAAGCCGCCCGTTCGATTTGGAGCGCGACGAGTTGTTGCGGGTGACGCTCGCCGAGGCGGGCGGTGGCGAGTGGCTGTTGCTGTTCGGGCTTCATCACATCATTGCCGACGGCTGGTCGCTCGGAGTTCTGGCCGCCGAGTTGAGCGAGCTTTACGAAGCGGCGCTCGAAGGGCGCGAGGCCCGTCTCGCGCCCCTGCCGGTGCAGTACACGGACTACGCCGCGTGGCAGCGCGAGTGGTTGCGGGGCGAGGTGCTTGAGCGGCAGATAAGTTACTGGCGCGAGCAACTC
>DASTQX010000414.1:0-2485 GCA_035761505.1 Pyrinomonadaceae bacterium
AGCGGCCCCGGCGTCGCCGCCGAGCAGAGAGAGCGAGTCTGGGAACCCTTCTTCACGACGCGGCAGAGAGGCACGGGGCTCGGCCTCGCCATCGTCCGCAAGCGCATCGAGGAGGTCGGAGGCTCGGCGCGACTCGCGCCGCAGCGCAGAGGCGAGGGCGCGCGCTTCGAGCTTGTCGTCCCGCTTCGCGCGCGGGCCGAGCCCGCTTGAAGTGAGTTGAAGGCATCGGAAACTCTAACGGCACGCGGCGTGCTTTGTGCCCGCGCATGGAAACTGTGATGACGACAGACAAAGAGAGAAACGAAGGCTGGCGCGTGCTCATCGTTGATGACGAAGAGGCCGCGCGCTACGGCATCCGTCGAGCCCTTTCGAGCTTCAACTACCGCGTGGACGAAGCGGGGAGCGTCGAGGAGGCGCGCGAGCGTGTGAAGGCGGGCGAGCCCGACCTTCTTCTTCTCGACGTGAACCTGCCGGGGCAGAGCGGGCTCGAATTCCTCGCCGAGTTGGCGGCGGAGGGCGCGCGCTCTCCGCTCGTCGTGATGATTACGGCCTACGGCTCGGAGCGCATGGCCGTCGAGGCCATCAAGGCCGGGGCTTACGACTACCTCTCGAAGCCCTTCGAGGTCGAAGACCTCCGGCTGGTCGTCAAGAACGCGCTTGAGACCGTCCGCCTGCGGCGCGAGAACCAAACCCTTCGCAAGCGCATCGAGTTGGAAGGCGCGCAGCGCGGCTCGCTCATCGGTGACTCGGCTGCCGTCCAGCGCGTGCGCGCGATGATCGAGAAGGTCGCCGAGACAGACGCCACCGTGCTCGTGCGCGGCGAATCAGGCACGGGCAAGGAACTCGTCGCGCGCGAGTTGCACGAGCGCAGCACGCAGCGCCGGCGCGGCGCGTTCGTCGCCGTCAACTGCGCGGCGCTGCCTTCGGAATTAATCGAGTCGGAACTCTTCGGCCACGAGAAAGGCGCTTTCACGGGCGCGGCGAATCGTCGGCGCGGGAAGTTCGAGCAGGCGGACGGCGGCACGCTCTTCCTCGACGAGATCGGCGACATGAGCGCCAACGTGCAGGCCAAACTACTGCGCGCGCTCGAAGAGAGGCGCGTCGAACGCTTGGGCGGCTCGGACTCCATCCCCGTCAACGTGCGTATCGTGAGCGCCACGCATCGCCCGCTCGAACAGGACATCACGGCGGGCAACTTCCGCGCCGACCTCTTCTACCGCCTACAGGTCGTGACCATAGACATCCCCCCTCTGCGCGAGCACCCCGAAGACATTCCGATTCTCGCCGAGTCCTTCGCGCTCCATGCGGCGGAGCGTTACGGCCTGCCCGCGCGCAAGCTCGCGCCTTCGGCCCTGCGCCGTCTGGTTGAATACAACTGGCCGGGCAACGTCCGCGAGCTGCGCAACGCCGTCGAGCGCGCGATGATTATGGCCGAGGGCGACGAGGTGACGGCGAAAGACCTTGCGGGCGGCGCGTTCGTCGAAGGCACGACGGCGGTCGCGGGGCGCGAGCCTTCGGCGCGCGTCGAAGAGGAAGGCGCTCTCTCCGTGCCCTTCACCGCCGATTTCCGCGAAGACCGGAGGGAGTTCGAGCGCCGCTACATCGCGCGCTGTCTCGAAGAGTCGGGCGGCAACGTCACGCGCGCCGCCGCCGTCCTCGGCATGCATCGCCAGTCGCTCCAACACAAGCTGCGCGAGTTGGGACTCGCGCGCCGCTACGTCTCCGTCGGTGGAGACGACCCGCAAGAAAAATCCGACAATTGAAACAAGCGCGGGGAAGATTCGAGCCTTCGAGCGTCGAACCCCGAAACTCTGCAAACGCTTTGCGAGGTGCCACGCGTCACGGACGAGTTGGCACCTCGTTTGCTTTCTACACCTCCGTCTCTCGAAAGGGATTCGCCACGGAGCGCGATTTAAGGAGCCTCGCAAATTTTAGAAGCTCACGAGAATGGAGTCTTTCATGTGTGTACCCGATGGCCTGTTCGTCCTTATCTTCGCCGTGCCCGTCGTGGTGATTGGGGGGCTCGCGTTGTTTGCCTTGATTCTTTACAAGGTCATGCGAGCGCGGGAAGAGAGCCCAGCGTTCTCACCTCGAAGGCCGCGCGGAAAGTTTTCATGAAGGTCTTTCTCTTATTCGTCTTTATCGGGCAGATGTTGACGACGCAGCCCGTTGCGGCGCGTGCGCAAGGGGCTGCCGCCGTCGCGGGGCGACACATCATCATCTGCGTGGACGGCGTGGGCTTCTCGACGATTGAGAAGATGCGCGCCGAGGGCCGCTTCAAAGCCTTCGGCGAGCCCGCGCGCATGATCTCGCCGTTCCCGACGCTGACCAATCTTTCGATGACCGACATCCTCGAACCGGCGGGCGCGTTGGAGACGCCCGGCTACGAGGACAGCTACTTCGACGCGGGGGCCGACAAGCTGCGTGGCGGCATCTTCGACCGCCTGCGCGGCGACCGCTTCGTCAAAGGGACTTTCCGCGAGCT
>DASTQX010000415.1:0-9820 GCA_035761505.1 Pyrinomonadaceae bacterium
GCAAGTCCGACCCCGACTCGCAGCCCGTCCTCGTCTATGCCATCAGCGCGCCGCGCTCTTCGATTGAGTTGACGACGCTCGTCCAGAACGAGATTCAGGAGCGCATTGAGTCGGCGGACGGCGTGGGCGAGGTGGTCGTCTTCGGCGGTCGCCAGCGCGAAATCAAAATCTACGTCGAGCCCGACCGGCTGCGCGCCTTCAACCTCTCGGTGACGGAAGTCTCGAACGCTTTGCGCACGCAGAACCTTGAGTTGCCCGGCGGGCGTCTGGACGAGGGCGCGCGGACGGTGACGCTCAGGACGCTCTCGAAGGTCACGCGCGTCGAGGACTTCAACGACATCGTCATCACGACGCGCAACGGCTACCCGGTCAAGGTTCGTGACATCGGTCGCGTCGAGGACGGCGGCGTTGACCCGAACTCGGCGGCCTCTCTGAACGGCGTGCCGTCGGTCTCGCTCGGCATCCGCAAACAGTCGGGCGCGAACACCATCGCCGTCATCAACGGCGTCAAGCAGCGCATGGCCGAGATTCTGCCGCTGCTGCCCTCGGACTTGAAGGTCGTCGTCACGCGCGACCAGTCGGAGTTTATCGAGACTTCGCTCCACGCCATCGAAGAGCACCTGGTCGTCGGCGGCCTGCTCGCCGCGCTCATCGTCTTCCTCTTCCTCTGGAACTTCCGCTCGACGATCATCGCCGCGCTCGCCATCCCGACCTCGATCATCGCGGCCTTCGCCATCATCGCCGCGCTCGGCTACTCGCTCAACCAGATGACGATGCTCGCGCTGACTTTGATGGTCGGCATCGTGATTGACGACGCCATCGTCGTCTTAGAGAACATCTACCGCTTCGTCGAAGAGAAGGGGATGCACCCGTATCAGGCGGCGGTCGAGGGCACGCGCGAGATTGGCCTCGCCGTGATGGCGACGACGCTTTCTCTGCTCGCCGTCTTCATCCCCGTCGGCTTCATGTCGGGCATCGTCGGTCGCTTTATGTCCTCTTTCGGCCTCACGGCGGCGGCGGCGATTGCCGTCTCGCTGCTCGTCTCGTTCACCTTGACGCCGATGCTCGCGGCGCGCTGGATCAAGCCGCCGAAGGAGACCGTCACGCCCGAAGGCTTGGGCGGCGAAGGCGAGGGCGACGGGGCCGACGCTCACGCGCCAGCGCGCGAGAAGGAGCACCACTCGTCGAAGTCGGGACGGTTCTACAAACCGGTGGACGCCGCCTACATGTGGATGCTGAAGTGGTCAATGGCGCACCGCCTCGTCGTCGTCGTCCTCTGCGTGATCGTGGTCGCCTCCATCGTGCCGCTCTACCGCGCCGTCGGCTACAACTTCTTGCCGGACGAGGACGAGTCGGCCTTCCAAGTCTCGCTACGCGCGCCGCAGGGGACGAGTCTGGCGGCGACGCAATCCGTTTTGGAGCGCGTCGCGCGCGACGTGCGCGAGCAGATACCCGGCGTCCAGAACACGCTCGTCAACGCGGGCGGCTTCGGCGGCGGCGGCCAGCCCAACCGGGGCTCGGTGCAGGTCAGCCTCAAGCCGGTCGCCGACCGCGAGTTCTCGCAGGCCGAACTCATCCAGCGCACGCGCGACATGATCCGCAAGCGCAAGTACCCGAAGGAGTACGTCATCAACGCGTCGGGCGGCTCGTCCATCGGCGCGAGCCTCGGACAGGGGCGCGGCGGCTCTTCGCTCGGTTTCTTCATCAGCGGCCCCGACATCAGCAAGCTCGACGAGTACTCGGACAAGCTCGTCGAGCGCATCAAGGCCGACGACAACTTCCGCGACGCCGACCGCTCGCTCGAACTGAGCAGCCCCGAAGTGCGCGTCATCATTGACCGCCAGCGCGCCGCAGACCTCGGCGTCAAGGCGGGCGACGTGGCGCAGGCTCTGAACACGCTCGCGGCGGGCGCGCGCGTTACGACTTACAGCGAAGGCTCGGATCAGTACGACGTGGTGGTGCGCGCGGGCGAAGAGTTCCGGCGCACGCGCGAGAATTTGAGCAACTTCACGGTCGCCTCGGCCAACGGCGGGACGGTCGGTCTGGAGAAGCTCGTGCGGCTCGAAGATGGCGAGAGCCCGGCCTCGATTGACCGCCTCAACCGCCAAAGGCAAGTGACCATCTCGGCGAGCCTCGCGCCGAACGGCTCGGAGTCGGACGGGCTGGCCGCCGTCCAGCGTTACGCGCAGGAGTTGAACATGGAGGCGGGCTACCGCACGGGCGTCACCGGCCAGTCGAAAGAGTTGCAGCGCGCGAACCAGTCTTTCATGCTCGCTTTCCTGCTCTCGTTCGTCTTCATGTACCTGATTCTCGCGGCGCAGTTCGAGTCGTTCATCCACCCCGTCACCATCTTGCTCACGCTCCCGCTCTCGATTCCGTTCGCGCTGCTCTCGACCTTAATCGCCGGGCAGCGTCTCAACATCTTCTCGGCGCTCGGCATCCTTCTGCTCTTCGGCATCGTCAAGAAGAACGCCATCTTGCAGATTGACCACACGAACGAGTTGCGCGCGCACGGGATGGAGCGTTACAGCGCCATCCTGCAAGCGAACCGCGACCGCCTGCGGCCCATTCTGATGACGACCATCGCGCTCGTCGCCGGGATGATTCCGCTCGTCCTCGGCACGGGCGCGGGCGCGGCGACGAACCGCTCCATCGGCGTGCTTGTCGTCGGCGGCCAGTCGCTCTGCCTGTTGCTCACGCTCCTCGCCGTCCCGGTCTTCTACTCGCTCTTCGAGGACGCGAAGGACTCGACCGTGTGGTCGCGCGTCGGCGCGGGCTTCAATAACTTCAAGGGCGGCGTGGGCCGTCGTCTTTCGGAGGCTTACGCGAGCGTCTCCTCGCGCAAGCCCGCGCTCGACGAGCCGGTCGCGCGCCGGGGGGCCGTCAAGGACAGTTACAGCGACCCGGCGGCGGGCGACTGAGGACGCGTCGCAAGACTTTGGGGGCAGGGCAACTCCTCGGCCCGCTTTGGTGGTGACAGTCTCAACTTAAGCGTTCACGAAGTTGATAGGGGCAGGGACGAGTCCTGCCCCTACAAGAATCTTGCGCGCGAGAGGTCAAAGGTTTTCGGATGATGAAATTTTATCGAGTTGGAGCGGCGGTGCTCGTCGCGGCGACGATGCTCTCCGCGCCCGGCGCGGCGCTCGCGCAGAGCCAGACGGGGCAGACGCCGCCGTCTTCGACGCCGCAGCAAGCGCCGCCCGCGGGCACGACGCCGCAGCAGCCGAGGCCCGGCCAGCCGCCGACGCCCACGACGCAGTTGCCGCCGAACTCTTCCTCCGCGCCCGTGCGCCCGGAGAACGAGGCGCAGCAGAGCACGCAGCCGCAGACCGGCGTTGAGCAGCAGCGCCAGCAGACGACGCCCAACACGCAGGGGCCGCGCCCGCCTTCGCCGCAGGTGCAGCCCTCTTCGCAGGAGACCGCGCCGGGGCAGCAGACGCCTCAGACCTCGACGCCCGCCGGGACGACCGCGCCGCAGCAAGGCACGGCTCCCGGCGCGACGACTCCCGGCACGGCGACCGGCACGCCGCAGACACCGGGGCAGAGCGTCGGCGTCTCCGGCGGAATAGCGCCCGCCGAACTCCCGACCGAGCCGCCGCCCATCGCGCCGAACTTCGAGGCACCCGCGCGCCCTCTGCCGAGCGCCGAGCGCGTCGGCGTGGACATGGCCGACCAGACGCCGCTCACCTTGAATGATGCCATCGCGCTCGCGCTCGCCAACAACAACGACATTGACGGCTCGCGCATTGACGTGCAGGTCGCCGAGTACAATCTGACGGCGGCGCGCGGCATCTACGACCCCGTCTTCTCTTCCGAGAGCTTCTTCGAGAGCCGCGTCACGCCGACCAGTTCGACGCTCGGCGGCGCGCAGGACGGCTCCGTCAAGCAGACGGACGCGACCGGCGCGGTGCGCTTCGGCGGCTTCTCGCCCGTCGCGGGCGGCGCTTATCAACTCGACTTCTCCTCGACGCGCCTGACGACCAACAACCAGAACGTCACGCTCAACCCGCAGTTCCCGACGGCGCTCAACTTCACCTACACGCAGCCGCTCTGGCGCGGCCTGCGCTTCGACCAGAACCGCCGCAACATCGAGATCGCCAAGAAGAATCTTTCCTTAACCGACTCGCAGTTCCGCCAGCGCGCCATCGAAGTCATCTCGCAGGTCGAGCTGGCGTACTGGGACTTGGCGTTCGCGCTCCGCAACCTGCAAGTGCAGATCGAGGCCGTGCGGCAGGCGCGCGTGCAGCTCGAAAGCAACCAGCGACTCGTCAAGCAAGGCGTGCTCGCGCCGATTGACATCGTCGCCGCCAACACGCAGGTCACGACGTTCGAGCAGAACGTCTACACCGCGCAGGAGACGGTGACGCGCGCCGAGAACACTTTGAAGACTTTGATTCTGCCCGACCGTTCAGCGCCCCTCTGGTCGAAGCCTCTGACGCCGGTCACGCCCGTCAACCTCGAAGCGCCGCGCGTTCCCTTAGAGCAGGCCGTCGCCGCCGCCATCAACAACCGACCGGAACTCGCGCAGCTTCAGACCGGCGCGGAGATAAACCAGATTGACACGCGCTACTTCCGCGACCTGACGAAGCCGCAGATTGATCTCGTCGGCACGTACACGTCGGTCGGCTTGGCGGGCTCTCTGACGGCGGCGGGCAGCGGCACCGGCGGGACGGGCGGCGCGAACGCGGCGCTTCGCACGCGCGTCAACGAGCTTTCGGCCATCGCCGGACTCCCTCCGCTCGAAACGACGACGGGCGGCGGCGGCACGGTCACGCCGAATCTCATCGGCGGCTACACACAGTCGGTCACAAACCTGATTCAGCAGGACTACCCGACTTACCGCGTGGGCGTGCGCGTCTCTCTGCCCTTGCGAAATCGCACGGCGGAGGCGAACCTCGGTCGCTCGCTCGCCGAAGGCAGCCGCATCCGCAACCAGCGCGCGCAGGCCGAACAGCTCATCGAGGCCGACGTGCGCAACGCCACTCAATCCTTGCGCTCGGCGGAAGCGCGGCTCGCGTCCGCCGCCGCCTCGCGCTCTTCCGCCGAGCAGCAGTACGAGAGCGAGCAGCGACAGTTCCGCGCGGGCACGACGACCGTGTTCCTCGTCCTGCAACGGCAGAACGAACTTCTGGCCGCGCGAGGCCGGGAGCTTCAGGCGCAGACCGACCTCAACAAGGCCATCGCCGACTTCCAGCGCGCGACCGGCAACACGCTCCAATCCAACAACGTCTCGGTGCGCGCCGACACGCCGACGCGCGAGCTTGAGATGCGCGCCGCGCCCGACAACGGCGCGTTGCTCTCTCTGACCAACCCGGCCAGCGCGACGACCGGAACGAACCCGGATGATAAGTAAACTCCCACGCGCTTCGACTCTCAAGACGAGGCTTCGGAGCGCGGCCTTCATCTTCGCGCTCGGCGCGCTCCTCGTCTCGTTTGCCTGCCAGTCGAATGCGGTCAGGGACGAGCCGGAGGCGCGCGGCGTCGTGGTCGTGAACGCCCCGGCGGCGGGCGAGGTACGGCGCGTGCTCGTGCGCGAAGGCGTGGAGGTCGGCGAGGGCGACCCCGTTGTGGAAATCGTCGTGCGCGCCGCCGCGCCCGCCTCGACGCCGCCGCCGCCGGGCGAAGACCCGGTCGCGCGCGCGGGGAGAAACATCGGCGCGGCGCAGGGCGAAGTCGAGGCCGCGCGCGCCGAGGTCGTGCGCACCGAGGTTGAGGTCGGGCGGCTGACGCCGCTCGTCGCTTCGGGCGAGGCGACGCAGGGGCAGTTGGACGGCGCGCGCGCCGACTACGAGCGCGCACAGCAGCGCTTCCAACGCGCACAGTCCGCCGCGCAGAGCGCACAGTCCGGCCTCGTCGTCGCCCGCCAACAGTCGCGCAACTCTTCCTTCCCTTCGTTCGCCCCGACCGAGCAGATCGTCGTCGCGCGCGCCACCTCAGCCGGTGTGGTCAGCGCCGTCAGCGCGCGCGTCGGCCAGACCGTGCAGGCCGGGCAACCTCTGGCGACGCTGCGCGCGGGCGGACGCTGAAGCGAGAGATTGTGATGTCAGCGGAAGCGATAAACATCGGCCCGCGCGAGCAACGCAAGCGGCGTCTGCTCGGCATCGTGGCGTTGACGGTCGGCGTCGCGGCGGCCTTCGTCCTCGTCGTCTTTGAAGCGCCGCGCTGGTCGCGCGCCGTCGTCTTCTTCCCCGTCTGGCTGGCCGGGCTCGGACTCTTGCAGGCGCGCGAGAAGACCTGCATCGCGCTCGCCGCGCGGGGCGTCTGCAACATGGACGCGGGCGAAGAGGGAATCGAAGACGCGGCGCTCGCCGCCCGCCTCCGCGACAAGGCCCGCCGCATCCACCGCCGCGCCCTCGTCACCGCCGCCGCCATCACCATCCTCGCGCTCGTCTTCCCTTAAAGTCTCTCGGAAGACCGATGATGAAAGGGGCGCTCTCTGAGATTGCAGAGAGCGCCCCTTTCATCATCCACCGTTTCGCCTTTCGTCTCAGAGGCGCGGGTGAGACGTTGATTTTGCCGGGGATGATTGCGCCCGCGCTTCGCAGGCGCGAGACGAGGAAGCCGTCGGGCTTCCCGTTTTCGCGTCGTGGAAGATGGTTCGGGGCGTTCGCCGTCAATGCCTGTCGTTCGCCACTTGCGTGTTCTGGAAGGCGACGATCTGCCAGCCGCTCTTCTCCTTCGACATGACGAGGGTGATGGCGGCGTCGGCCTCGCGCGCGCCTTCGGCGGCCTTCGGTGCCTTGAGGTGCGCGCCGACGTGGACGACGGCCACGTCGGGACGGATGTAGCGGGTCTGCTTGACCGTGAGGGCGAGGGTCGTCTCCTTCATGAAGCTGTCGAAGATTTGCTGGTGGCCCGCGCCGATGGCCTCGCGCCCTCGGATGTGGAGGCCGTTGATGACGACGTAGTCGGCGTCTTCGGCGAAGGGCTTGGCGAAGAGCGCGCCGCTCTTCGAGTTCCAGCCCGCCTCCAACTGCCGCACGTTCTCGCGGATGGCCGCGTCGTCGTCGCTCCCGGAGGGCTGGCCGGACGCCTGCGCGGCAACCGAGAGTTGAAGCGCGGCGAGGGCCGCGAGGGCGACGAAAATCATTCTGTTCGTGAAGTGTCTCGACATCTTTTTCGGTCTCCTTAGAGTTTCTGCGTTTCTGGGTTCAAAAGGGCGGCGGCTTAGAAGCAGGGACACGAACGGGCGAAGAGGTCTGGGAAGGCGATGCCCCGCACGGCGAGCGCGAGCAACGTGTAGCCGAAGACCAACATGGCCGCGAGCGTCGTCGAATAGCAGAAGAGCGCGATGCCGCCGAGCATCCGCGCCTCGGCCCGCGCCGTCTTCGTCGCCACCGTCTGCGTTTCCGTCTTCGTCGAATGTCTCGTCATTCCTGCGACCTCCCGTCCGAAAGTCTTTCGCGGTCGGCGGGGCGGCTTCGAGTCCTCGCGCCGTCCGCGCGGCGCGCGCCCCTTCGCCTCCCCGCCGATTTGTCCGCTCACTCCTGAAAGCGACACGCGGCGCGAAAAGTGTCCACCCCCTCAAAAAATATTTTCGCCCGCCGGTCTCGCCGCGCGAGGTGATAAACTTCGCGCCGCCTTTTTAGAAAGTCTCGACGCACTTTTAGGGAGCGCGAAGCGATGAACGAAGGCTCGCCGGAAGAGATCACACGCCTGCTCGCCGACTGGGGCAGGGGCGACCGCGAGGCGCTCGACCGCCTCGCGCCGCTCGTCCACGCGGAGTTGCGCGGCATCGCGCGCCGACAGATGAGCCGCGAGCGACCGGGCCACACCTTGCAGGCCACGGCGCTCGTCAACGAGGCTTATCTCAGGCTCGCCGGGCAGGACGGCTTCGAGTACAAAGACCGCGCGCACTTCTTCGCCGTCTGCGCGCAGGTCATGCGCCACGTCCTCATTGACCACGCGCGCTCGCACACGCGCGACAAGCGCGGCGGCGGCGCGGTGCAGGTCAGTCTGGGTGAAGCCGAGGCGATGGACGCGGGCCGCGCCGCCGACCTGATGGCGCTCGACGAGGCGCTCAAGGAGTTGGAAGCACTCGACCCGCAGAAGGGGAAGATTGTCGAGCTGCGCTACTTCGCCGGGCTCGGCATCGAGGAGACGGCTGAGGTCTTGGGGATTTCGCCCACCACCGTCAGGCGCGAGTGGCGGCGCGCGAAGGCTTGGCTCTACCGCTCGATGGCGGGCGGCGACGAATCAGCGAAGTCTTAAGACGGATGAAGGACAAACGATGAAGGCGGAACGATGAACGATGAGCTGAAAGACAAGTCTCTTCAGCTTATCGTTCATCGTTCCGCCTTCATCGTTTGTGTTAGTGGAATTTCGACGGGAGATTCTCGCGGCCCCACTTGAGGGCGCGGCTCATCCAGACGAGTTCGTCGAGGAAGGCGGCGGCGCGCTTCTCGTAGGCCGCGTCGAGGAGTTTTCCTCCTTCATCGAACTTCGTCTGCACGGAGGGGAAGTTGAGGTCGGTGAAGGTCGCGGCGAGGCCCAGCTCCCTGACCATCGGCACCATCGCCTCGATGACGCGCGTGCCGCCCCACGGCCCCGCCGAGACGCCGACGAACGCCACCGCCTTGTGGACGTACTCCCTGAGCAGCAAGTCCAGGACGCTCTTCAGAGAGCCGGGGTAGCCGTGGTTGTATTCGGGCGAGACGATGACCAGCCCGTCGGCGCGGATGATGGTGTCGCGCCATTCGGGGAAGAGGTCTTTGATGCCGCCGCCGTAGTCGTCCTGCGGGAGCGCGAAGTCCGCCACGTCGAAGAGCCGCGTCTCGATCTCCGGCCTCTTCCGCATCTCGCCGGACAGCCACTCGGCGACGAAGGCGCTCTTCCTCTCTTTGCGGTTGGTTCCCAACAGAAGCGGCAGGAGTAACTTGTCCATCGGAATTGATTCTCCTTAACAGAGACGATTCGGGAAGTGTTTCCGACACCTTCGCGGCGCGGCGCGCGTCAGCCGTCCGGGGGCGTCGGCGGTCGTCGCGCGCGGCCCCGGCTCTCAAGCAACTCGTCCAACTCGCGCGTCGTGCCCTCGGTGACGCTCGAAGGAGCCTGCGGCCTGAAGGCTTCGGCGGCGCTCATCGTCGGCAGAGGTTCGCGCGCGGGTGACAACTCTCTCGGCGTCGAAGCTAAAGACTCGCCGCCGGACTTCGACGCCAGAAGCCGCAGCCTGCTCTTCGCCTCGACGATGACGCCCGCGCCCTCGGCCACCTCGCTGCCGCCCCAGACGGCCATCCACCCGAAGAAGACCATCCAGACGAGCATCCACGGCACTTCCGCCGGGACGAACAGCGCCAACGCCGCGCCGATGAGCAGCGACACGAGCATCAGAATCGAGCCCCGCGTGACGCCGCTCACGCCCTCGGCACGTCTCTCCAACCACTCTTCGGTCGTGGCGGGCTCGTCCTTCTTCTTGCCGGACTTCTTCTTCGACGCCTTGACCGGCTCGCCTTTCAACACCAGCGCCACCGCCCCTAGCTCAATCCCGCAGGAGCGGCAGAACTTCGAGTCGTCCGCGTTCGGCGTCGCGCATTGAGGGCAGAACATTTTCGCCACCTCCCTGTGCCCGTTGATACGGAGAGGGGAGCCCGCCGGTTATCCGAAGTCGCGCCGACCCCGGCTGAAGGTCGGCGTCATCATCCGACAGGCCGCATGAAAATGCCAGCACTAAGTTGCTGCCAAGAGCGCGGGGCGGTGATAAGATGCGTGGTACAAACGCCGCCTGACGCGTGCGGGCCGGAGGGCCGGGCGCACATTCACACAACCAGAGAGGCTGACGGGAGGAGGACGGACGTGTTGAGGAGTGGAGAGGCTTCGAGCG